>JBJKSJ010000257.1:0-7546 GCA_046704085.1 Ktedonobacterales bacterium | reverse complement strand
TCAACACTATTAACACCATCCCATACCGCCCACACTGCGTAAACCTTATAATAAAGGGGGGCGTGAGGGTGGCCCGCGGCGCGCCCCTCGCCGCTGTTCGGCGCGGTGTCCATCAGCGAATTGATGCTAGCCGCCAGCATAGCGAAGGCGTCATCGCCAACCACGTCAGCGCGCATCGAGCGGAAGCCTTCGACCCCTTCTTTACAGACTTCCACCAGCGCCATGCAGCGATCATGGATCTGGCGCTGAATGCGCAGGCCCAGGTACATCACAACGATCATCACGACAATGGCACAGACAAAGGTGCCAATCCAGGTCGCAAGCTGATCCTGAGCAGTCAGATTGAGCCGCTGAACCACCCAGACCCCCAGCCCCAGAATCAGCAGCGTCGGGATCGCCGCAGCAGCCAGCATGGTCCAGCGCATGCGTAATGCAAGCGACATGCCCTTACCAGAATCAGGATTCATACCCAAGTCCTCCTATGTATCGAGGATCACGCTACACACGCCGCTGCGCCAGACGGCACATTCATCTTCACAGGGCAAGACGCCTCCATTGCGGCGCAGACGCCCCCGGCTCCCACTCTTATGACATTTGACGCTTAAAAGCGATATTCGTCTTAGCCTGCGCAGGCGTTGCTCTCGTGGCACGGGCGCGAGAGCGGAGCGAGAGCATGGGCGCCCAGCGCGCGCCGCCGCAGGCGCGGATCTATCCACCAGCCACGCGGCGCCTGTGTCCTGACTAAAAAGCAACTGCCTTCAGAGCGGGACACAGGCTTGCTCAGCGCAAACCCGCCCTCACACATGAGCGCCATAACTTTGTTGATACTGGTGCATCTTTTCTGATAAGAGCAGCCGCTCCATATCAATCAACAGCACTGATCGGGTAGCCAGTGAAGCGATGCCAGTCACATAGGGAGCAGCCCAGCCTGGAACAAACCGTGAAAGCTGCTGCAATTGTATCATGTTTGGCAAAATGCCCCGCATCTCACTGACCCCATCGACCACCAGGCCGATCACCAGATCGCCGACTCGCCCGGCAACTACCCGCGAGCGCGACGAGGGCGGCTGGCGCTCCAGACCCAGAAAGCTGCGCAAATTCACCACCGAGATGATCTGCCCGCGCAAGTGAATGACGCCCTCAACCCAGGGGGCGACATTGGGCACAACCGTAACCTCCCGGAGACGCTCAACGGTTTGGATATGTTCCGCCTTGAACCCACACTCATAACTCTCCAGCGAAAAGATCAAGTGCTGATCGCCCTGCTCCTCAACAGGCTCCTCAAGGCCGGTCAGCGGGTTGACCGTGCCGCGCAGCGTCATCTGCCCCCCGCCATAATCTGCCGGAAACATGGAGCCACCCAATGGGCCGGTTACGCGAGAGAACACGCTTTGAGGGTCTAGCGCACCTGACTTGCGCCGGGCAAATGGCTCAAAAGGGATGATCGCCCCGCTACTCTGACCGGCTCTCTCCGTTCTGTCACCGAGTAGGCGGCTAGCGCGCTCCTCGAAACTGTCGCGCCCACGCGCGGATGTTCTGGGGAGCCAGTCTGATTCTCCACCAGGCGGATCGTTCTTGTCGCTCACAATAGCTCTCCTCTGCGCCGGTCTATCCAGCCCCATACACACCGCTCCCTGGCAACCCATCAGCGTTGCCAGAGGAGATTGGCCCACTTCCCGCAAGGGATATTACACTAATCTGCGCACGCTGGCAACCAGTTCATCCCGATTGAAGGGCTTGGTCAGATATAGATCGGCCCCCTGTTGCAACCCCCAGCGTTTATCCAGGGGCGTATTCTTGCTGCTCATCAGAATAATCGGAATAGCCTGCCCCAGGTCCATATGCTTGATCTGGCGGCAAAGCTGAAAGCCATTGCGGCGGGGCAAGATCACATCCAGCACCACGCACTGCGGGCGTTCAGTCAACACCTTTTCCATCGCCTCATCGCCATCCACCGCCGTAATCACCTCGAAGCCACTCTCACGGAGCGGCGTTGCAATCAACGTCAGGTCAGTCCAGCTATCATCAACAACAAGAACTTTCGCGCCGGGCATTAAGTTTTTCCTCCTCAGGAGAGAGCAACGCTGCTCCCTCACGATTCCTGGTAATAGAAACGCCTCTGGCTGTTTACCAAAAGCGCAAATACACTGACAGGCCCAGACCACAGCAGTGGTCGGGCCTCACAGCAGCACAACCTATCTATCAAAAGAAACTCTCAAGAACCAGAGAGAGTAACGTCAATCACCCTTCTGGCAGATCCATCAGCCAAACTCAGACACGCCGCCGTAAGCGCGCAGCAGGGCGGTCTAAAGGACGCTTGCGCTCGCGGGCTGGCGCGTTGGCTAACTGTCTCTTCACCGACTGCACCAGTTCCACCGAATCAAAGGGTTTGGTCAAATATTCCGAGGAACCGGCAAGCCGACCTCTGACTTTATCGAATAGCCCATCTTTCCCACTCAACATAATGATGGGGATATGGCGAAATTCCTTTTTATCCCGAATAATGCGGCAAATATTATAGCCATCCATGCGAGGCAACATAATATCCAGAAGGATCACGTCCGGGTCTTCATCGGCGACCGCCGCCAGGGCGCTCAACCCATCGCTAGCGGTGATGACGCGCATATTCTCGCGTTGCAGCGTCAATTGCACAATTTTGCGCACGGTTGGGCTATCATCAACCACCAGCACCACGGGATCGTTCATCAACTGAGCCTCCTTCGTTCTCGCGCCTGGACCATGTGTGCATCAGCGTCCATTTGACGCATGCGCGGGTTGGACATGCGTGCATTGGTCTCGCGGGAGCGTTCATTCCATCCAGAGCGCCGCGCCGCGCCGCGCTCCTGCTCAAAGGTCGCCACCCCACCGTTGATCTGGAGGTGATTGACCTGATCCTCAATTTCCCGCAGAAATGTCTCCCACAACTCGCGGAACCGTCGCTCTGACCGCGAGGCGCCCACTTCCTCTTGCAAGATATTGGCGCAAATCTGGCGCATCACCCAGTGGAGCGCCGTCACCGCCTCCCAATAAAAGAGGTGCAGTTGCTCCCCCTTCACCAGGGTATGCAGCGAGAGAATCTCCTGGCAATCAAGCTGCCCATCATGGAAGCTGACCGTCTCAAGAATCGGGCGCCAGGTTTGCGCCTGGCCCAGCAGCGGCCCAAACGTCTCCTCCAGGTAAGCGGCTACCTGGCCTGGCCGGAGCGCGCCACGCCCGCGCAATTGGCGGGCATATTCGCCGTGATGCTGGAGCAAGCCATTGATGCAGGTGGTCATCGTTTTAATCAGCGCCAGCAAGCGTTGTTCAGAGGAAGCAGGCTTTTGCCTGGAGAGTTCATGTTGACTGGCGGTTAAGATGTCCACCAGATTGCGTTCTAGTTCGGCCTCCAGCGCCTCATCGACCACCTCGATCAGCCGCAGTTCCAGCAGATGATCCAGAATCTGGGCCACCCGCGCCTCACTACAAAGGAGCGCGTAAGCAATCGCCTCTAATGAAAGCTGCCCATTTGCCAGGCAGAGGACATTGATCTCATCCGGCTCTAACCCCAGGCGCTTAATATCGCCCGTAAAGTGTGGCAGCCAGCGCGCGACCGTTGTCCGATTCAAGCCCGTCGCGGCGGCCTCATCCCACTCATCCGCCTGGCGCAAGCTCTCCAGCAAAACATGATCGACGTTGAGCGCCAGATGCGACCCCTGCAACACATTGCGGTGAAACTCAAAACGGCCCTGCTGCCAGCGCACGGCGCGGCTCATGGCCTGAATCACACTATACTCGTGCCACTGGCGCATCTCAGCCTCGTCGATGACTCCATACTCCACCAGCATCTCCAACAGCACTGGCGAGCGGGGACTTAACGCCCGGCGAAACTCAGCAGCATCTCGATGATCAACGCGCCCCAGCAAGCGCATCACATCCAACAGATCAGGGCGACGCACAAAATTATCCTGAAGCCCCGCAACCTGGCCCTTGTTGAGATAGAGCGAAAGGGTCTCCTGGCCGGATGTCACAAGAAGCGTCCCGGTCTTGCCACTCAGTGCCAGCATCTTGAGGGTCGCCTGTAAGCCCAGTGTTTCCAGATCCCCGTCCAGGATTCTCCCTTGCTGTTGCATGTCTCTTGCTCCCTTACCATCTGAAGCTGAAGGCGCCAGAAGAGCAAGGAACCACCCCTTGCTCTTCGGCACAGCTTCGAGAACTGGCGAGGGTGGCCGCAGACCCAGCGGTCCCTTCGCGCATCATTGGCCCTACCCCACCTGGAGCGAGCGACGCGATCCTTCGGCGAGCGGTATGCTCAGCGCCCGTTCCACTGCCGCCAGCAAATCGGCTGAACGCAATGGTTTCTTCACGACCGTCAGCGACGGCTGTTTCAACTCCTCAGCGCGCACCTCTATCTCGGCCAGGGCGCTCAAAACGACCACCGGCAGCAGCGCCGACCCGGACCGCGCCTGCAAACAGCGCAAGACCTGATACCCATTCATGCGTGGCATCATCATATCCATCACCAGGCAATCAGGTTCCCAGGTCACACATTGCTCCAGCACCTCCAGGCCATCACGCGCCGCGCGGACCACATAGCGCCCATGTTTCGAGAGCATCGCGCAGGCCAGTTCGGTCAGGCGGCTATCATCATCAGCCACCAGCACGCGCAGCGGCTCTTCTGGCGCCAGGAACACTCGTGGTTGCACAGTCGCCCCACCGAGTACCCTCCCCAGCGTTATAAGATACCCCCGTAACACGCCCATGTCAAACGGCTTCGGCACAAACAACACTGCCTCCAGCGCCTCCAGTGTCTTCCGCCGCAGCGGCTGGCTGCCCAGGGCAATCGTCAGGCGGGCCGCTGGCCGGAGCAGCACGTCCTCTGGATCCTGCTGCGCCACGCCATCAAGCAATCTCTGCTCGATGCCATCTAAATCCACCAGTAACACATCTGCCAGATCACCGTCTGCCGCTTCCTCACACACCCCCCCCTCCCAGGCTGTCGCCTCATATCCCCACTGGCACAGATTGCGCAGCAGCACCTCATTGAGCCGCTCATCTGTGCCCATGACCACGATGCGCATCAACGCTCGCGTCCTTGTCATTGCTCGCCTCAGCTTCCCTGGTGGAACGTCAGCAGAGACGTTCCTTCAGCGTGATCGAAAGTAATAGCCGACTCCCGGCTCCGTGTGAATATAGCGGGGATGCGTGGAATCCTGCTCTACTTTGCGGCGAAGCTGGCGGATAAAGACCCGCAGATAATCCAACGCATCCTCATATTCCGGCCCCCAGATCGTCTTGAGCAACATGCGATGCGTCAAGACGCGATCAGGGGCAGCCATCAATTGATAGAGAAGATCAAACTCTTTCGGCGTCAGACGCACCTGCCTGGAACCCGCCGTCACCGTGCGGTTCAGCACGCTCATCGTCAGGTAGCCATCTGCGCTTGCCAGCATTTGCTCGCCCCCCGGCCCTTCACCCGCCTGCCGACTCGCACTCCTGCGCAGGCACGCGCGCACCCGCGCCAGCAATTCATCAAAGCCAAACGGCTTTGTCAAATAATCATCCGCCCCCAGGTCCAGCGCGTGGACCTTGAAGCGCTCCTCGCCGCGCGCGCTTACAACAATAATCGGCGTTGACGACCATTGGCGCGCTTCACGACACACCGCCAGTCCATCCATCCCCGGCATCGATAAATCCAGCAAGACCAGATCAGGCTGCTTCTGGCGCATCACCTCAAGCCCCTCTGGCCCACTCGCCGCCACCAACGCCTCATAGCCGCTGGCCGTCAGGATACGACGGAGCAGCCGCAGAATTGGCGCCTCATCATCAATCACCAGGATACGCCTGGCCTTCGCCAATACACCTGCTGGCTGCGCGGCGTCGGCCATGTCCTCAGCCGCCCCAACAGCCTCCACTGGGCCAGCAGGTGGCGGTTGGTTGGTGGCTGCGCTACCTTCAATGAGCAGCATCGGTTTCCTCGGCGCGGAACGCGCCAATCCTAGAAGCGAACTGCCCGCCCGCCTCTTGCTCGCGTGTCGCCAGGCCAGTAACGCTCTCGCCGAAGGGGCCGCTCTCGTGGGCCGCTCTGCCGGTCATCGGCGCCGATTGCTCCACCGGCAACGTAAAACTAAAACACGAGCCACCCTCCGGGCGATCCTCTACCCAGATGCGCCCATGATGCGCCTGGATAATACCTCGGCAGATCGCCAGCCCTAACCCGGACCCCCCGGCCAATGATGTCGCCTGGCGCCCCACCCGTCCATGCTCCAGTCCCCCGCCAGGCGACGGACGCGGAGGGCTGGGGCGGCGCTGCTTCACACGATAAAACTTCTCAAAAATCTGCTCGCGCTCCTCAGGCGGAACACCACACCCCTGATCCAGCACGCAGACCTGCACATCCCCCTCAAGCAGCCGTACCGTAATCCGAATCTCGGCGCCCTCCGGCGAATACTTCACCGCATTTTCGATCAGATTGCACAACACGCGATCAAGCTGCATATAATCGCCCTGAATCAGCGGCAGAGAGATGGCGACATCATACATCACGCGATGCCGACACGTCACTTGCTGCAAACGATCCAGAACCGCGTAAATAATCTCCGCCAGATCGCACCACTCCGTCTGAAGGCGCAGCGCGCCCCCCTGGATGCGCGACATCTCCAGCAGCGCGCTGACCAGCGAGTTCAGCCGGTCGGTCTCCTCATTGATGTCTTGCAGCGTCTCGCGCCGCAGCGCCTCGTCCCACTGCAACCCTTCTTGCAGCAGCCCCGTCACTGCCGCCTTGATCACCATCAAGGGCGTGCGCAGGTCATGCGAGACGGAAGAGAGCAGGCCATTCTCCAATGGCTCATCCAGCGCCAGCGGCAACAGATCGCGCAAAAAGAGCGCGTAGCCCACCAGCGCGTCGGCTGCATTACGCAGAGGATACGGCGTCAGCGTGCAGGCGCGTTCTTGCCCAGAGAGCCTGGCGTCACTCACCGAGGGGGCAAAATGCAGGCTGCGCCGGGCAGCGACCAGGGCAGCAATATCCAGTGTCTCAGCAGCCATCGCCCCGTCCTCATCGATCAGGCGATGGCGCTTCAGCGCAAGCGCCAGATACGCGCTGATGCTGAGATCACGGAGGTCTGCTCTGACACAACCGGCGAATCGGGCTGCCAGATCGTTGAGCAAGACGCACTGCCCTTGTGAATCGGCGATGACCAGACCTTCAGCGCCCGCCGAGGCCAGCCGCGCCATCGACGCCATCTGCTGCGCGAGATCAGCAGACACGTCGGCAGCAAGTTCGGGCGCAGAGGGCTGTAGCACGTTGCTCCCCTTTCCTGGCAGAAAGCGCAAAAGACGCTCCTGGGTGCCGCGCGCCATTGCGCTCGCCCATGAACGGATCATCTCTGGAAAGCCACGCACAGTATAGCATGCAGCGCAAGGGACGCGAGCGCCAAAAGATCAGTCCTCTTCCTCAGCAGCCTCATCCAGCCAGGCCGTCGTGGACCACCGCACATCCGGGCGCTTGGTGCCGAGCGCGGCAGCGATCAAATGCAACATCTCGGCGCGATCCTGCGCCGAGCGAACC
>JBJKSJ010000256.1:0-6998 GCA_046704085.1 Ktedonobacterales bacterium | reverse complement strand
CGAAGGTTTGGGAGGCAAGGGATGGTTGCGCTCCGCAGGGTCAGGGCTACCTGGAGCCAGTTCCTCTTCATCCTCATCCATTGCTTCTTCTGGCTCCCATCGGCTGCCAGCGGGCGCTTCGTCGGCTTCCTCTGGCAGCCAGATATAGCCCCCACCGCGCGCGCGATAGAAGCGCACTCGCTCGCCTGGGGACCAGCGCGTCCGTCCAGCCGCCAGCAGCGCCTCGTATGCTGCTTCTGGATGGGCGGCGCGAGCAGACATATAGGCTTCGGGCGTTTTTGATAATCGCACGCGGGCGGCTACGTCTGTGGCTGAGAGGGTGCGATTGCGCAGAGCGACGACCGTATCGAGATACGCCTGGCGAAGACCGGCGATGTTGCCAGTCATGGCGCAGGTGAGCGCCAGGCGCAGAAAGCGGATGCCAAATGGCTCGGCGCGGCTGGAGCGCAGCGCCACGCCATGTACCACCAGCCGTTCGCTGTAGGTCAGCAGGGCATAGTTTTTGACTTCGTGGCTCAGCATAGCCCGATAGCGGCCCTCGTATTCCAGCCGGATGCCTGTTGGTAGCTCTGCCCCGATCTCGGCGACCAGTGCGCGCTCCTGCTCCTCGGTCCAGGTGGGCGGGACGGCGAAATAGACGCCATCGGTGTCGGCCTCGATGAGCGCCATCCCGCGCTGGCGCAAGGCATCGAGAACTTGCGCCAAGAGCTCGCGCCCCCGGCGCGTGACCTCGCCAGCCGCCTGGCTATCCGCAAAGAGCGCCATTGAGCCAGCGCCCATATACCCATAGGCAGCGTTGATCAGGATTTTCATCGCCGCCTGGGTCGCTTCATGCTGGTTGGCTTCCACTGAATCAGGCGCGGCCAGGCGCGCCGCTGCTTTATGATGCAGGCGCAGATCGGTCAAGCGACCAAGGATGCTCAGCAAAACGCCGAGCCGATCACTGGCTGGGCCAATCTGATAGGTGCGCATCAGCGAGGGATACAGCGAGGCGACATCGGCCTTGACGACCTGCTCAGCGATACCTTCGGCAAGCAGGTACACCGCGCCTCCGGCGTGCAGTTCGGTCTCCCCAAGCTGCTGATTGGCCTGCCTGGGCAGCGCCACGCCTGCATGCAGATAGGCGCGAACCAGGATTGGTTCCAGAATACCCATTGCTGGACCCGCCGAGGCCAGCCGTTCATAGCGACGGGGCGCCATGCTCGCCAGCGCAAAGGGCGCTCCTAGCAGGCGGCGAGAAAGGCCATCTACCTCGGCCACGTCGTCCAGGGCATACTGCTTGACGAGATCGGGCTGCTGGCGGTAGGTATCGAAGATGGCGGCGCCTTCCAGGTAGACACGGTCAGGAGCGGCGATGCCAAAATAGCGAGCGACTTCTTTCAGCCCGTGTCCGGGCATATCGCGGACGACAAAATCATGGCGGCGCACAGCATCGAGCGTGTCGATCAGTTCCCGCCCTGCGAGGGTATAGCGGGTGCGGCGGCGCGCCTCTGGCCCCACCGCGAGCGTTTCCTGACGGCGTTCTAGCAGCGCCGGGCCGCCAGGCCGCCCCAGAGCCAGTGGCACGCCCAGGATGGCGGCGCGGCGCTCCAGAAAGAGGAGATCAAAGCCAAAGAGGTTATGATTCTCGATCACGTCCGGGTCGCGCTCGCGGATGAGCGCGCACAGATCGGCGATCAGGCGTGCCTCGTCTTCGGGGGCAGGCGCATCGAGGACTGTAGCAAAGCCACGACTATCGCGGATCGCCACCATGAAGATGCGTCCGCGATCTGGATCAAGCGCGGTGGTTTCCAGGTCGAATTGTAAGCGATGCAGGTCGGAATAGGTCAGGCCACGAAAATAGACGCGCCCACTGCTCATCAGATATTGCTCAACGGGACCAACATGGTAATAGTCATCTTCGAGGTCATTCAGGCTGGTGATGTGTCGGCCCAGCCTCCGGGTGGCCCCGGCGATGATGGCGCGTTCCAGATAGCGGCCATCGCGGGCAGAGAGCAGGTAGTGGTAAAATGGGGCAAGAGTTGCAGGGGTTGCAAGAGTTGCAGGAGTGGCAGGGTACTCAAGTTCCTGATAGCTGACCATAGCATCCTGACCACCGGGCGCGCTGGTGGGGAGCAAGGCTGGCCCCAGATGCACAAGATCGGCCAGCGTCGCTGCGAAGACCCAGGGGCGAAAGCGTTCTGTTTCGCAGAGGACTCGCCCATCCTCGCGCCGCCAGACAACGGCTTTACCCTCGCGGTTGGCCCAGACGGAAACGATGCCTGGCGTGGCGTTCCAGCCAAACAGGCGCTCATCTTCAGCAACTTCGGTTGTTGGTTCGGGAATGGCACGAAGAGGTACAGCCATATTGCTCCTGATAGAGTTTCTGGAAAGAACCTTTGTTCCAATGATACCATGAGCCAGCCCTTTTGTGAAGGGGCGCTGCTATGAAAATGCAGACGCTGTTTCTGGCTGGGCATTCAGGGAGAACGCCAACCCTGGGGTGGTCCAGGCACGCGCCGCACCCTCCACCCCTGTCGGCATCCTTGCCAGCGCTACAAGGCGGGCGCGTGTGGGCGCCAGACCCCACCACCCCTGCCGACTGGAAGCCGGCGGTACAGGGGAATGGGAGGTCAAGGAGACGCTGATGTTACCTTTAACGGGCATTATGGTCGTCTCGTTGGAGCAGGCGGTGGCCGCGCCATTCGCCACGCGCCAGCTTGCCGATCTGGGGGCGCGGGTCATCAAAGTGGAGCGCCCCGGCGCTGGCGATTTTGCGCGTGGCTACGATGAGACGGTGCGCGGACTGTCGAGCCACTTTGTCTGGCTCAACCGCTCGAAAGAGAGTCTTTCGCTTGATCTAAAGCATCCCCAGGCTGAAGCGATCATCCATCGGCTGCTGCAAGCAGCAGACCTCTTCGTCCAGAATCTCGCTCCAGGGGCCGCTGAGCGGATGGGCCTGGGCGCTGAGTCGCTGAGCGAACGCTATCCGCGCCTGATCGTGTGCGCGATCTCTGGCTATGGCTCCTCCGGGCCGTATCGTGACAAGAAGGCATATGACTTGCTCGTGCAGGGTGAGACAGGGTTGATCTCCATAACGGGAACACCTGAGACTCCTGTGAAGGTGGGCATCTCGGCTGCTGATATTGCTGCTGGGATGTATGCCTTCTCTGGGATGCTCACGGCGCTCTATCAGCGCGAGCGGACTGGCAAAGGCACGGCGCTGGAGGTTTCACTGTTTGAGGCTTTGGGCGAGTGGATGAGCTATCCTGCCTATTTCACCGCCTATGGCGGCGCGGCGCCACCCCGCAGTGGCGCCAGCCACGCGACGATTGCGCCTTATGGGCCGTTTCGCGCTGGCGATGGCAGGCTGCTGACGCTAGGCCTTCAGAATGAGCGAGAGTGGGCGCGTTTCTGCGAGCAGGTGCTTGAGCAGCCCCGACTGATGGCTGACTCGCGCTTTGCGCGCAATGCGCAGCGGGTCGCCAACCGCGAGGCGCTTTCGGCCATCATTGATGCAGTCTTCAGTCAGCTTACCGTCGAGCAGATCATTGCGCGGCTGGAGCAGGCGCAGATTGCCAATGCGCGCATCAATACGATGCAGGAGTTCTGGGAACATCCACAGCTTCAGGCGCGCGGGCGCTGGCGCGAGGTTGATTCGCCTGCTGGGCCGATCAAGGCGCTCCTGCCGCCGGTCACGATGCCGGATGTGGAACCACGCATGGACCCGATTCCGGCGGTGGGAGAGCATACCCATCAGATTCTTCGCTCCATTGGCTATACCGCTGAGCAGATCAGCCAGCTTCGCGCCGAGGGCGCGATCTAGCGCGAGCAGGAAGGAGGCACAGACGCATGCCGACAAAAGAGGGCTGGCGGGGCCGCTTTTATGAGGACTTTGAGGTTGGTGATGTCTATCAGCATCCGCTGGGAAGAACGGTGACAACCACTGATAATATCTGGTTTACGCTGCTGACCCAGAACACGGCTCCCATTCATTTCGACCATCACTACGCGGCGCAAACCGAGTTTGGCAAACCGCTGGTTGATTCAACCTTCACGCTGGCGTTGGTGACGGGCCAGAGCGTCACCGATATTTCGCAAAATGTCTTTGCTAACCTGGGGTGGGATCAGGTGCGCCTGCCTAACCCGGTCTTTGAGGGTGATACGATCTATTCACAATCAGAGGTACTGGCGAAGCGAGAGTCAAAGTCTCGGCCAAATGTGGGCATCGTCACTGTGAAGACCACCGGCTATAATCAGGATGGCAAGGTGGTTATTACCTTTGAGCGCACGATGTTGATCTATAAGCGCGGCCAGGCTCCGCAGATTGCGCGCCTGGCGCCAGGAGGAACAGAATGAGTACGAGCGCAGCCACCACCGACGCTACCGGACTATTGGCCTCTTTCCTGGCAGACCTCCGCTATGACGATCTGCCCCAGAGCGTCATAGCTCGCATGGAGGATCTCTTTCTGGATTGGATTGCCTCGGCCCTCGCTGGCCGCAATGCAAAGCCAGTTCGCGTCTTGGAGCAATTTGCCGAGATGATGGGGCCAGGCGATGGGCCGAGCGAAATCCTGGTTTCGCGGCGGCGCACCTCTCCGCTCTTTGCCGCGCTGGTCAACGGCGCTTCCTCGCATGTGGTGGAGCAGGATGATGTGCATAACGGGGCGGTCTTTCACCCGGCCACCGTTGTCTTTCCCGCTGTCCTGGCGGCGGCGCAAGCTACTGGAGCCTCCGGGCGTGAGTTCATTGCCGCTGCGGCTGCGGGCTACGAGGCTGGTACGCGCGTTGGCGCTTTTCTGGGTCGCTCGCATTATCGGGTCTTTCACACGACGGGAACGGCAGGGACACTGGCGGCGGCGGTTGGCGCGGCGCATGTGCTGGAGGCTGATGCGGGCACGATGCTGCACGCGCTTGGCTCAGCGGGGACACAGGCTGCCGGTCTTTGGGAGTTTCTGCGGGAGGCGGCGGACTCCAAGCAACTGCACACCGCCAAGGCGGCTGCCGATGGCCTCCTCGCGGCGTATCTTGCCCGCGATGGTTTCACCGGGGCGCGGCGGATTCTGGAAGGCGAGCAGGGAATGGCAGCGGGAATGTCCACTGATGCTGATCCCGACAAACTCACCGCCGGGTTGGGCGAACGCTGGGCGGTGCTGGAAACCTCGTTCAAGTTCCACGCCTCCTGCCGCCATACGCATCCGGCTGCTGATGCCTTGCTTCGGGCGATGCAGGATCATCAATTGACCGCTGGTCAAATTGCGCGTGTGCGGGCGCACGTCCATCAGGCGGCCATTGATGTACTCGGCCCGGTCACAGACCCGCAGACGGTCCATCAGGCGAAGTTTTCGATGGGCTTTGTCCTGGCCCTGATTGCCTGCTCTGGGCACGCGGGCGTGACGGACTTTCACGATGAGGCGTTGCGAAACGAGCAACTTCGAGATTTTCTGGGGCAGGTGGAGATGGTGCTGGACCCGGAGATAGATGCAGCCTACCCCGCGCGGTGGATTGGGCTGGTGGAGGTGGAGACCGTTGATGGCCGTCGCATAACTGCTCGCGTTGATGTGCCCAAGGGCGACCCCGGCAACAGCCTGAGCCGCGCCGAGATTGAGGAGAAGGCGCGACGGCTGGCGACCTATCAAGAGGGCGCGTCAGAGGAGGAGATAGAGGAGATCATTGCTCGCGTGTGGCGGCTGGACCGTGAAACTGATGTGCGTGATCTGCTGCCAGAAAGATAAGCCGACCTTGATCTGAAGGGCAAGGGAAGAACTGGCTTTGCTTGCTGGCGCGCTCTTGACGGGACCGGAACGCCGTGCGTATACTCAGATAGACAAAACACCTTGTTGGCGATGAAGCTCGCCTGATGCCGTGTAGGCTGATAGCTTCTACTGATTGACTGAACGGTGAGACGAATCTCACCAAGTCGGCAGTGGAAGCTCTTTTTATATCCGACGAAATCTTCTCTGGAGAAGTCCACGTAAGGGGGCATAGTAGTGTATCAACAGGAATCGTCGATGGACCCGATGCGGGCAAAGGCCGAGGCTCCTGCGGGAACACTGGAGCATAAGGTTGCCCAGGTCCGCCAGGCCGCTGATCGCGTCAGGGCGAATATTCGCCAGGTAATTGTTGGCAAAGACGCCGAGATCGACCTGCTGCTGGTTGCCATGCTCTGTGAGGGGCATGTTCTTATCGAGGATGTGCCTGGCGTCGGCAAGACCATGCTGGCAAAAAGCCTGGCGCGCTCGCTCGGCTGCACGTTTCAGCGCATTCAGTGTACGCCTGATCTCCTGCCCTCCGACATTACCGGCATCAGTTACTTCAACCAGAAAACCGGCGATTTCGCTTTTCGCCCCGGTCCGCTCTTGTCGCAGATTGTCCTGGCTGATGAGATTAACCGAGCGACACCGCGCACCCAATCAGCCTTGCTGGAAGCGATGGAAGAGCGGCAGATCAGCGTGGAGCGTGAGACGATTGTCCTTCCCCGTCCGTTCCTTGTCATTGCCACACAGAACCCTGTCGAACTGGAGGGGACATTTCCGCTGCCAGAAGCGCAGCTAGACCGTTTCTTGCTGCGCCTGCGGCTGGGCTATCCAGCAGCAGAAGAAGAGCGCGTGATGCTGCGCCGCTTTCGCCATGATCAGCCATTGTTGGAGCTTCAGCCGGTGCTGACCGCCGAGGAATTGCTGGCCTTGCAGCAGGTGGTCAAAGACGTTGTCGTGACTGAGCCGGTTGAAACCTATATCCTTGATCTGGTGCGCGTGACTCGCAATCAAACGACCATCGAGCTAGGCGCCAGTCCGCGCGCGGCCCTGGCGCTGGAACATGCCAGCCAGGCTCTGGCGGCCATTGCCGGGCGCGCCTTTGTGCGCCCGGATGAGGTCAAGCGGCTGGCGCCCGCCGTGCTGGCGCATCGCCTGATCTTGAGCGTCCAGGCGCGCTCGCGGGGGCGAAGCGCCGAGCAAACGCTTATCGAGCTGATCGGCTCAACGCCTGTGCCCGTCGAAGTTCTCCCTCAGGATGGC
>JBJKSJ010000255.1:0-2099 GCA_046704085.1 Ktedonobacterales bacterium | reverse complement strand
GGATATACGCAGCGATGAGGGCACAGGAAAACAGCCCGGACGAGCAGGCCAGCGCGCGCCAGTTGTGACCGCGAATCTCTAGCGTCTCATCCCTCAGGCATCCCTTGCCCGCAGCATCCCCCAGGCGGCGATATAGCGATTGAGGCGCTCCAGGTCTTTGTCGTTGAGGGACTCGTAGCGGCGAATGTCCATATTATCTTCGAGGTCGGCGCGCTTGACCCGCCGCGCCAGCGGGTTGGCGCTGGCGCGCTCGACAAATTGCTCGTAGGTCTCGTCGGGCCGCCGGGTCAGGCCATCTACCGCCTGGACGATGGGTTCTGTATAGCCCATAGCGCGCAAATCATCGAGCGTATAAGACGTATCCTCGACGAGATCATGCAGCACGCCGACGATCTGCGCCTGCTCGCCTTCCAGGCGAAACATGACGCGCAGCAGGTGCAGGAGATAGGGTTGCCCGACTTTATCCACCTGCCCGCGATGGGCCTGCGCGGCCAGCAGAATGGCATCCTCTAAGGTTGGCATCTATGGTTCCTTTCAGGTGAGGTTGGCTGGGATCAACCGCTCGACAATAATCACATCGCGCCAGACGCCATCGAGTTTGCCGTGCTTCTCGTAGAGGCCCACCTCGCGGAAGCCCTGCGAGCCGATCAACGCCCGGCTGGCGGTATTTTCGACAAAGACGCGCGAGACGAGCTTCCAGAACCCGGCCTCCTCGGCGGCGGCAAGCAACGCGGCCAGCACGGAGCGCCCAGCGCCTTGTCCACGCGCCTCGCGTTTGACATAGGCGGAACACTCCGCGATGCCCGCGTAGCAGTCGCGGGGGCGATAGGTTGATGTGGAGGCAAAGGCGATCACGCCCGTTTCGTCTTGCGCCACGACGATGGGATGGATGCCATCAAACCAGGCGCGCACGTCTTCGGGCGCGCGGGGACGAGTCTCGAAGGTGGCAACGCGATCTTCGATGCCCTGATTATAGATCAGCGCGATGGCGGCGGCATCAGCGGGCGTGGCTGCGCGTACCTGCATAGGGCTGCCCCCCTGCTCACTTCAGAACGGAGTATACTCGACGATACGATTGGTGACATCATCGGAGACGAAGACATTGCCCTGCGGATCGATTGCCAGCCCCTGCGGCTCGGCGTAGCCCTTGCTGTCCAGCGTCTCCTTCTGGCCGGTCGCCAGGTTGTAGCGAATCAGGGCGTGAATCTTCGGGTCCAGATCGACGACGAGCAGTTCGCCCAGGGGGTCAAAAGCGAGGTCATCGGGCATGCCGAAGCCGCCGATGCGGGTTTTCTGGCCGGCTGGAGTAATCTGCCAGACCGCGCCGCCGCACTCATCAGCGACGTAGATGGTTCCCTGCGCATCCACCACGGCGCCCACAGGCCGGACGATGCCAGAGGTCAGCAAGGTAAAGTTCTTGCCATCCAGGCTCAGGCGGTAGACCTCGCCCGTCGGGCTATCGGGGATAATCAGGGTATTCGTTGTCGGGTCGAGGGCTATGCCATCGACGCCATCTTTGCAGCGCGCCGTGCTGGGCGTGCCGGGCAGCTTGCGCAGCAGTGTGGGGGCGGCTGCGCCCGGCGCCAGGGTGACGATCTGCTGGGCGCGCTGCTCGGCAATTACCAGCGTGCCATCGGAGAGGACAACCAGCCCCTCCGGGCCAGGCAGCCCGCGCGCGATGACTGTGACCGAGCCATCGGCGTTCAGCCGACTGATGGTGCCGTTATAGAAATCGCTGAAGAGCAGCCGCCCCTGTTGATCGAAGGCCAGATCATCGGGGCGCGCGCCACCTTGCAGAACGATGTGCGCGTTGTAGAGGATGGGGGTGGGGATAGGTGGGCGGGACGGCGTGGCGCTCGTGGGCGAGGGAACGGGCGAGCGCGTGGGGTTGGCGCTCTGTGGGCCAGGCGCGCCACCACAGGAAGCGAGCAGCGCCAGGCAGAGCAGCATCCAGACGCAGGCGAGATGGCGAGCGAGCATGCGGGTTCCTTTCTGAGCAGGACAAGAGGACTCCTCTCTCTTCAGGACGCCCCAGGAGGCGCGCTCGTCACGGAGACAAGAGATGCACGGCAGGGGGGTCTAGCGGCGCAAGACCAGAG
>JBJKSJ010000254.1:0-10766 GCA_046704085.1 Ktedonobacterales bacterium | reverse complement strand
ATTGGCGCCGCAGAGATACTACAATCTGCCATTCGTACCTGGCTCATCACGTTCTGGTTCCAGCATGGGGTTCCATCAGCCGACATACAACTTGCCGTCGGTGATGCCATCGGGCTGCTGGACGCGCTGGCGCTGGCGACCATCACGGCCTGCGCGCTGGGTGGCGTCAACCAACTGATCCACCGGGAGAGGCTGCGCGGGCTGCTGCTCGCCAGTATTGGCGTCGCCGTTTTCGTGGGGATAGAGGTCCAGATGCTGCTGGCGCTGCGTGACTTCGCTGCCCAGGGCCCGCCGGTCTTCCTGCCGCCTATCAGCCTGGAGATTGCGTTTGGCATCGCGGGTCTGCTGGTTGGCGCGCTGGGCGGCCTGCTGGGCGGCTGGCTGCGCCCAAAGGCGCTGGGCTGGATCGCGCGCCTGCGGGGCTAATCCTCGGCCCGCTCGCGGCGCTCGCGCTGGCGGAAGTGCAGACGGATGGCTGTGCCCTCGAAGCCAAAGGCCATGCGCAGTTGATTGTCCAGATAACGCTCGTAGGACCAGTGCAGCAGTTCGGGGTCGTTGATGAAAAAGATAAACGTCGGCGGGCTGACTTCGGCCTGCGTCGTGTAATAGACGCGCAGCACGCGCCCCTTGATGTGCGCGGGCGGATGGCGCAGCGTGGCGTTCTTGACCACCTCGTTCAGCTTCGCGGTGGGGATGCGCCGCTGGCGCTCTTCGTGAATCTTGAGCGCCGCGTCCAGAATTGGCGCGATATGATAACCCGTTTTGGCGGCGGCGAAGATCATCGGCGCGTAGGGGATGAACTTCAGATCGCGCTTGACCGCCTCTTTGAACGCCTGGGCATCGGGCGGCTCGTCCTCCATTGGCGGCGCAGTTCCAGCGCGATGCTGGGCGCGCTTCTCTTTCAGAATGTCCCATTTGTTGATGACGACGACGACACCCCGGCCCGCCTCGTGAATCGCCCCGGCGATATGCACATCCTGCGCGGTGATGCCCTCCACCGCGTCGATCAGCAGCACGGCCACATCGCAGCGTTCGATGGCGCGGGTGGCGCGCAAGACGCTGTATTTTTCGACGCCGGGGCCAACGCGCCCGCGCCGCCGGATGCCTGCCGTATCCACCAGGATCAGCCGCTGCCCTTTGTGTTCGACTTCGGTATCAATCGCGTCGCGCGTCGTGCCGGGAACCTCGCTGACAATCACGCGATCTGTGCCCAGCACGGCGTTGACCAGGCTGGACTTGCCGACGTTGGGGCGGCCCACAATGGCGACGCGGGGAACCTCCGTCTCCTCCTCGGCTTCTTCTTCCGCCGGAGGGAGCGCGTCGGTGATGGCGTCCAGCACGTCGCCCGTCCCCGTGCCCTGGCTAGAGGACATGGTGATCGGCTCGCCCAGACCCAGCGCGTAAAACTCCACCGCTTCCTGGCGGCGCGTGGCATTGTCGGCCTTGTTGGCCGCCAGCACCACCGGCTTGCCGGAACGACGCAGCATATCAGCAATATCCGTCTCGGCCTCGGTGATGCCCGCCCGCGCATCGACAATAAAAACGATCACATCGGCCTCTTCGATGGCAAGTTGCACCTGCGCGGCAATCCGCGAAGTGATGTCATCGGAGGAGCCAAGCTCCAGCCCGCCGGTATCAATCAGCGTAAACTCGCGCCCGTTCCAATCCGCATCGCCATACAGGCGGTCGCGGGTCGTGCCGGGCAGGTCTTCGACAATGGCGCGCTGCTCGCCGATCATGCGGTTAAAGAAGGTGGATTTTCCCACATTGGGCCGCCCAACAATTGCAACCAGAGGTTTCATCAATACATCTCAATCATTCCAGACATGGTAGGATGCAAAAAGGTCTGCAAGGCATTGTATCACCGGATGGGCAGCAGGCCAAATCGCGCAGACTACTCCCTGTATCACCGGCTGCTTTACTTCATCCTGGCGCTTTGCGCGGCGAGGCGTTCTGAATTATTCGCTCGTCTGGTTCTGGCCTTTCTCCAACAGCGCCCGCAACCGCTCGCGTGGCTGCGCGACCCCGATCTGGCTGATGCGGTCCCCGCGAAACCGACAAATTGCTGAACTGGTAATATGTTGCCGTTCTCCGTTCTGTCCTTGCCAACTTGTCATGTAGCGGGCGATCAGACCCTTGGGATGTTGGAAAATAACCATCTGGTTAATCTGAAAGCCAGGCAGGCGCTGGCGAACCAGTTGGGCATAGGCGAGGTAGGCATCAATGCCGATGATGGCGCGTTCGCGCGTGAAGACGCTGCGCGTGAGCGGATAGTAGCAGAGGGTGGGTGTACACAGGATGCGCAGCGTCTCCCAATCGCCCTGACTCAGCGCCTGGAGGGCGCGCCTGATGATCTGGGTTTGCTGATACTCTTCGGGAGTGAAGGAAGTATTGAGGTGATCAGCAATACGCTGTAGCACGTCATCAATATCGAAGGGTTTCTGGATGGCAAAGGCAAAGCCTCCGCGCTTCACCTCGCCCTGATCGATGCGCCAGCCTGTCACGATGCCAACAGGGGTGGGGCGACATCGCTGTTGAAGTTGCCTGGCGGCGTCCAACTGAGGCTGTGTGGTTGAGGTAAAGAGATCGGTCAGGACCAGACTGTAGAGGTTCTGATCGACTTTCTCGAAGGCTTCTTCAAGCGTTGCAGTTCCATCAACCTCATAGCCTTCCAGGTGCAGCATGGTTTCCAGCAGCCCGCGTAGCTGGTGATCATGTTCCGCAATCAGAATGCGCGGAGCAGTGGAAGTCGAGGCACTCATCCGGTGTCCCCTTTCTGCATGCCTTGCTTCGGCCCTCTTCAGCCGATTGCCATGCTCCTCATGGCAGTGATTCCCTCTTCAATCCTAATATAAACTTACTACAGAACCATTGCAAGTTGGGATAAGAAAGATAACGATGTAGTAACCGTGAGGCACTGGATGGCCCACTCTGCCATTGGCAGAGCGGCTCCCGCCCCTTTGGCAAAGCAGGTGACGCGGGATTGCAGAAAGGTTACAACGCGCCTTGTTTAGAACAGTTCCAGGCAGTCGAGGTCTTGCATTGCCAGGGTGATGCGCTCTTACTGGTTCCACCAGATGGCAGCGTTCTGCCGCTGCGCCCTCTTGCATTGCTCGCTCGAAGCAGCTAATATAGCTGTGTTATTGTATCACAGCGCAGGCTGTATTTTTGTATCTGTAGGAGCAGTGTAGGATGAGTGAACACGAGCAGACTGAGGAAGCAGCGATAGCAACAGCGCCCCGGCGCGTGACGAGCCTCCTCAATGCGAACCCACCTCGCCGCCGCTCGCACGAAGCGGTCGAAGAGAGCGCAGCCGCGATCTGGCTGGAAAAAGGTGACTCATTTATTTACGCGCTGGTCGGCCTCTGTTTCTTTCTGGGCGCGCTGTTCACGTTGGGCTATGCCTTCTATCACTTTTACAATCAATTGACGGTCCCAACCGGCCTTATCGGAGCCAATGGGCAACCCCTTGCCGACAGCGACCCGACGAATATTGCCCAGGCGATCATCAATCTGGTCAGTGACCTGCTGCTGGTCCTCATTATCATGGAGGTGCTTAGCACCGTGTTGCACTACCTGCGCGAGCGGGCGACCTCGCTGAAGCCGTTCCTGTTTATCGGGATGATCTCGGCGACGCGCGGTGTGCTGGCGATTGGCGCGCGTCTGTCCGTCACCAAAGTGACCGGCGATGCGTTCACCGAGGCGATGATCGAACTGGGCGTGAACGCGGCGGTGATTCTGGCGCTGGGGGTCACGCTGCGCGTTCTCAGCAGGCAAATGACCGTAGACGCCGAATAATCTTCCTGGCGGTGCCGCTGCGTGCAGCGTCGGCACGGAGGTCGGCGAACCGCTGGCCTGCCGCGATGTGACGCGCGAGGGGCGAGCGTGCGCGTGTGCGCCAGACCCCACTCCAGTCGGCTGGAAGCCAGCGCTACCAGTGGGCCGCCGTGTTTGTACCCCCGGCGTCTCGTCGGGCCGTCCTGGGGTCGGCTAAGACGCGCCGCCAGGAAGGTCGGCGCTCCAGTTTGTCAAGCGGAGTAAGCAAAAGGTTTTACCCCGAAGGCGGGGCGTCCGCCTGCGCGGGCAGGTCGGTGATGGTCCAGCTTCCAAAATACTCTATCGCGTGCGCCTGATGCGCTGCCAGAATCTGGCGCGCGCGCTCCATCTGCTCCTCGTTATCTGCGTAGACGGCGACGATCTGGTGGCCCTGCTCGGCCTCCTGCTCATAGAGTTCGGAGATCGGGCCTTCTTCGGAGCTTGCGCCCCGCACGGCGGCGGCAATGCGCGTGGGGGCGCTGCGGTGTTCCGCAATCGTGTCGATCTTTTGGGCGGTGGGTTTGCCCCGAAAGAGCCGTACATCGGTTGGCGCCCAGCCCGCCTGTTGTAGCTCCGCAGTGGCTCGCTCAGCATCGGCCAGATCGTCAATCACGGCGGCGAGATAGTTCTCCGTATGCCATTCGCCCAGGAGCGTCCCCAGAAACTTGGAAGGCTTGGTCATTCCTCTTACTCCCTTCATTGCTGCACTACGCGGCGCCATCGACGCCAGGACAGGCATGGCTGCATGCAAGAAAGGGACCATATGCTAGAATAGAGGTAACAGCAGCAGCAGGAAAGAGAGCGTCAATGATGGGCAGCCAGCGCCAGCAGCAGCAAGCAGCAGACCCGACTGGAAGCGTGCCGGGTGGTCCGGTGGTCGTGATGGATGCGTCGCGCCTCTGGCGGCAGAATCGCTATATCTATCCCGTGCTGGCGCGGCGCACGGGCGGCGTCTCGATTGGCGTCAACCTGAATGTGGATAAAATCTGCAACTTCGGCTGCATCTACTGCGAGGTCAATCGCCGCGCTGCCCCGCTGATCAAAGACGTGGACCTGGAGGCGCTGACGACGGAACTGCGCGCCGCGCTGGAGATGGCCCAGAGCGGCGAACTGCTGCGCGATGCCCGCTTCGCTGGCAAAGACGCGCCCGACGGCGGCGCGCTGCGCGTGACCGATATTGCCTTTTCGGGCGATGGGGAACCCACCTCCTTCCGCAACTTCCAGGCTGTCGTCGAGCGCACCATTGCCCTGCGCGACGAGGCCGGGCTGCCCAATGTGAAGATCGTGGTGATTACCAATGCCTCGCTCTTTCACCGGCCCCAGGTGCGCGAGGCGCTGGCGCTGGTGGACAGGGCTGGAGGCGAGGTCTGGGCCAAGCTGGACGCGGGCACGCCGGAGTATTTCAAGCTGGTCGATGACACGACCCTCCCCTACGAGCGCATCTTGCGCAACATCCGCGACCTGGGGCGCGCGCAGCCGCTGGTGATCCAGACGTGTTTGATGCGCGTGCATGGCGTCGGGCCGGGCGACGCGGAGATTGCGGCCTATATCGGGCGGCTGCAACAATTTCTAGAGGAGGGCGCGCAGATCAAGCTCGTGCAGGTCTACAGCGTCTCGCGGCCCCCATCGGAAAGCTACGTCACCGCGCTGCCCCCGGCAGACCTGGAAGCTATCCGCCGCCGCGTCGAATCTGCGCTGGGTGGCATCCCCGTCCGGCGCTTCGATGGCTCCTGGACGGGCGGGGTGTGAGATGGCTCAATTCATCCACCATCTCATCCACTGCTGAGAGAAAATCAGCTCGTTGCTAGGGCCGGTAGTCTTGATTCGTGGAGTTTGGCTTTGGGAGTAGAGGCTCTATTTCATCTGCCAATTTCTATTCCCCATCACGGCTGCCAGACCTGCACCGTCTGGTCATCGCTGGCCGAAGCGATATAGTTCCCATTGGGAGACCAGGCCACCCCATTGGTTGTCGATGAACCGAGCCAGTGATCATGCCCGCGATAGGTCAGCAAGGTGTGTCCGCTGGGGGCGTTCCAGACCTGCACGGTGGTATCCTGGCTGCCTGAAGCAACGGTTGTGCCGTCGGGGGACCAGTCCACCGCAACCACTCTTCCCGTATGAAAGCGATAGAAGAGCAAGGTTTTGTCTATGGTCGCAGGTTCCCAGACCTGCGCGGTAACATCGTCTCCGCCAGAGACGATGCGCTGCCCGTCAGGAGACCACGCCAGAGCATACACACCGCCTGTGTGACCATGATATGTCAGAACCCCAGCCCCTGTGGTCGCCTCCCAGACCTGCACAGTCTTGTCCAGACTCCCAGAGGCGATCCTGGTCCCATCGGGCGACCAGCCCAGCGATAGGACGCTATCGGGGTGGCCCCGATAGGTCAGGCGGGTGGCGCCCGTTGCCACGTCCCACACCTGCACGGTGCGATCATCGCCAGCCGAGGCGATGCGCTGCCCATCGGGCGACCACCCGACGGCTCGCACCGGGCCATGATGCCCGCGATAGGCAGAGACCTGGCGACCGCTGGAAGCATCCCAGATCAGCGCGAGGCCATCCGCTCCGGCAGAAACAAGCGATCTCCCATCTGGCGACCAGGCCAGCGCCAGCACGCCCGCCGTATGCCCGCGACAGGTGAGGACGTGGGCGCCGCTGAGCGCGTCCCAGACCTGCACGGTGCGATCATCGCCGACAGAGGCGATACGCCGCCCATCGAGCGACCAGCCCACAGCATTCACCGGGCCAGTATGCCCGCGATAGGTATAGAGGGTCGTCGAGCGGCTGAGCGAACGCAGGAACCAGACGGCGCCTCCGGCAACCGCCAGACCTGCCGCGCCGATCAAGAGCTTGCGACGCGAAACTCCCCGCTGCTTCAATCCAGGCTCAAGCTGCGCGGCGGGCTGCTGCGGCGCCACAGCGGGCGAGGGATCATCTTCAAGCCGAGTCTCCTTCAGGTCCATGAGCCTCTCCTCAGTTCACCTGCACTTCGGTCTCTTGCCAGGCGGCGTCTTGCGCCTGGCTGCCTGACCGGGCACGCGCCCGGCGCCACAGCTTTGCGCCGCTGCGCACGCGCTTGCCAAGCACCTCCACAAAGAAGAATACGATGGTCCCAAACACCAGGATGCTCACCAGGCTAATCAGGCGATCAAGCAGGATAGTGGCGCCGGCCAGGTTCTGCGCGGCTGCCGTATGGGGCACAAAGAGCAAGATCATGGCAAACATGCCTGCCTCGACAAATCCCACCCCGCCACTGGTCAGGGGCACCGTCGTCAGCAATGATTCTGCCAGGGAGATCAGAAACGCCGCGGCGAAGATATGAATTGGGCTACCGCTCAGGAGGCCAGTCGCCAGGGCCACCAGCAGAAAGCGCAGCGATTCGACCAGCCAGATGCTCGTCGTCAGGGGGGCCAGCAGGTAGAGACGCTTGAACGAACCGAGCGTTCCCTCTTGAAAATGCACATAGTGCGGGCGAAAGCGCGCCGGAACCAGCCGCTCAATCTGATGGCGCCACAGCCGCAGAGCGACCAGCCCAGCTACCAGTGCCACCACCAGCGCCAGGCACACCTCCAGGGCCAGATTAACCTGCGTGGGCAGGCGCCCATGCAGGCTTACCAGGATCGCCACAATAAAAAAGATCGGCAGCGCGATCAGATCGATGATGCGCTCCGCGAACACCGTGCCAAACGAGCGCGTGGTGGAAACATCGGCCTCCTGCCGGAGCAGATAGGCGCGATAGAGATCGCCCAGCTTGGCTGGGACGACGACGTTGGCAAACCAGGAGAGAAACAGGATTTTGGTGAGGCTGATGAAGCCGGGCAGAGGCGCCCCCAACTCTTTGCGATAGCCCACATTCTCCAGGAGCAGCTTCCAGCGCACCACGCGCAGCAGCAGCGAGCCATAAAAAGCGATCAGGGCCACCAGAAAGAGCCAGATGTTGGCCTGGACCAGCGCCGCGCCGATGCTCTGGGGGTTGAGTTCCAGGCTCAAATGCTGGGCCAGCAGCACAAAAAAGACGATTACCACGACCAGTGGAACAATCGTGCGCCAACTGAGCAGCTTCTTACGGAGCGAGAGCTGTTCAGGATTCAACTCGGTCATCGATTCGGAGATTTCTGCGCCAGCAGAGAGATCATCCATATCTTCTTGTTTTTTCATCAGATCATATGTCACGATTTGCCCCCTACATCAGTTATTGATTATACCTGGCTCGCCAAAGTATGCAAGAACTTCTCCATCAGGATGGATGCCTGGCTTGCGCCGCCTCCTGAGCCTCGCTTTCAGGAAAGCCTGCCGCTCCGGCATCGGGCGCCATCGCTTGCTCCCCCTCAGGCAACCTCTGCTCGTCAGCGGATACAGGAACGTCCCCAGGCTGCGTTGTCCCACGTCTCCTGTGGGCTGAGGCGGGATTGCTGCGGTAAGCCAGCCAGATAAGCAATGCCACCAACGCCACCCCGCCCAGTATCAACAGCGGATGTTTGATGATCACCTGGCCCACCAGCCACGTCTGCGGATCAAGCGCCGCTTTCAGCCCACCAGTCATCAGCGACCTGGCGATACTTACCCCGATGGCCCCCAGCACGAGCGCGGCTGCACCCAACCAGATTGGTTTCCAGCGCCAGCGCCAGCGGGCCACGAAGGGCTGGCAGAAAGGCAAGCTTGCGAACAACGTGCCCCAGATGACCACCAGCATCAGGGGATCAAAGGGAATATGCAAGCGCATGTACTCTACAAAGCCAGCCAAAGATGTCAGCGTCAGCCCATAGAGCGCCAGCAGCACCAATGCCCCCATGCTCTCCACGATTGGCAGGCGGGAGGTGCGGCGTCGGCAGAGCAAGACGATCCAGAAGAGCGCAAAGAGTGGGAAGAGATTATAGCTCAGATAGGAATCGCCGGAAACCCGCTGAAGCCGAAGGAGTGGCCCTGCAAACGGACCCTGATAGTTAATCAGGGAATACAGATAATGTTCATTCGACGAGGTAAAAAAGATGGGGACGGTATCCAGCAGGAACTCCAGCGGATGGTGAGCAACAATGGCGTCAGCATAGTTACCGGCCAGCAGCCAGTGGTCAGCGCCGAGAGCCGGGTAGACTTTGCTCACCAGCCAGTTTGGGTCGGTTCCCCCGTTCTCGACATAGACGTTGACGATGGCGGCCACCTGGGCGTACTCCGGGGGCGCCTCGTTCTGCATCTTGTACTGGAGGATTTTGCCCAGCAAGTTGCCCCGCTGATTGTCTGTGATGCCCGCGTAGCCGTTCTGGACCCCGTTCTCATACATGTAGAGACCCAGTACCGCGTAAAGCAGCGCCAGGGCCACCAGGCTCTGGGGCAGGAAGCGGCGCAGCCTGCCATGCCGCCAGGCGAGAAACAGGAGATAGGCAAACAACGGCACAGGCAGATAGGCCCATTCGGGCCGGGTCATAAAGAGGAACAAGGTGCAGAGCGCCACCAGCCACAGGTAGCGCGTCTGCCAACGCCGCAACAAGAGGACGACCAGCAGCGCCAGGGAGGTTAGCAGCCAGAGGCCCATAACCTCAGAGAGAATAGGCTTGACATCGCTCAATATATAGAGGTTCGTTCCCAGCAGGAGGCCGACGCCCAGGGCAATCCAGGCGCGGCGCAGCAGCAAGATCGTCAGGATGTAGAGTTCCAGGGTAGCCAGGATGAAGATCAGCCCCTGCGCCACGCTCACTGCCACGATGTTTGCCGCTCCGGCGATCAGATAGATAAAGGCGATGAAGATGGGGTAGCCGGGGGTGCGCAGCGCATCGGTAAACTTCCCTTGCGTCAAGATATTGTGAGTCACTTGAAAGTAATTGAACGAATCAGGATACAGCGTAGGCTGTGGCTCGTTCAGGTAATAGGCGGCGGTGATGGCAGACGTGACGAGCAGGAGGATCAGCCCATACGTGAGGTAGCGCGTGCCACGCCAATCAGCACGAGCGATCTGTGCCAGGCGCTGCCGCATGCGCAGAACCTGCTGGCCCGCGTCGGCAACAAATGTCGCTTGTTTTTTGATACGATACTGAGACAAGGTTTACGCTCCTGTGAACCATCAGGATGAGCGGCTGGCCGGCGACGCCCCCTGTGCCTCGCCTTCAGGAAAGCCTGGAACTGCTGCATTACGCGCCATCTCTTGCGCTTCATCGGTCGGCGCCTGCTCGTTAAAGGCCCCGGCGACGGCTGCTGTCTGCTTTGTCCCACGTCCCCTGTGGGCAGACGCGGGATTGCTGCGATAGGCCAGCCCGATGAGCAATGCTACTCCCGCCAACCCAGCCAGCGACAACAGCGGGTGCTTGATGACCAGCCAGGTCTGTGGCTCCAGCGCCCCGTGCAGCCCCCCGCTCAGCAGCGACTTTGCCACGCTCACCGCGACGGCGCCCAGCACGAGCGCCCCCACAACCGCCCAGACGGTGCCCCAGCGCCAGCGCCAGCGGGCCACGAATGGTTGGCAGAACGGCAGGCTTGCGAACAGCGTGCCCCAGATGACCACCAGGACCAGGGGGTCAAAGGGAATATGCAAGCGCATATAATCCACGTAGCCGGCCAGTGAAGTCAGGGTCAGCCCATAGAGCGCCATCAGGATCATCGCTCCCATGCCTTCTACGGCGGGCAGGCGTGAGGTGCGTCTTCGGCAGAATAAGATGATCCAGAAGAGGGCAAAGAGCGGGAAGAGCGTATAGCTCAGGTAGGAATAGCCGGAAACCCGCTGGAGCAAGAGGAGCGGCGCTCCAAACAGCCCCTGATCGCTGATCTGGGAGTACTGGTAATAGCTGTTCAACGAGCTAAAAAAGACCGGGATCGTATCAAGCAGGTATTCCAGTGGGTGGTGCAGGATGATGGCCTGAGAATACTCGCCAGCAAGCGCCCATTGATTGGCAAAGAGCGGCGGGTACTGTTTGGCAAGGAGGTTTGGATCATTTCCCCCCTGCTCGACATAGATGTTGGCG
>JBJKSJ010000253.1:0-5183 GCA_046704085.1 Ktedonobacterales bacterium | reverse complement strand
GGCAGGTCCAGCTTCCAGGCGACATCCTCGCCCACGACGGGACCGGCGATCACATCCAGCGCCAGTTCCAGGTCGCCCGCGCTGCGCGCCAGCGGTCCCTGCACGCCCATCACCAGCGCCGGGTTGGGCACGGACGAGCCGGGGACGTGCCCATGACGCGGCACAGCCGTATCGCTGGGTCGGTGGCCGTAGACGCCGCAGAAGGCGGCGGGCACGCGGATAGACCCGCCGATGTCGCTGCCAAACTCCAGCGGGGTGAGGCCCACCGCCAGCGCCGCCGCGCCGCCGCCTGTGCTGCCGCCGGGGCTGCGGCCCAGGTTCCAGGGGTTGTTCGTGCGTCCGAAGACGGGATTGTTGGCCTGCCAGTCGCTCGCGTAGGGCGGCACGTTGGTCTTACCCAGCAGCACGGCGCCCGCGTCCAGCACGCGCCGCGCCACTGGCCCGCTCGTGGTCGAAACCGTTTCGGCGCGCTCCTTCACGCCCGCCGTTGTGCGCAGGCCCGCCACCTCGATGCAGTCCTTGATCGTCAGCGGCAGGCCGTGCAGCGGCCCCAGCCACTGCCCATCCTCATACGCCTTGTCGGCCTCGGCGGCGCGCTGGCGTGCCTGCTCCGCATTGGGAATGACGATGGCGTTGAGCGTCGGGTTATAGCGCGCGATGCGCTTCAGGTGCAATTCCAGCAGTTCGCTGGCAGAAATCTGCCCAACTTGCAGCGCGTCCAGCATGGTCCGCGCGGTGGCGAAAGGATTCAGGTTGGCGTGATGTGGCATCGGCGTCTTGCTCCTCTCTCGTTTCAGCGCCCGCATGCGGCGCGAACAAACCAGGCAAAACACCTGGCTATTATAGCACAGCCCGTAGCGGCGACGAAGTCGGCTCTGCCGACTGGTGGGGAGCGCAGCCCGGCTGGAAGCCGGGGGTACAGGGCGAGGCGGCGCCTCCTCAAGAGAGATGGGCGGCGCGGCGCTGGCCCAGCATACTGCCGATCCAGCCGCCCAGCAGGGCCAGGATGGTCCCGGCGATGCCTTCGATGATGGCGAAGGCGAAGAAGAAATACAGCCCAAAAACGCTGGGGGAGAACCGGGGGCAACAGACCAGGGACTGGGCGGCAACGACCCCCTCAATCCTGCTCTAACTACGTCTGCTGGTTCGGGAGACTCACGAGAGAGGCACGCTGGCCGGGCCGCTGCGTTGCTGGCACGCGCAGCGATGCAATGCTTGTCAGTCGGCTTGTCTCCTTCGCTGGCACACTTCATGCCTTTTTTCTTCACCAGGGAACATGCGCGGACGCCCGTCTGATTCTGGTGTGTTGGGCGCGCGCCGTGTTCGGACGAGCGGGACAGCAGCGTTCAGAAAGGCTGACGTGAATGAGTACACAGCAAGTATCAACCCAGCCGCAGTCAGGCAAAGGGCGGGACACGAACCCGATCTCGCAAGACGAATTGACACAAGTACTCCAACCCATCATGTCGCAGTTGGAGCAGCAGATCGAGCAGATCGTCCGGGAACAGATGGAGCAGACCCGCGAGAGTGCCGGCAAGATATTCGAGCAGGCGCTCCATGAGCCAGACGGTGGGGCGAGTTCCCCGGCGGATCAGGCGGAGCAGCCGGGCCAGGGAAAAGGTGCCGCTTCGCAGGACGAGGATGACCCCCCGGCGAACCCGCAAGCGGTGGATCAGGCGACGAACCAACCGGCACAGCAGCAAGACCAGGCAGAGCAGCCGGAAGCGCAGCAGACGCCACAAGAGCAGCAAGGCCAGGGGAAAGACGGCAGAGCGGATGAGGAGGGTGAGAGTCCCCTGGTTGCGGCCCTGCGCCAGCAGGTGATCGATGCTATGGATCCCGTCCTCGATGACCTGCGGGAGAACATCGAGGAGGCGGTAGAGCAACAGATCGATTACGTACTCAAGTTGGGCGAGGACGAGCTGCATCGTCAGATCAACCAGGCGATGGAACCACTGCACAATGAGGTCCAGCAGCAAACGGACCAGACAGTACAAGACGCCAGGCAGGAACGTGAGAAGCCCCCGCAACCCAAACTACAAGAGGCGATCCAGCGGACGGTCAAGGCGCTGAAGAAGACGATGCAATGGTTGGCCCGGACGCTGCGCGCCCTGCTCAGAACCGTCGTCGAACTGCTCAAGGCTGTCTTGAACTTGCTCGTGGTCATCTTGCTGGCCTTGTTTGAAGGCTTGAAGATGCTGGGAGGGGCCGCAGGGGGCGGCGTGAAGGCGATTGGCGGCGGCATCGTCGGTGGTCTGAAGAAGATGGCTGGAGGTATGGTCAAGAACCTGGCGAAGGGTCTGCTCCCAGAGCCGGAAGCCGGCCAGCAGAACCACCAGGAGCAGCCATCCAAGGCAGCGGCCTAATGACCGCGTGAACCGGCATCCCCCGATCTGGAGAAGGAGGCTAACATGGCCGTCTCGCAGGACGAGAATGTGCCGCAGCAACAGCCTGAGCAAGCTCCGGTTCATGGCTCGGATGCGCCAGCAGACTCAACCAGCCGAACGTCGGCGCGACGCCATCCGACCCGCAAGCCCGTGGCGCCATCACCAAAGGGATCTGCTGGAGGAGAGGGGCAAGGCGCTGACGTGGACCTGGGCCAGGCACTTGAGCAGCACATCACACAAGCCATTCAGCCGGCGCTGAATGAATTTCGGCAGCGGATGACACAGACTGCACAGGAGTTATCAGACCAAATAGCAGCCAGGCCGAGACACGGCGTGGGTCAATCAGATACCGGCCAGGAGGCGCCGCAAGGAGCCGATGCGCGGGGGCCAACCGTGCCGACTCAACCACCACCCCAGGTGCCCAGATCATCCGCAGCGCCGGAGGCCGCGCCGCCGCAGCGTGAGGGTGAGCAGGCGCGGGAGTCTCAGCCAGAGCATCCGCTCATCCCGGTCCAGCAGGTCCAGCACGTCAGAGCGCGCCCGCTCGCTGGCGCTCTACCCTCTGCGGTGCAGGCGGTGGGGCGCCACAGCTCGCAGTGGCTCCAGTCGATGCTGGTCGCTGGGCTGGGCGCCCTCCTGGCCGAGTCAATGCATGCAACCATCCAGCAGCGCGCGGAGCAGGGTTTCCACACCCTGCTCCAGAAGGCATTTGACGCGGCGCCCGCCGATTTCGCCAACCAGGAAATGCGGGAAAAGGTCGAGCGCACCCTTCAACCTATCCTGCGCGAGGCGCTCGACGCGGTGTTCGCGGAAGGCGTGCGCGCGTCGGTGCAGCAGGGAGGCCAACAAACCCTTCAGCAAGCGCTGCATGGGGACTTCGGCGGCGCCTTGAGAAATGTCGAGGAGATGCCCCAGGTCATGCTGACAGCGCTTATCACGGTACTCCGTCGCCACCAGCAGACCATCCTTCGGCTGCTGCTGGCGCTGGTACTCCTGGAGGTAGGTTCCTCTTTGGAACACTCGGAGAAAGCGATGTGAACGCACCACCGGCGGGCGCTTAGAGCGCCGCGGCGGCGGCCTCGGCTGCCTCGGTCTCCCAGACCAGGAAGGCGGCCAACTCTTCGCGCACGATCTCTCTGGCGCGCCGCGCCCGATAGCGGCGGCGCAGTTCGTGATAGAGTTGGGCGACATGGAGGCAGATCGCCAGACACGCGGCGACCCAGGCGCTGCCGCCGATCTCGCCCGGCGGCGTTAGCGCGAGCCGGGCCAGCCGCTCGACCTCCATGCCCAGCAGCCAGCGCAGGCTCTCCTGATGTAATTCGTGCAGTTCGCGCCAGCCATATTTGCCCAGGTGGAAGGGATGCCACTCTGGGAACGAATCGCTGCCGAAGCGCGCGGGGATGGCATCAGGATAGGGCTGGCGCGCCAGCCAGGCAAGGCGAGCGGCGATGGCCTGGCCGACCCAGCGCTGCACGCAGAGCGGGCGCAGCCAGCGCGGGGCCAGGGGCAGGCTGGACAGGCTGGGCAGCCACTCTGGCTGCCAGGAGAGCGCGGCGCGCAGGGGCGCCGACCAGGGCAAGGTCCAGAAGACGACCAGATGCTCGTTGAGAAACTCCATGATGCCAACCCTCCTCAAAGCGTCTCGCAGGCACGGGCACAGCCGCGTGCCAGAGACGCAGCGGCCATCTCCTGGCGGGCGCGGAGGGGACGAGCAGGCTTGCCGGATGGGCGGGCGGAGCAGTCAATGCGACTGCCCCGCCGCGCCAGGCGGGAAGCGGTTCGCCCAACCTGCCAGGAGAAGGCCGCTGAGAAGGGCAGACTATACAGTGATAGAATGCCCCCAGCCGCATCTCCTGGCCCTTCCAGGAGGTGGGGTGAGTGATGCGGTCAGTCTTGAGAACTGGCCGTATCACACGATACCGATTCATGCTACCAAGGTGCAGCGCGCTGGCTCAAGTGAGCCTGGCGGCTGTCCCGCGAGCGAGACGCTGGCCCCGCGATTGCCCGGCGAGAAGCCGGGGGTACAAGGGACGGCCTGGCGAGACGCCGAGGGTACAGACGGCCTGGCGAGACGCCGAGGGTACAGACGATGAGTCTAGTATACCCTCGGTTGCTGAGAGTGTCAAGAGCAGCGTTGCCCGGCTGGAAGCCGGGGGTACAGGGGACGGCCCGGCTAGAAGCCGGGGGTACAGGAAGAAAGAGAGGCCCATGATGGTTCCCCAGGCATTTATGACGTTCTTTGCGACCAGCGCGGGAGCAGGGGCGGCGCTGGTGGGGCTGCTCTTTGTGGCCGTGTCCATTGCGCCGCACGAGACGGTGAAGGCGGGCGCGCCGATTGAGAGGCAAGCGACCTCAGCAAGCGCGTTCACCGCGCTGCTGAATGCCTTCTTTCTCTCGCTGGCCGCGCTGATCCCAGGGAACAATCTTGGGATCATCGCGCTGCTGGTGGGCGGTATGGGGTTGCTCAGCACCCTCTCGCTGACCAGGCATTTGTTGCAAGAGTGGAAGAACTGGCGCAATCTGCTGCGCCGAGGGTTTCTGGTGGTGGGCAGCCTGATCGTCTATGGCTATGAGATCTACTTTGCCCTTCTGCTCCTGCGGACGCCTACGGATGTGGGGGCGTTGTATGGGCTGGGCGGATTGCTGCTGGGCGTCTATGGTCTTGGGATCGTGCGCGCCTGGCAATTGCTGGGGGCCAGGCGGTTTGGCCTGTTTAGCGGCTGGCTCGATCTGCTGCGGGAGCCAGAAGAGGCGCAGCCAGCAGGCGGCGAAGAGCAGGCTGGCGACTAAAACCGC
>JBJKSJ010000252.1:0-15608 GCA_046704085.1 Ktedonobacterales bacterium | reverse complement strand
GTCTTAGCATATCGAAATATCACAAATGCAACCAACGAACGGTCATTTCTTGCAGCCTTCCTACCTCGTTTAGGAGCGAGTGATAAAGTACAACTCCTGCTCATAGGGCAGCAATACATATCTATTGCTCCTTGCATTCTTGCAAACCTCAATGCGCTACCATTTGATTACATTGTCCGCCAAAAAATCGGTGGTACGACGATGAGTTTCTTCATCGTCAAACAGCTTCCAGTGCTGCCGCCGGAGACGTATGAGCGGCGCATCGGGGATGAGATGCTGGCGGAGTGGGTGACGAGGCGGGCGCTGGAGTTGACCTATACCAGCCACGACATGCAGCCGCTGGCGCGTGATCTGGGCTATGGCGGGCCGCCCTTCGCCTGGAACGAGGCGCGGCGGGCGCGGCTGCGCGGCGAACTGGACGGGCTGTATGCCCATCTCTATGGCCTCTCGCGGGATGATCTGGAATACATCCTGGGCACGTTCCCCGTCCTGCGCAAGAACGAAGAGCGCCAGCACGGCGAATATCGCGCGGCGCGGCTGGCGCTGGCGGCGTATGATCTGCTCGCGCCAGAGATGGCGGGCGTGGCAGCGCGCAGCCGGGCGACGTGACGGTCAGCAGGCGCGGCGGCGGGGATACCGTAAATTCTGTAAATTCTGTAAATTCTTGCCAGGTGTCTTAGAACATACCACCCGCATCATCGAATCTGACGGAGATCCCAGTCATGGGAGAAGGAGCGCTCTTGTGCATACCAGCAGTCTCTACCCGCGCTTTTCCGCCGAGGAGTTCGCTCGCCGCTATCAGTCCGTCCGCCAGGTGATGGAGGCAACCGATCTGGGCGCAATTATCGCGTATGGGCAGCCGGGTCTGGATGCCGAGGTCCTGTATCTCTCGCATTTTCCGGTCAGTCGCGAAGGCGTGCTGGTCTTTCCCGCCGAGGGCGAGCCGACGCTCTTTGTCCAATATTTCAACCACCTGCCCACCGCGCGCAAGCTCGCCGTGTGTGCTGACGTGCGCTGGGGTGGACCGGATACCATAGCCTCCGTGGCCGAGCACGTGAATGAACGCGGATGGGGCGCGCACCGTCTGGGCATTGCCGGCTCCTTCCCCGCGCCGCGCCTCGCCGCGCTCCAACAGGCGCTGCCACAGGCGACCTTTGTGGATGTTACCGCCGCCTTGCTCGATCTCCGCCTGATCAAAAGCCAGGAAGAACTGGCGTTCATGCGCCAGGGGGCCGCATTTAGCGATCTTGCCATCGCCGCGCTCGAAGAGCAGGTACACGCGGGCATGCGCGAACTGGAACTGGCGGCCATCGTGGAGGGGGCCTACCTGGGGTTGGGAGGCAAAACCCATATTCGGTATCTGGCAACGACTCCGATGAGCCAGCCCTCCGTGTGTGTCCCAGCCCAGTATCTCTCTCAGCGGATCATTGAACAGGGGGATGTCTTGCTCACGGAGATCAGCGCGCTCTACTATGGCTACGCGGGCCAGATCTTACGCCCCTTCACCATTGGCGCCCCGCCGACCTCGGCGTATCAGCGGCTCTATGAGGTCGCCGTGGAAGCGTTCTCACGTCTAGCGTCAGTGATGCGCGACGGCGCGACCAGCGAGGAGGTGCTGCACGCAGCAGACTATATTCATCAGCAAGGCTTCACGATTTATGATGATCTCGTGCATGGCTTTGGGCCGGGCGCCTACTATCCCAGCCTGCGCACCCGGCGGACCAGTGCGCGACCCCCGCAGCCGTTTGTGTTTCGGGAAAATATGACCATAGTCATCCAACCGAATATCGTTACAGAAGACGAGCGGATGGGCATCCAGGTGGGCGAATTGCTGCGGGTCACCCGCGATGGGGTGGAATCGTTGCATACCTATCCGATGCGCTTTGTTCAATGTCGCTGATGCTCCTGTTGTTCACACGGTTGCCAGGAGTTGCCCGCCAATACACTGTCTACACTGTCTACACTGTCTACGGCTGTGGGTGTTATCGATGAAAGGCGGCGAGTGATGAATCCTTTCTTGACGCTGCGCGAGGTGCAGGCGGCGTACCAGCGCTACGTGGGCACGTTCCAGCGCTTCCAGCATCCCGACATCCGCCAGTGGGTGGAAGAGCGCGTGGAGACGGGCGCGATCCTCTGGCGCGAGCCATTCCTGAGCCTGGGACGGCGCTTCGAGCGCGGCGAGACGTTTGCAGAACTGGTCGCCGACCCTGCTGTGCAACTGCATCCCGATACCGCCCGCTGCTTCACCGTCAGCGCCGGAGACCGCGAGGGCGCGGCGCTGCATCCGCACCGCCATCAGTCCGCCGCTGTGCGGGCCATCCTGGGCGAGCGGGCCAATACCATCGTCGCCACCGGCACCGGCTCCGGCAAGAGCTACACCTTCGGCATCCCCATCGTCTCCGAATGCCTGCGGCTGCGCGACCAGGGCGTGCCGGGGATCAAGGCCATCATCATCTACCCCATGAACGCGCTCGCTAACAGCCAGTATGACGACCTGGCGCGGCGGCTGGCGGGCAGCGGCTTGCGCCTCGCGCTCTATACCGGCGACACCGGCTATGCCAACCAGGAAGCGCTGGCCGCCTATACCCAGGCCACCGGGCGCGCCCAGCCCTACGACAGCGAGGTCTTGTCGCGTACCGAGATTCAGGAGCGCCCGCCCGACATCCTGATGACCAACTATCAGATGCTGGAACTGATTTTGACGCGCTTCGAGGATCAGAAGTTGATCCCGCCCGACCACGCGGGCGCGCTGCGCTTCCTGGTGCTGGACGAAGTGCATACCTACACCGGCAAGCGCGGCGCGGATGTGGCCTGCCTCATTCGCCGCCTCAAGCAGCACACCGGCGCCATTGGCACGCTGCGCTGCATCGGCACCAGCGCCACGGTGCAGAGTACGGGCGCGCGAGCGACCAACGGGAGCGAGAATGCGGAAACCCAGTTTCCGCAAGCGCCCGTCCCTGAAGGGGGAGCGGCTGAGGACGCCCGCGCCCAGATAGCAGGCTTTGCCTCCGCGCTCTTTGGCGAGCCGTTCACGCCCGACCATGTGCTGGGCGAGCAGTATATCCAGCCTGGCGGGACGGGCAACAGCCTCCTGCCGCCAGCCATCACCGTCACCCAGGAGATGCTGGACGCCTTCAACGGCGCGCCAGAGCAGGTGATGTCCGCAGCCGCGCCGCTGGCCGGGGCGCTGCTGGGCCGCTCGCTGCTGCCTGCTGAATGCACCCGCGAGGGCCTCGGCATCGCGCTCGCCGAGCAGGCCACGCTCTACTTTCTCGACCACGCCCTGGGCGCCGCGCCCGTCTCGCTGAATGCAGCGGTGGAGCGCTATCAAGCCGCCTATCGCCAGGGCCACGACCAGGACGCCTGCCGCCGGGAATTGCTGGCCGCGCTGCTGGTTGGGCAGGTGGCGACCATGACTATCTATGATCGCCAGGAGCCGCGCCTGGTCCCCAAACTGCATGCCTTCTTCAGCCAGGGCCGGGCGATTCACGCCTGCCTCGCGCCGGATGGCCCCCATCTCAATGACCGGGGCGACTTGCTCTGCGCCGAGTGCGCCCAGGAGCAGCGCGAGGCGCAGACCTTTCCGCTCTGCTTCTGTCGTGGCTGCGGCCAGGAGTTCTACGGCGTCTCCGCGCAGGAGGATGGCGCGCTGCTGCCCCGTGCCCTGGACGCGCTGGACCTGGCGGGCGAGCCGCTCTATCTCGCGCCCCTCGTCTACGACGCCGATCAGATGCCCCTGCCCGACGCCTGGCTGACGCCCAAGGGAGCCATCCAGAAGCGCTATCAGTCGTCCGTGCCAACGGTTGCCAGCTATTGCCCGACGCATAACCAGTTGAACAGCATGTGCGACTGCCAGGAGCAGCGGCGCGTCACGGTGCTGCGCGTACCGTTTCTCTTCTGCCCCTCCTGCGGCATTGCCTATGACCGCCGCTCGCGGGAGTTCAACAAACTCTTCTCCTTTGGCTCGGTGGGCCGCTCGACGGCAACCGATGTCGTCGTGGGGGAGACGCTGCGCGCCCTGCCAGTGGACGAGCGCAAGCTGATTGCCTTCTCGGACAATCGCCAGGACACCGCGCTGCAAGCCGCGCATATGAACAACTTGCAGCGCCGGCTGCACTACCGCCGGGGGCTGGTCGCGGCGCTTCAAGAGGCCGGCTGCGTGGTCAGCGAGGACGGGAGCGAAGAGGGCGCGCCCTCGCTGGAACTGGACGAACTCGGCCAACACATCTTCAACGCGCTCCAGCGGCACCACGCCCTGCCCGTGTATAGCCGCTCGACGGGCAGGTACAGCAGTTCCAGGGGTGATGACACGCGCTACCAGCGCTATCTGCGCTTTGGTGTGCTGCAAGAACTGGAGTCCTCGCGCCGCCGCAACCATCTCAACCTGGAGGATACCGGCCTGCTGCTGGTGCGCTACAACGGGCTGGAGCCGTTTGCCGCCGATGAGAACGTCTGGGCCAGCATCCCGCAGCTTGCGCGGCTGCCGCTGGCGGCGCGCTTCGACTATCTTCAGGGCTTTCTGGACAGCATGCGCCGTCGCCGCGCCATCAAGGACGACGACCTGCTCAACTTCACCGCCTTTGACCTGGATGTGCTGGGCAAGCTCAATTCGGGCGTCTTCTTTCACCAGGGCGGCTATGGCGGCATCGGTCCCATCGGCTATTCCGACGACGCCAGCAGCACCCGCGACGCGACGGTCAATCGCTGGGCCTCGCCTGGCGGCGTGTTGATGGCCTGGACGCGCCGCGCCCTGGGCATCTCCCGCGACGAAGCGGTGCAGGTCATTCACGCGGTTGCCGAGGCGATGCGCCATCCCGACGCGGGCTTTCTGGTCGATCACTACATCCAGCGCGTGGGCCGCCTGACGATGGTCGCCCCGGAGCGGCTGCTGCTTCAGTTGAGCCGGGCGACGACGCATCCCACCTGCCCCAAGTGCGGGCTGGTCTTTCACTTCCGAGCGCTGCACGTTTGCACTGGCCCCTCCTGCAATGACCTGCGCGACGAGGACTTTGGCCGCAACTACTTCCTGCGCGAGTATCTGCGTCCGCTGGATGGCGACGTGCGCGTAGAAGCGGAGGAACACAGCGCCCAGGTCAGCGGCCAGGACCGCCGACAGATTGAAGAGCGCTTCCGCAAGCCCACCGACCCGCTCAACACGTTGATCTGCACGCCCACGATGGAGCTAGGCATCGACATCGGGCAGTTGACCAGCGTCTATATGCGCAATGTGCCGCCCTCGCCCTCCAACTATGCCCAGCGCGCCGGACGCGCCGGGCGCAAGGGCCAATCCTCGCTGATTACGGTCTTCTGTGGCATCGGCTCGGCGCGTGGCCCGCACGACCAGTATTTCTATCAGCACCCGGAGAAGATGATCGCCGGGGCGATTGCGGTACCGCGCTTTCTGCTGGATAACCGGGCGCTCATTCGCTCACATATTCACTCGCTGGTGCTGGAGTCGCTGGGGCGCGATAGGCGCTTCAAGCTGCCCACCCAGCCGGCAGAGATACTGAATGTCAACCAGTCGGGCCTGCCCATCTACCATGACCTGGAGCAGCGGATGCGCGCTGAACTGCGCGAAAGCCTTGGGGCCATCTTCCAGGCCGTCTGCGCCGCCTTCGAGCAGGAGCGCCGCGCCTTCCCCTGGATGACCGACACCTTTATCCGCGACACGATTGATGGCTTTGTAGACGCGCTGGACCGCGCCTTCGCCCCCTGGCGCACCGAATATCAACGCTTGCTGACCGAGTTCGAGGAGATTGTCGAGACGCTGCGCAACGAGCGCTCATCGGGCGAACTGCGCCGCCGGCAAGAGGTCGTCAACGAGCGGCGCGCCGATATGCGCGAGGGTAAGAAGGGCTTTTACACCTACCGCTACCTGGGCGCGCAGGGCTTCCTGCCCAACTACGCCTTCCCGCGCCAGTCCACGGCGGTCAGCTTCTACGAGATTGAGAATGAGGTGAGCCGCGAGCGCCCGCTGGCCCTGCGGGAGTACGCGCCGGGTAACTCCATCTACTACCGGGGCAACCGCTACGAGGTCATCATGGCCCGTCCGCGCACCACCCAGGGCGCGCCCTCCTTCGATGATCTGCTCATCTGCCCGGACTGCCAGGCCGCCTACCTGGGGCTGGATGCCAAGCTCTCCGCCTGCGCGACCTGCGGCGCGCCCTTGCTCGGCACGCACGCCAAACCGCACGCGCTCGCCATGCCAGATATGCTTGCCAAGCGGCGCACGACCATCACCGCCGCTGAGGAAGAGCGCACCCGCCTGGGCTATCACATCACCGAGCATTATCAGATGGGCAAAGGTGCGCGGCAGTATCGCCTCAGCCGCCAGGACAGCGCGGCTGGCGCTCCGCCTTTGCTTGACCTGAGCTACGAGCATAACGGCCATCTCACCCTGGTCAATGAGGGGCCGGTGCAGGCCGACCGCGAGGATGGCGAGCAGGGCTTTGTCCTCTGCCGCAAATGCAACCGCTGGCTGATCGGCGAGGAGCGCGCGCATGACCATCTGGACCCGCAGAGCGGGCGCGCCTGCCGCAATGGTGCCACCGCAGACGATCTGGCGCGTCAGGTGGTCCTTTACAGCGCTGCGCAAATGGATGTCCTCACGCTGGATGTGCAGCCGCCAGAAGAGTTGCGCAGCGCTGCCTGGGAGTCCTTCTATATGAGCCTGGCGACGGCGCTTTTGCACGCGACGGCCATCAGTCTGGACCTGGACGAAAGCGAACTGAGCGGCTTCCTGGCGCCGCACCCGCAAGACGCTGCCCGCCGCCGCATCATCCTCTACGAGACGGCAGAAGGTGGCGCGGGAGCCGTCGAAGCGCTGACCGACGCCAGCCGCCTGGCGCGCATCGCTGCTCGCGCCTGCGAAATCCTGCACGAGCCGCTGGATGGGCCGGCTGACGCTGGCTCAGAGGATGGCTGCGAGCGCGCCTGTTACGAGTGCCTCTGCTCGTTCTATAATCAGCGCAATCATCACCTGCTCAATCGCCATCTGGCGCTGCCTGTCTTGCGTTCGCTGTGCCAGCCGCTGGTGAGTACGCTGCTCTCGGCTGCGCCTGGCGGTCCTGTGGCGACTGAGGAGGCGCTGCACGCCTTACTTGCTCGCTGCCAGAGCGAACTGGAGCGCACCGTCCTGCACGCTCTCGCAGCCGGTGGGCTGCCGCTGCCCGATGAGGCGCAGCATCTCTGCCAGGACAACGCGGGCGCGCCAGTAGCCTCCGCCGATTTCTACTATGCGGAGCAACGCCTGGCCGTGCTGGTGGATGGGCCACCGCACGCGCAGGATTACGTTCAGGCCGGCGACCAGCAGCGCCGCTTCAAGTTGAAGAGCGTCGGCTACAGTGTGCTGGTCATCAAGCATGATGCTCTTGAGGATGGACTGCGCCAGCTTGCAGAACGGCTGGGCGTGTCGCTGCGGTCGAGCCGCCCAGGAGCCACACCAGCAGAGTCAGCCAGCGTGCCAGGTGAGCCGGTCAGCCTGTGGGCGCCCTGGCTCTACGATGACAGCGCGCCTGCGCTGCATCCCCTGCTGCGCGCGCTGGAGGGCGCGGGCTGTCCACCACCCGATGAGGTTGGCTGTGACTTGCTTGTTGAGCATCGGGTTGTCGCCACCGTTGAACTGCGCTGGGCAGCACGACGGCTGGCCGTCGCGCTGCCCGGTCAGGTCGCTGAGGACGCCCGCCAGAAATTGCTCGCTGGCGGCTGGCAGGTCATGACAGTGGACCCGGCCCAGCCGGAGCCAGCCATCACGGACCTTTGCCAGTCCTTCCTGGTGGAGGCAACCAGCAACCAGCAGAGATCAGGAGGATAAAAGTATGGCCGAGATGCACCAATCGCCCAGGCTGAGGCTGGACCGTCGATTCTCCGAGGCGTGTGATCGCCTCCCGATGGCCGCGCGCGCCGCTGTGCTGGCATGCTTGACCAAGCTGCTCGAAAATCCAGGGCATCCTTCCCTCAATTATGAGGCCATCCGCACGGCGGCTGACCCGCGCATGCGTTCCATTCGCGTCAACGAACAGTATCGCGCGATTATTGCCCAGCCTGAGGGTACCGGCGAGCAGCTCTTGCTTTGGGTGGATAAGCATGATGAGGCGTATGCCTGGGCGGCACGTCACCGCTTCTCGACCAGCAGCTCACTTGGTGGGCTGGAGATTGTTGAGCTTCCGGTGCGCCAGGATGTGCCAGAGGCGCCAGGCGCTGCTGGGCAGACTCCGCAGTCAGCGCCAGGGAGGCTCCACCTCTACACTCCTGAGCAACTGAAGGCACTGGGGGTTCCCGCAGCGCTGCTGCTCGCGCTGGCGCGTTGCCAGACCGAAAACGATCTGCAAGAGGTGTTGGTGGGCCAGCCAGAGGGCGTGGTTGATCTAGTGTGTGATCTCTGGTTTGGCAAACCACGCGCCGTGCCAGTCCAGCCGCCTGAAGCCGCACCAGCCCAGCCTGCCTCTCAGGCTGGTGAAGCTGATTCGCTCCAGGAGGCGTTGCAGCGCCCAGGGAGCGCCCGCAACTTTGTGATCATCACCACGCAGGAAGAACTGGCGCAGGCGCTGAAGTATCCCCTGGAACGCTGGCGGGTCTTTTTGCATCCCCAGCAGCAGGCCATTGTTCGAGCCAACTTCGATGGCCCGATGCTGGTCAGCGGCGGCGCGGGCACGGGCAAGACGGTGGTGGGGCTGCATCGGGCGCGCTATCTGGCGTCGGAGGTATTTACCGCGCCGCGAGATCGGGTCTTACTCACGACCTTTACCATTAATCTGGCCGATAACCTGGCCCAACTCATGGATAGCCTGTGCGCCGACCAGCCAGAGGTTCGCCGACGGATCGAGGTGACGCATGTGCATTCGCTCGTGGCTGCCGTCCGCCACCAGGCGCGTGAGAACTTCGGGATTCTGAGTGACGAGCAGGCCCAGCAGTTGATGACCGAAGCTGTAGAGCGTCACGATACGCTGGGCTTCCCGGTTTCTTTCTATCTGGCGGAGTGGAAGGAGGTGGTCCAGGAGCGGGAGGCGCTGACAGAAGATGCCTATCTTCAGGTTGACCGCGAAGGGCGTGGCAGGGGACTGAGCCGTCGTCAGCGTACTGTTATCTGGCCGGTGCTGGCAGCCTATGAACAAGCTATGGCTGCCGCCAAGCGCGAAGAGTGGGCAACCGTGGTGCGCCGCGCGCGCCATCTCCTCGAAACCAGGCGGATCATGCTGCCCAAAAACTACCGTGCGGTCATCGTGGACGAAGCGCAGGACATGGGCACGCCAGAGATGCGCTTCCTGCTGGCGCTGGTTGGGCAACAACCCAATGCGCTGCTTTTGCTGGGCGACAGCCGCCAGCAGATCTATGCCCGTGGATCGTATGTGCGCCTGCTCAATATCCCCATTGGTCGGCGACATATGCGCCTGCACCTGAATTACCGCACGACCGAGCAAATCCGCGCGGCAGCTTCTGGGGTGATTACCACTTCAACCGCCCTCACGGGAGAACTGCTTGGCGCAGACGATAGCATCTCGCTGCTGCGCGGTCCAACGCCAAGGGTCCAGACCTTCGCGAATCCATCTGATGAAGAAGCGGCGGTGGTCCAGGCGCTTCGGGAGACGCTGGCTTCGGGGATGCTGCCGGAGGAGATCCTCGTCGTGGCGCGCACAGGCGCGATCCTCACCCGCTTTGCCAGTGCGTTGCTCGCGGAAGGGCTGCCCCATGCCAGAATTGAGGGCAATAAGCCACGCGGGGCGGGCGTTCAATTGGCGACCATGCACCGTGCGAAGGGTTTGGAGTTCCGCGCGGTCTTTATCGTCGGTTGCTCTGCTGATATGCTGCCCCAGCCCTACACGGGGGACGTGGATGATCTGGCCGCTTGCGCCGATCATGCTGAACGGGAGCGTCGCCTGCTCTATGTGGCGATGACTCGCGCCCGCGAGCTGCTCTGGATCAGTGGTTCAGGAGCCATTACCTCATTCCTGGCGTGATCATGCTGCAGGCTTGGATCCTGATGAATTGCAGAGAACATGGGGAGAAATGCCAATGGGGTCGACACTTGATGAGCGTATTGTCCAAGACCTGAAAGCCCGGCAAAAACAGATGGAGGAGGAAGGGAAGCTCCCCTCCAAGCTCCAATTAGCGCAGTATTATCTGACATTCCGTGACCGCTTTGGCCCTGAATGACTCAGCAACCTGGATGGCGAAGCCCTCTTGAATACCCTCCATGGCCCAGGGAACAAAGAGAGTCTCACCTATTGGTTGGAGTTCAAAAATGATGAGGAGTTCCCTGCTCTTTTTGGCAGCATCGCCGGGGGGAGTTCCTTCAAATTTGGGCTGTTTCGCAGAAAAGAGACGGATGTCTGGACGCCGGGCACACCGCAAAAGTCTGAAGAACTTTCACTGGAACAAGCCATTGAAATTGCCAGAGTGCATCGGCAGGCGAACGGGCCGACTTACCTCTGCCCCAGCCTGTGATCATCCCCAGAGTGCGCCAACTGCGCTGGTATCTGCTCTTACCTGATGAACGATTGACCGCTGAGCAACAGCAGACCCGCGAGCGCGTCCTTGAAGGACAGCCCGTCATTTGGCTGGTCACCCAACTCGTGCGCGATTTTGCCACGATGGCACAGGAGCGCCAGCCTCATTTACTGCTGCCCTGGCTGGAGCGGCTGGAGCAGAGCCAGGTGCCCGAATGCGTGGGAGTAGCCATCGGCATCAAACGCGATCTGGCGGCGATTACCACCGCCCTCTCCACCCATAGCAGCAACGGACCTACCGAAGGGTTTGTGAACAAGCTAAAAGTGATTAAGAGGTAGATGTACGTTCGGGCTGGATTATCGATGCTCGCGCCAATGTGTCCTGCATGCGATGTAACGGGAGGCTCAGAGGGTGAGTACACGCTTTTTGTCGCTGGCCTGGGCAGCCGACTTAAGCAATCCTGCGCTCCATTAGGCTATCAAGCGGTCTACGTTTCATATGGATTAGATCACATACTTATCAAGCAACCTGAGCCTTATACAGTTGCTCGATTCATGTGGCATATTTACCACAATGAGGATAAGGATGGTAGACGTGGGCATAAATATGGCTCAGCTCATATGCTTGAGATTACAAAACACCTCTTCGAACGGTTTTTCCACAAAGGGAGGGGCCTCGAGGTCAGCAATGATTCGAGCATTAACGGTGATTATTTGCTTGTGAAAGCAGATGACTATAAGTGGCCGTTGTTTTTTGAACTTGTCGCCAAAAGCGTGTTAAGAACCTTTCATGGAGTCGAACCCCAAAAAGGATGCGCCTTAGCTCTGCTCTTCAGCAGGCTCATAAGCCACACACATCATGCCAAAATAGGTTGGTACCTCGTAAGAGAGCAGTTCACCGCGAAAGTTTGTGCCTCGTAGCGCCCCATACAGGTTGAGAATTTGCCCGTAGGAGTCTGTTGAAGCGCGTTTGAGCCAATCACGATCAAACTCTAGCAGTCGCCCTAAATCTTGTGCTTGTACTGCCTCAAGAAGCGCAGTATCGAACTCTTGTGAAGCAATATCATATCCATAAGGGCCTTGTGCATCATGGGCATGGCCGAGATCAGCACTGGCGATCAAGACCATGCGACGGTTCAGTTTTTCTGCTGCTTGACGAATGGCTAATCCAAAAGGAGCAGAGAACCCCCAGTCTACTTTGTTGCGATCAGGGCAAGCGATCACGACGTTGGGCTGGGGATCAAGCGACGCACCGAGGAACCAGAGAGGAACAAGGGCACCCCAGTCAAGCGGCATGGAAAAGTGATCATCGTCCTCGACGGCATAATAGACCCGGGATGCCGGGACCTCTAATCCTTGAGCTTCTTCCACGATGGCGTTATTCAGCTCTTTATCAACCTCAAAAGTTAAGGTGAAACTCATCCCGCCACTGTCAGGTTCAGGGTCAAGCGTCCCTTGTACTCGCTTATTATGGAGGAGCGAGAAACACTGATCAATGCGATGCCCATGCGGGGTCACGACCACCAGTGTTTCCGGTTTTGTCGCTGCGACTCGTCGGCCAAGTTCCTCCATTGCCCGGCGCGTTGCTCCTGCTTTTTCAGCATCTCTTGCACGAAGCAGCGGGATAATCATACTTCCATGCGGTGCAATACAGGCAAAGGTCAGTCCACTCATCATGTGCTCCTTACTTGTTTTACTATATCGGCCTACCTTAGTGTTCTGCTAACGCGATCTATTGTACCCAACAATTATTGAACAGCAGCCCTATCTGGAAATGCATCACATCGAGCGTCTTTCTGACGGGGAGCGGCTGCGCCTGATACGGTGGTTGCGGCGTGCCTGAATGGTCCTCGCCGCGCCCATGATGCGCGAGGACCAGGCTGCATTAACATGGCACTTGAAGCAGAGGTAGTTGCCCTGAAGCAGGGAGAGCATCATGGGCCGGGCAGTCGAGGTGAGCGTGGCTGCCTCTTGCCCTGCCAGGGTGTCACTTGCCTTTGCTCTGAAGGGCGCACCACCTTGAGAGATGTCAACGATTACGATGTGGTTGGCTGCCCGGAGGCAATCTCGGCGAGGGAGCGGCCGCTGACAGCAGAAATGTCATACGCATTGGCATCATACCTTGCTTGCGCATAGTTATCAGCATGCTTGATCAGCAACCAGGTCTCTTTTTTGCCCATCCCTTTGGTCCGGACGAGAGCAAACGAGCCCTGGAGTTTCTGGCCGTCGAGGCGGAATTTCAGCACGCCCGCTGCCAACCCCTGCTGCATGGCCGCTTCGGCTTCGGCCCGCTCGCGGATCTCTTCTCGGAGGTCCTTGCCCACTTCTCGCTCGGGGACATACGTCCCTTCGTCCCAGACCATCACCGGCCCGGCGCCGTAGTGGCCCTCTTGGAGTACCCCTTCAAAATGACGATACTCCAGCGTATGGTCAGTGGTGGGCATCGCCAGGCGCTTCAGCCGAGGATCTAGGGTCGGTCCTTTGGGAATGGCCCAGGAGGGCATGACGCCGCCCATCTCCAGGCGGAAATCATAATGTAACGTGGTCGCCTGGTGCTTGTGGACCACAAACACCAACGGTTGGTTTTCTGCTTGCTCGTTCATCCAGGTTCCTGCTTTTCCAGAAGCTGATCAGCTTACCGAACGGTATTCCAGCGCGGCTCTCCTCCTTGCGCCTTTCGACACCAGGCGAAGCGGAAACCACGCCAGGAGATGTGGCATCCCCGAATCGGGCGAAGATTAAGCTTCCAGCCTGGTCACCTGGCCTGCCACATAATCATATGCGTACTCTGATGGCCCTCCAGGAGAGCTGAAGTGCCGAATTTCGTTGTGATACAGCCGCAAGACGGCCATCAACGAAGCCTCCAGCGTGGTCACTAAGTTGGTCACAAAGCGATTGCCTCCTCCCCACCAGAGTTCTCGCTTATGGCGATGCTGAAAGGTCTCCAGCTGGATGTTCCCTCTCTCTCGCGATGCAGGACCAGAGAGCGCGTGCTGCTTCCACTGCATCTCGGCACAGATGCGGTTGAGGACGTTGACTGGCTCCTCGATGAAGCTATTGGTGTCAATCAGCAAGACAGCCATTTCTGGCTGGAAATCCTGTGCCCGCTGAAGGTACCAGCGCAATTCTTCTTCGGTCAGGTCGTGTGGTTTCTTGGATTTGCATTCCACCCAGATGCGTAAATCGTTCACCATCGCGACTACGTCCAGGTCTCCGCCGCGTGGGACCTCTGCAATACACACGCTATGTTGTGCTGGACTCAACAGCCTGGATCGGAACCACTCAGCCACCAACCATTCCAATGTGGGGCCAAGACTGTCAATGCCTGTGCAAGCAGGCCCCTTCGTCCATTGATGGCCTATATTTGTGGCGAAGCCATCTGCCTCAAAATCCGCAAGAATCTTGTCCAATTCCTGCTCCTGGTCACAGATGTGCAACAGCTTCTCCCGTGTTTGGGGGCCAGTCAGAATGGCTCGGAGAAGCTTGCGCACCGTTTTCCGTGCCAGGAACTCAGAGAGCTGGCTGGGAGACAGTCGCGGGCTGGCAGTATTGGTGACTTTGAGTACCCGTGCATCCGTCTGGTAGGTCAGCGCTTGCGTGACGGTCCATCCCTGGCGGCGCAAGGAGACCTCAAATGCCTCGATGGACTCTCTGGCAAAGAAGGAGGAAAGCATGGATGCTCCCTGGTTTCTCGAAGGTGCCCGATCTCTTTCACTACGTCGATTGTATCATGTCATGAAGAGCAGCCTGCTCGTAGCAAGCACCCAAAGATGGTTTGGCGGGTTGGACGAAAGCTAAAGAAGGATTGCACTTGCCGCTCGCGCTCAGCCTTCTGAAATGGAGACCCCTTCCAGCCTGCAGAAAGGAAGAGGCCATCTTTGTTCTCGCCGTAACCCGTGCTCGTGTGGTTGCTCAGCATCTCTTCCAAGTCTCTACGGAGATAAGGATATTTGGGAGCCAGCGAATGCCCGAAAGGCCTTGGCCGATCCAGCAACTCACTCTCTTTTCCCCCAGAGGTCGTCGCTCAAACCGGCCTGCTCCCCATCAGTGAGGAGACTCGGAGACTCGGTCTCTCGCGGAAGCACCAGAAAGATGTTCAAATATAGCACCTACCCGCTGCAGCTGGATGAGCCCTTGTGGCTGCTCGCGTCGGTAGGGCTGCCGGATGACTAGGACCTGGCCGTGCGCGATGGAGTATCGAAAACCAGGAGTGCAAGCAGCAAAAGAGCCGTCGTTTTCGGCATGAGGTATGGCGCAAGCAGCCAGCATAATATTGCCCAGTGCGGTTGACACGTATGACAGCCCCATCTACGGTCGTTGCTGGGACAGTTCTGTAGGGTGATTCATCCGGTCGGTTCTGTGCCAACGTTGAGGGTTGCGCCGCGTGATACGATCCACCCATGAGCGCATACCAGACCGATTCCCGCATTGACGACTATATCACTACGCTACCTGATTGGCAGCAGCACATTTGCCGCCGCGTCCGAGAACTTGTGCATGCTGCCGACCCGGCTGTCACTGAGACCATCAAACGCACCAGACAGCCATACTTTGTCCTGGATGGCAATATTTGCGCGCTGCTTGCGGCCAAGGATCATCTCAACGTGTTTATCTACGACCCAATTGCGCCCGACCCTGAGGGCATCATGAATCAGGGGCAAGGGAACCAGACCGCGCGGGCGATTCAGATCCGTCAGGGCGAACCCATCAACGAGCGTGCGCTGCTGAACCTCTTCAAGGCGGTGATCGCCAACAACCGCGCTGGTGGCTGGCGCAAGGTAAAGGGCAGCCAGTAACCGCTGGGATGCGATCGGCCCACCCTCTGTGAGATGAACTCCAAGAAAGAGCTGGCAAGCGTCTGCAATGATCCCAGCAAATACCACACGGGAAGCGCAACGAGCTCATTTCGCCTGAGCGCATCCCCTTTTAGCCCTGAGGTCACAAGGACTTGCGAGAGTTTGTACCCAGAATGCACGGGCAATCTCCTCACGCAAACGACCTCCAACAAACGGTTCCGAGACCCTATAATGTAAGAGTTATACTCTTTCACGATGAGGATGCCGCAAGAGCTTCCACCGGCTGAGTCCACCAAGGATACCCTGTGAGCTGCTGGAGGCGCTGAGGCTGTTCCCAGAACGGGCGCAGCGCCTCTGTCAGGGCCGC
>JBJKSJ010000251.1:0-79509 GCA_046704085.1 Ktedonobacterales bacterium | reverse complement strand
CTCGGCAGTCGCAGTTCATGCCTTTTGTCATCAGGGAGAGCCGCTGCTCACAGAGGTGAGAGCACCGCCTCTTTTCTGGGAGGTACCAATGTGACGACGTGCAGCGTCCCAGGTCTGCAACTTTGCGGTCGAAGCGCCCACGAAACGACCACGAGAAGCACGATGGAACTGGTCGCAAGGAGGTGATACGCGCCATCACCGACAACGACGTGGGAAAGAAATGCTCCCGTTATGTTAAAGAACATGCCAGCATACGCCCATTCCTGGAGTCGCGGAAAGCGTGGCCCAAGGAGGGCTATGGTTCCAAGGACCTTCCATGTGATGAATGTCAACTAGAACATCGCGTGGACGCGATTATGGCTACCACTGGTGACTGTTCGCTCGCTTCACCTCCTTCTTCGGTGTACTGCTGCTGCTGGGCAGCTCGGGCGCGCTAACGCTCCAGCCCCATCCTGTCCAGCATGACCCAGTGATGGATGACCCGCTCCAGCGCCGCCATCGTGGTCATCGGATGTTTGAAGCTCCGCTCCCATTCGGAGAAGACCAGGTTGATGGTGATCGCCACCGCTCTGTTTTCGTACCGCTCCGCCAGGAAGGTAAATAAGACCTCCATTTCGGCGCGCTCCTGCTGCAGGTACCCGATGTCGTCTCAGATGACCCAGGCAAAGCGGTCGAGCGTGCGCACCTCCTGGGGCAGCCGCAAGTCCCGTTGGGCCGCGAGCAAACGCTGCACCAGGCTGGCCGTACTCGTCCACAGCACCGCCTGGCCGCGTTCCACCAGCTCCTACCCCACCGCCGCGAGGCCGTGACTTGTTCCCACGCCTGGCTTGCCGACGGCGACGATATTCACTGCTTGCTCCAGGAAGGCGCCGCTTCTCAACCGTTCGCGCTGGAGTCGCCGCGCGGGTGGGAAGCCCTCCAGGGTGAGCGTGCGAAAGGTCTTCTCCTGGGGCAACCACGATTGGTCCAGCCGCCGCTCCACCCGCCGCTGGCTGCGCTGCGCTAGCTCTTGTTGGGCCAGTTCGGCGAGCTAGGCTTCATGGGCGCGCCCCTCTTTGGCCGCTTTGAGCGCGACTTCCGCACAGGTCGCCGCCATCCCGCCCAGGTTCCAGCGCTCCAGGAGACTCTGCAAATCGTCATGACGATTCGACCCGCTCTTACGCATGGCTCCTCGATGGCAGCAAGCGATCATAGGCCGTCAATTCGAGCGGCGGAACGGTCATATTGGGTGGGGCCGTGGCGCGCGCCAGGCGGCGATCTGCCGTTGCAGGGTGCGCAGTTGGGTCGGGCGATAGCGCCCAGGACGGCGCGCACAGACCAGGGCAAACAAGGTGGTCCCTTGCAAGGCCGGATCACGTGCGAGTTGTTCGATCACCCCGGGCCACTCCTCCTCGAAGGGATTGACGCGGGTGCGCCAGGAGCGTGGCTCGTTCCTCTGACTGGGCAGTTTCCCGGCCCGTTCGTACTTACGGGCGGTGCCTTCACTCATGCCCGCGCGGGCTGCCGCCAGCCGTTGCGAGCGTCCTTGATGTCGGGCTTGCATGTACCACTGCACCTCGGTATCTTTCTTCCTGACCCTCATCTCCTGGGTGCGGATGGATGAGGGTTATGGTAGGGCTTGCATCGGCCTTCCGTCCAGAAGCAGGCCCTGCTCACTCCTCGACCTGGGGGCAGCAGCGTCCCTGACCACCCCCACCCAGGGTCTTCTTCCTCGGCAGTTGTTATGCGCGCCACGGCTCATTCCTAATTATCATTCATCACTACAGGCGACGGCGATCAGATGGGCGGTCTGGAGGCCCGAAAAGGCATGGCGCCGATGCTCCTGCACTTTATCGTGCAAGACAGCCTCCAGCCCACCTTGCGCGAAGCGGCGCCGCACGTTCGTGACGGTCGCCTGACACACATCAAGGGCAGCGGCCAGCGCTGCTGTACTCCACCCTTCGGCTGATTTCAGGAGAATCCGGGCGCGGGTCAAGGTGCGGGCATTTGCGTGGCCCCGATGAACAAAAGCTTCCAGGGTCGTGCGCTCCTGGTCGGTCAAACTCACGGTAGGCTGCTGTGGCATAACAAGCACTCCCTTTTTAGCAAGCATACCACTTCTCTACAAGCTAACCGAACGGACCACTGGGACCACCAGACGCCTGATTTGGTCAAGCAGCGTTGGAAAACCCCGCAGATAGAGTCGAGCTTTGCGGGACATCTCTCCTCCCTTCAGGAATGCCAGAAACCATTTTATCCCGCCCATGCTTTGCCCCGACATTCCGCCTGCTCCAGCACCGTCTGCGTGGCTTTCTCCTGCTTATCGGGTGGATAGCCATACCGACGCGAGCCTCCGCTTGACCAGTACCCGCAGATTGGCGCGCACCTGCTCGCGCACCGTCCAGTCAATGGTCACATTCGCCCGCACGGTCTTGATCAATTCGCGGGCAATCGTGCGCAGTTGCTCGTCCCCCAGTACCTGAATGGCACTGTCGTTCGTCTCCAGCGCATTGTAGAATGCCTGTTCCTCTTCGCTCAGCCCTAGCTCCTTGCCCCGCTGGCGGGCGGCGCGCATCTCTTTCGCCAGGTCAATGAGTTGGGCAATGATCTGGGCCGTCTGGATGGAGCAATTCTGGTAGGCGATGAGCGCCTGCTCCAGCCGCTCCCGGAAGGAGCGGGACTCCACCACGTTCTTGCGCGAGCGTGTCCTGATCTCGTCGTTGAGCAGCTTCTCCAAGAGTTCCAGCGCCAGGTTGCGATGGGGCAGGTCGCGCACCTCGGCCAAAAACGTATCGGAGAGAATCGAGATGTCGGACGTCTTGAGGCCCATCGCCGCAAAGAGCTCCACCACGCCCTCAGCGGCTATCGCCTTGGAGACCAACTGGTGAATCGCGGTGTCCATGTCTTCCTGCGTCTTGCCCGAAACCGGCGTGGCTTTGACAAAGGCGGCCCGTACTGCCTGGAAGAAACCTGCCTCATCCCGCATAGCCAGCGCCCACTCGTGTGGCACGGCCAGGTCATAATAGAGCCTCCTGGCGCGAAGAGCAGCAGAGCATCTGGTTTCAGTCCTTCGTCAACTCAGGTGGGCAACCCTGGGTTTTTACAAATTTTTTATAGTTCTGCCGATTTTATTACGTCATGTTTATGCGTTGCCAGGTACACTGGGATTGTGAGGTTCCAGAGGGAGCGCGGAAGATGCTACGATGCCTCGTTGCAGGATGCCATTCCAGCCCGCGGAGGCTGGTACGTTGCTGGGCAGAAGCGGTTTGCATATCTGGCTCTCGAAGCTTCAATTCTGTAATTTCTGCTCGTACCCCTGGGCAAACCTGGCTGCGCAGCGCAATTCCTTCGTGAACCAGACCGATCCTTCATCATGGTTCTTTAGGCGTGTACCCATGAGTAAAAGGAGGGCACATGACAACCTATCCTGGCGCACCAACTTCGTCATCTTCTCCCACCCATCCATCCCCTACCTGGCTTGCCTCTATGCGAGGACGTGCCATCACACCAGTCCTGGCCGTGCTGGTGCTGCTGATTTCGGGGGCGCTGAGCGCCTGCGGCAGCACCAGCGGCGGCGGGAACGGCACGCTGCTTTTTGGCGCGCCCGTCTCACTCACTGGCTCAACATCCACCGAAGGCAAGCTGACCCTGGAAGGATACCAGATTTGGGTTAAGGAAGTGAACGCGCACGGCGGCATCAAGGTTGGGAACACAAGCTATCAGGTGCAATTGAAGTATTATGACGACCAGAGCAACCCAACCAAGAGTTCGCAGCTTACGCAGCGGCTTATCACAACAGACAAGGTGAACTTCCTGCTGGGTCCATATGGCACAGCATCCACCTTGCAAGATGAAGCCATTGCGGAGCAGTACCAAATCCCGATGGTTGAAGGCAATGGTGCGGCGAAGTCGATCTTCTCTAAGGGTTTCCACTATATCTTTGGCGTCCTTAGCCCCGCTGAAGATTACGCGAGCATCATGCTCGAAGCGGCGTTAGCCCTGCCGACGCCACCAATGAACGTGGCGATCATCTCCGCCAATGATTCGTTCTCCGTTGAGGTTGCTGAAGCCGCAAAAGCCTACGCCACCAGCCACAACCTGCCGGTGGTCTATTACCAGCAATATCCCGCCAACACCACCGATCTGACAGGCGTGCTGACAGCCCTCAAGACCTCAGGGCCTGGTGGCACGGTGCCGGATATGATTCTGGGGTCCGGCCATGAGAACGAAGCGCTGGTGACGATGAAGCAGGCCAAGCAGCTAGGCATCAACGCCAAGCTTTACGCCTTCACCGTTGGCCCAGCAACCCCTGATTTTGCGACCGCGCTTGGCGGTGATGCCAATGATGTACTGGGCAGCGCGCAATGGACGGCCCAGGCGAAATATCAGGGCATTGACGTGTTCAGCACGCCCGCGAACTACGAGCAGATGTACGTCCAGGAGTTCAACCACGAGCCTGCTTACCAGTCGGCTGATGCGACGGCAGCCGGTCTGGCGCTCCAGTACGCAATTCAGCAGGCAGGATCGATTGACCCTAGCAAGGTGCGCGCTGCCCTGGCAAACTTGGACATCACGACTTTCTATGGGGAGATTCGATTCGACTCCACAGGGGCCAACACCTACAAGCCGATGGCGACCATCCAGATTCAGAATGGGAAGCTCGTTACCGTCTACCCGGCCAACATTGCCAACGCGCCGCTGATTTACCCGACGCCGCCTTTTGGCAGCCGTTAGCCTTTGTCTGACTGAGGCTAGCTCTGGCTCAGTGGGGATTTACGAGCCAGAGCTAGCTTCCTGCGGTCTTGTGATGGGCATCTGACTATCCTCAGTGGTAACGAAGGGAGAGCATGTATGGCCTTGGGGCAGGCAGTTGTCAACTGGCTCCTGGTCGGCAGCTTCTATGCTGCGGTCGCTCTGGGCTTTTCGCTAGTCTGGGGCATTATGAATATTGTCAATCTCGCGCACGGCGCATTTATCATTATTGGTGCGTATGCCACGTTCTGGCTCTTTACTAACCTCCATCTTGACCCGTTTCTCAGCCTGCCGATTTCGATGCTGGTGCTGTTTGTCATTGGCTGGATTGTGCAATATGTCGCTATTAACCGCGTCATCCGCGCGCCCATGCTGGTGACGTTTATGCTCACTTTTGGGCTAGACCTGCTGATCGCCGATCTGCTGCAACAATTTTTTAGCAGCGACGAGCGCTCCGTCAACGTCTCCTACGCGGGGGCGGGTCTGACCTTTGGCTCAACACACATTGCCTTCGATCAATTGATCGCGGCGGGCATCGCCATCGTCCTGACGGCGGCGCTGAGCCTGTTTCTTGATCGCACCCGCACAGGCAATGCTATTCTGGCAACTGGCATGGACCGGGATGCTGCGCGTCTGATGGGTATCAGCATTCGGCGCACCTACGCGCTGACTTTTGCCATCGGCGCGGCGCTGGCCGGGGCGGCTGGCGGAATGCTGGCTGAACTCAAGTCCTTCGACCCAACCCAGGGCGGGAGCTTCACCCTTTCGGCTTTTGTGGTGGTGGTACTCGGCGGCGTGGGGACACCCTGGGCTGTTATTGCCGGCGGACTCGTGTTCGGCCTGGCCGAAACGGTAGCGCCTCTGATCTCCTGGATCGGCCCTGGGTACGATAATGTCATCGCCTTCTTCCTGCTGGTCGCCGTTCTCGTCCTGCGGCCAAGAGGCTTGCTGGGCAAGGCATTCTACTCGTGAGGAGGAATCGCATGGCAACACAGGCAGGTCCAAAAGCTTCCTCAACGACTACCGCTTCCTCACCTTCGGCAAAAGAGGGTCGCGGCTGGCTGTGGTCGCTGCTAGCGGGGCTGCTCATTCTGGGGGCAATCGGGACAACGCCGTTGGTTGGTGATGCGTCCGATGTCCATACCTGGACCTTGATCTTGATGTTTTGTGTGCTGGCGCAAAGCTGGAACTTTATCGGCGGCTTTACTGGCTATGCTGCCTTTGGGAATGTTGCGTTCTTTGGCATTGGCGCATATACTGTCGGCGTTTGCCTGGAGGCGAACTGGCCGTTCTGGGTCGGGCTGGCGCTGGGCGGGCTGGTGGCTGGCCTCTTTGCCTTTCTGCTGGGGTTGCCGGTCCTGCGGCTGCGCGGCCACTATTTTGCTATCGCCACTTTGGGCATTGCTGAGGCGCTGCGCGAACTGGTCGCCGTTCGCAACGTCGGCGGCAGCGGCGGCGAGGTTTCCTTGTTTCCGCCCGGTCTGGCCGCCTACACCTATTTCTTCTACGGTTTTTTGGGACTCTCACTGCTCTGCCTGCTCATCAGCGTCATGCTCACCCGCAGTAGATTTGGCTACGCGCTGGCAGCCATCCGCGAAAACCAGCAGGCGGCAGAGGCGCTAGGCATCGCTACGTACTGGTACAAGATCAGCGCCTTTGTGCTGAGCGCGATTCCCACCGCCCTTGCTGGCGGGCTGTATGCCTATTGGCTGATTGGTTTCGACCCTCCGACGGTCTTCGACGTGGGCATCACAGTTGAGATGGTGTTGCTCACTATCCTGGGTGGCGCTGGAACCATCGTTGGCCCGCTGGTGGGCGCCATCATCTTTGAATATGGATCCTATCAACTGGATGTGAGTGGGTTTACCTTTCATAATACCTTGCTAGGTGCTGCGATCATCGTGGTCACCATCTTGCTGCCGCAGGGTCTCTTGCCGCTGGTGCAGGAATTTTTCCAGAAACCCACGCCAGGAGCGGCACGCAGCAATCGCTTTATCGAAGGAGTGCGACGTGTCCGACGGTTCATCGCCGACAATGGCATCTGAACCCCCTTTGCGCTCAGAGCCAGCCGCTGGTCCATCTTTGCTTCAATTGGCAGGCCTCAGCAAACGTTTTGGTGGTCTCCCTGCCGTGGATAACCTCAGCGTCTCGGTGCGCCAGGGTGAGGTATTGGGCATCATCGGCCCGAACGGCGCTGGCAAGTCAACGCTGGTCGGGTTGATTGCCGGGGCGATCAGGCCAACGGCGGGCAAGGTTATCTACCAGGGCAAGGAGATCAACGGCCTACCCGCCAATCGCCGTTCACACCTGGGCATTGCGCGCACGTTTCAGATTACCCAGCCCTTTACTGGCCTCAATATTCGGGAAAATGTCATGGTCGGCGCGCTGTTTGGTCGGCGGCATCTGGGCCGCCGCGAGGCACTGCGCGTGGCCGATGAAGTGCTGGCGCGTGTGGGCCTGGCCGAAAAAGCGAATCTCAAAGGGAACCAGCTCACCACCGCCGACCGCAAACGGCTAGAACTCGCCCGCGCCCTGGCGACCAATCCCACCCTGTTGTTGCTGGATGAGGTCATGGCAGGGCTGACCCCTACCGAGGTTGCGCAGGCGGTTGCGCTGATTCGAGAGATCAACCAGACGGGGGTAACTATCCTGGTCATTGAACACGTAATGCAGGCCATCACGAGTGTTTCTGACCGGATTCTGGTGATGCATCACGGGAGTAAAATTGCAGAGGATCTGCCTGAGCAGGTATTATCCGACCAGAAAGTGATTGAGGCGTATCTGGGCGAGCGCTACCTGCGCCAGCGCCAGGCGCAGCGTGCGCAGAGGGCAGAAATGGAAATGGAGCGTCAGCACGATGAATGACTCCACCAGGAAATCCAAGTCCCAGGAAAGCCCCATAGCCGCGTCGCTTGCTCGCTCAACCTTGCCAGTCCTCAGTGTCCAGAACCTGGCGACCGGCTATGGCGATAGCCAGGTTCTCTGGGATGTGTCGCTGGAAATTTTGTCTGGTGAACTGATTGCCCTGATCGGGGCCAACGGCGCTGGCAAAACGACCCTGTTGACAGCGATCTCGCGTCTGCTCCCTGCCTGGAGCGGCAGCCTCACCTTTGCCGGACGCGAGCTTACCCATGCCAGCGCGGAGCAGGTGGTCAGGCTTGGGATAGCGCACATCCCTCAGGGGCGGCGTCTTTTTGCCGGACTCACGGTTGAAGATAACCTGCGACTCGGCGCGTATACACGCCGGGCCGGGTCGGCGCGGGCCATCGCCGACGATCTTGAGCGTGTCTTCACCTTCCTGCCTAAACTGCGCGAGCGCCACAATCAGCAAGCCGGGTCGCTTTCCGGCGGCGAGCAGCAAATGTGCGCTATTGGGCGCGGGCTGATGACTCGCCCGGAGTTGTTGCTGATTGACGAACTCTCGCTGGGGCTGGCGCCCAACATCGTTGATGACATCCTGGCAACCCTGGATACCATTCACCAGCAGGAACGGCTGAGTATTTTGCTGGTGGAGCAGGATGTTCAGATTGCGCTGGAACGAGCGGATCGTGGCTATGTCATTGAGAACGGGCGCATCGTTTTGAGTGGCTCGGCAAGCGCCCTGTTGAACAATCCCCAGGTGCGCGCGGCATACCTGGGAGAGTCAGGTGAGTACAAGTCAGACGAACCAGCAGTGGCTGGCGAGTAAATTCTCCAACCGATTTTGCACCAGTAGACAAGGGGAGCATAATGAGGAAAATGCTGCGGGTTTCGTAGTTCCCTTATAGATAAGCAGGTCTCGTCTGGGAGCGACGCTATGCAACGTATCCGACATCAATCCCTGCTGGTGCAATTGCTCAGCGGCTATATGCTCTTCGTGCTGATCGTGCTGGGCACAGGCTTCATGGTCAATACCGTCGTCGAGCAGGAATTGCAATCCCAGGTGCAGGCATCGGACCTGGCTCTGGCTCAAGAGATGGCAATCGAGACCAGCATCAAGCTTGGCAGCGCGAAAAAGTCGGTGGTCGATCTCAGCCAGCAGCCGGAGGTTCGCCAGGGCGATCTGGCGGCGATGCAGCGCACCTTCGGCGCATTTAAAGTCGCGCGCAGCGACATTGATCGTATCTACTGGTTAGATGCTGGCGGGGTGCTGCGTGTCTCAGTTCCCGCAGACCCACTGACTATAGGAGTCGATTTTTCCCATGATCCGCTGTCGGTGTATCAGGTGGCTATGCAAGCAAGCGTGCCGATTGTGAACGAAGGGGTCGTTGATCTCACCACCTTTGACGCGGTGGTTGCAGTGGCCCAGGCGGTGCATGCCCCCGATGGGAAATTAGAGGGGATCGTCGCAACGAACCTCTCGCTCAATGCCCTCAGCGTTCCGCTGAGTACCGTCATCAATGCCCAGGAGCGTCAGCAGCGCCATCTGCTCATCAGTCTCCTCGATCAAAAAGGCCAACTGATCGGCACCTCTGAGCGTGAACGGCTCCTTCAGCCCGTAGCGAACGAGTTGCCAGGAGCCAGCGAGGCTCTGGCTGGGCATTCAGCCACCACACTAGGGATCGGGCCAGATGGGCAGGAGTGGCTCTTCAGCGCGACGCCGGTGCCGGGCACTGGCTGGGCGGTCGTGGTTCAGCAACCTGCCACTGAGGCACTGGCCGTCGTCTATCATTTTCGTACCTGGCTGGCGATTGCAGCAGTCCTCTTTGCGCTTGGAGGCTGCTGCTTCTGGCTCATTCTCGCCCGGCGAGTGATTCAGCCGTTGCAGACCCTGGCAACGCGCTATCGCGCGTTCCCGCCCCCACGTGTGCCAACGCTGCCGACCCTTTCTTTGCTGGCGCGCCGGATGGATGCCGTTGGCGAACTGACACGCTCGCTGCAACGGTTGGAACACGATGTCAGCACACAGTTGGCCGAACTGCGCACGCTCCTTGAAACGTCGAGCGCCGTCGTCGCCTCGCTTGACCCACAGGCGGTGGCGGCAACGATTATTGATCAGGTTCAACGGCTCGTCGATGTGCAGGCCGTCACCGTCTATGTTGAGGACGAGCAGGAGGGGTTACAGGTGCTTGCCAGCGAAGGACGCAGCGAGACATTCCAGCAGCATTTTCGTCTCTCGCCTGATGACCAGGAATCACCATCCATGCTGGCCTTGCGCAGCGGGCATCCCGTGCAGATACTGGCAGAAGAAGGCAAGTTCTTTCCAGCCATCTCCTATGCCGAAGGCTTCCGCTCGCTGCTCTCCATCCCGATTATCAGCCGCCATGTGGGCAGCGTTGTGCTGGTCGTCCACCGCAAACAGCCCCAGACCTTCAGCACGCATGAAGTTGATCTCCTATTGACGTTTGCCAACTATGCCATGCTGGCCTGGGAACATGCGGTCCTGTACGAGCGCACTGATGAGCGTCTCCGCGAAACCGCCAGGGAAAACAAGCGTCTCTATTTACGAGCCATGAAAGAGAAACAAACGCTGGCCGCCATTATGAGCAGCATGAGCGACGGGCTGATCCTGGCGAGCGTGAAAGGCACCGTGCTTTATGCCAACCCTGGCGCGCAGGCGATGATCGGCCCATTGATTGATCTGCTGGAGGGCTGCCCGATCAACTTGATTCACGCGGAGTTGCGCAGGGCCAGCGCAAGGCCAGACGAATACGATGCCATGCTGGCGCGTATCGCTCAGGGCGATACACCAACCTGGGTGATCGAGTTGGGCGAAAGGGCAGGCACCGCCGCAAGCGCGCAAAAACGGTCTATTCGGCTTCAAGTCTTTGATGTCCACGATGAGTCGGGCCTGGTCAATGGGCGCGGCCTACTCTTGCGCAATGTGACTCGCGAGCGCGAGATTGACCAGCTTAAGACAACACTGCTGGCAACGGTTGGGCACGAGTTACGCACGCCGCTGTCGGTTATCAAAGGGAATGCCTCCACGCTGCTTCAGGAGGATGTTGCCTGGTCGGCAGAAGATCAACACCACATGCTTCAGATCATCAGCGCCCAGGCAGATCGCCTGGCGCAGTTGGTCAGCGACGTGCTGGATTTATCGCGGCTGGAGGCAGGTATTCTCACCCTGCATCAGCGTCCCAGGCAGCTTGGGGAACTGGTGGACCAAACGCTGCGCCAGCTTGACAATGCCATTCCCTCCCTGTCCGTTACCTTGCCGGAACAGCTTCCGCTGCTGGATGTGGATGGGCCGCGCATCGAGGTCGTGCTGCGTAACTTGCTGGCGAATGCGCGCGCCTATGGAGCGGGTGAAGTGCGCATCGATGCCAGGCAAGAGGATGGGCGGGTCATTGTCTCCTGCTGGACTGATGGACCCGGCATCGACCCCATTGAGCTTCCGTATATCTTTGAGCGCTTTTACAGGGCAAAGCGGGGCATCCAGCAGCGCTCTGGTGGCATCGGGCTAGGCTTAGCCATCTGTAAAGCGGTGATCGAAGCGCATGGTGGTTCCATCTGGGCCGAAAGCGGCGAGCAAGGGACAACCATCGCGTTTTCACTCCCCATTATTGCTGTGTCTGCCAGGGGAGAAAACTCCCAGGGACAGCACATCGTTTCGGGCTTATCTACTGGCGCTTGATCTGGACTCCTCGCGCTGACGCGGGGTGCAGGCAAAAGTTTCTGCCCTGGTCAAAGGAGATCACCATGCCAACGAAACGAGTTCTGGTTGCTGAGGATGAGTTGGAACTGCGGGCCTTCATCTGCCGCAACTTGCGCGCGCGGGACTTCGCCGTGCTGGAGGCGAGCAACGGCCTTGAAGCGCTCAGGCTGTGGGAAACAGACCATCCGCAATTGCTGATCCTCGATATCATGATGCCTCAGATGGATGGGCTGGAGGTCTGCCGCCGCATCCGCGAGATGTCGACAGTGCCCATCATCATCCTGACGGCGCTGGATGACGAGCGCGACAAAGTGGCGGCGCTTGATCTGGGCGCTGATGATTACCTGACAAAACCTTTCGGCGTGGAAGAATTGATGGCGCGAGTCCGGGCGGCGCTGCGGCGGGGGCAGTGGTTCGCGCTGCCGCCCGCGTCGGGCGTGCGCCGCTATGGCGATCTGGAGATTGACCTTGAGGGGCGTGTCGTCCGGCTCTGCGGGGAAAATGTCCGGCTGACGCCCACAGAGTTTGCCTTGCTGGAGCAGCTTGTAACGAATGCCGGCAAGGTACTCACGCATCGGATGCTCTTACAGCGCGTGTGGGGCGCTGAATATGGCGAAGAAGCTGAATACCTGCGCGTCTATATGGGCCGTTTGCGCCATAAACTGGAGCCTGATCCAGCCAACCCGCGCTATTTCGTGACGGAAGCGGGCGCGGGCTATCGTTTTATAGCTTCATGAAGGGCAACCGCGCCGCCTGGGGCCGCTTGCCTTGCTGCCAGACCTGCTCTTGTTCAACGCTGCGGATCAGCAGATGATCCAGAAAACGAGGTGTCGTATGTGGCGCTGCTTTCAAAGGGGATGTACTCCACTGCTGGCGGCATCCATATGCCTCCTCTTGACTGGCTGTATCCCCGCCTGGGGCGGAGGTGACAGCGCCGGAGGCACGATTACCTTTGGCGCAAGCATTTCCATTACCGGAGAACTGGCGCAGGAGGGCCAGTACACCCGCGACGGCTATCTTATGGCGATCAATACGATCAACCAGCATGGAGGGCTGGTGATTGGCAACAAGGTCTATCGTTTAGCACTGCGCTATTATGACGACGAATCACAACCTGAGCTGGCAGTCCAACTTTATGAGCAACTTATCAACAAAGATCAGGTCAATTTTCTCCTCGGTCCCTATAGCTCGGACCTGACCGAAGCGGTCGCGCCCTTGGCCGAACGCTATCATTTGCCGCTGGTAAGTTCTAATGGTTCGGCGGACAGCATTTTTGCTCATGGCTATCGCTACGTATTTGGTGTGCTGAGTCCAGCCACTGACTATTTACGTGGGATTATTGCCATCGTCCTGGAGAGGGATCCCAACGCGAAGACGGTGGCCTTGTTGGGCGCGGAGGATTCCTTCTCCAAAGAGGTTGTGGCTGGCGCGGTTGAATATGCCCAGAGTCGGGGGATACAGGTGATCTATCAAGGCTTTTATCCGGCAAATACGCAAGACCTCACTTCACAACTGCAGGCGATCAAAGCGCTGCATCCAGACCTGCTCTTAGGCGCAGGCCACATTCAGGATACGCTGCTACTGGCGAAGCAGGCGAAAGAATTGTGTATCTCCCCCAAAGCGATGGGCTTTAGCGTCGGACCCTCTTCGACCCTTTTTCGCGCCTACTTGCAAAACCAGGCCGATGACATCTTTGGCGCGACCCAGTGGACCAGCGCGCTGAAATATGAGGGCAGGGATCCATGGGGAACCCCAAAGTCTTACACTTCAGCTTTCATTGCGCAATATCCTTCCTATCAAGAAATTCCCTATGAGGTTGCCGATGCTTCGGCGGCGGTGATCGCCTTTCAGCAGGCGCTGGAACAAGCAGGAAGCATCAATCCGTATGATGTGCGCGCAGCGCTGGCACAGCTTGACGTGATGACGTTTTATGGGAGGATTAAGTTTGACTCGGATGGGGCTAATATCTATAAACCGATGGCCGTGGTGCAATTGCAACCAGATGGCAAGCAATATACCGTCTTTCCGCTCGATGTAGCTGAGCGAGCGGCGATTTATCCAATGTCCCCCTGCTAAACTATACAGAGGATCATGCTGCTATCGCACTCCAGATTCTTAGCAATCTGGCAAATCAGACACGTAAGAAAGGAAAACCGTAATGAACAAAGACACCTTCGAGGCTGGTCTCGCGCAGCGGCGGGCTGTTCTTGGCGATGAGTATGTTGATAGGTCACTGGCGAATACGACCGATTTCAATCGCCCGCTGCAAGACTTGGTGACGGAGATATGTTGGGGGACAATCTGGACACGTCCAGGGCTGCCTCCCAGACTGCGTAGCCTGTTGAACGTCGGGCTGCTGGCGGCGCTGAACCGCCCACAAGAACTCGCATTGCATGTGCGGGGCGCGCTGCGTAACGGATGCACCCAGGAGGAGATTCAAGAGGTACTCTTGCAGGTAGCGGTCTACTGCGGCATCCCAGCAGGGGTAGATGGCTTCCGCGTGGCCTCCGAAGTTTTGCGCGAGGCGCAGGGCTAACGGCAAAAGAAGACTTGGGCGCTTAGGGCGAGCGCAACCATACCCATACAGAGCAGCCTCAGTCCAGCCCATCCAGAGGAAGGCAAAACTGAACACAGCAGTCCCTACACTCATTGCCCAGCAACTTCACCAATAGTTTCAGGGCCAGGTTGCGGTGCAGCAGGTCGCGCACCTCAGCCAGAAACGCGTCGGAGAGAATGGAGATGTCGGGCGTCTTGAGGCCCGTGCGCTCGTAAATCACCACACTCTGGTCAAGGCGGCAAATGCCGTCTCCAGCAGCGTCACCTGCACTGCGACAGCGCGTTCCAGCAGCGCCGAACTGAGTACTGGCATGAGGACCGCCTCGTCAATTGCGGCGGCAATCGTCCAGCGCCCTTCGCCGGAATCGGCGACGCGGCCAAAAAAGGTCGCCAGATCCGAGCTTATCAAGAGCGCCTGCGCAGTGAGGTCCAGCAGCCAGGAACCGATGACGCTGCCCCGCCGCCAAAGTTCGGCAATAGCAGCCAGATTCAGGTCATATTGATAGTATTCCGGGTCGAGCAACGGCGCGGTTTCGGCGTCAACCTCCTGCTGGCGTTTGCCAATGTCGGCATTCTGCATCACATGGAGCCCCTCCGCATAAGCGGCCATTAAACCCATACTCGGTGCCGTTATGCACCATCTTGACCAAATGCCCCGCTCCGGTGGGGCCGCAGTGCAGATAGCCCTGCGCTTCCGTGCCGCCCCCTTTTCGCTCCCAGGCATGCACGGCGCGGCATCGATGCCTGGTGCCAGCTCGGCAAAGATGGGGTCGAGACGCCGGACCGGATTTGGTTCGCCGCCAATCATCAAGCAGTAGCCGCGCTCCAGTCCCCAGACACCGCCGCTGGTGCCGACATCGTTATTCTGGATCCCCTGCGGCTTTAAGGCAGCCGTACGGCGAATATCATGACGATAGAAGGAGTTGCCGCAATCAATCACAATATCCTCAGCTTGCAGGTGCGACCCAAGCCCCAGCGCATCAAACAGTAATGTGCGCGTTGATGAGGTCCCCACATCAAGTGCCAGGATATAAGGTGGTTCTGGATGGGGTTGGCAACAACTGCCTGGTATGTCATGGGCGCTCTGCCGGTCGTTTTCTCACGCATGGTGTAGAGGTTCCTCGACATGAGCAAGAAAGGTTACAAGTGGCTCATCGCATCATCAAGAGAACCATCCATCACACGAACGACCAACTTCTATCATCGCCTGCCAGGCACTCCCTCCTGGGCATGAAATAAGGTCGTGGTAATTCTCCCCAGATTGGTGCATCTCTCGTTTCGAACGACAGGCGCAGGCTGACCAGAGAGAGTGGGCCATTCGTCTCACTTTGTTCAGTTGCATGATAAGCAGTGGACGCTTTCCACCGTTTCACGAAAATGTCTGATAGCTTGTTCCCAGTGGTGCGCGCCTGCCGACCACGCGCTGAAAAACGAACTTACCTACGCTTCATCATTGACGGCAACCTCACGATACCCCAAACATATTCCTTGGGAATTCCAGTGCGATACACAGCCTCCTGCACGGCACGCCCTCTGCCAGCGCGCCAAAGCGCCGGATGGTCCAAGAGAACAACGCCATGCGCTCGCGTGGATCTGCTGGCTCCGGCTGCGATTGGCTGAGGAACAGCGTGCGGATGCCGGGGTGGGCTGAACTGATCACCAGCCCGTGCTTTGCAATCAGCGCCAGTTGCTCGTTTATGCGCCGCTCGTCCAGTTTGAATTCGCAGACCTCAATCGCCTCTACCCCAAGTTGGGCATAAGATTCGACATCTTGCTCAAAGGTCAAGGGCATCGTGGTAAATTCACTCGCCTCTCTTCATGGGGCACCGTATCTCTTCTGTATCATGGCACCCGTTTCAGCCCGGTGATGAAGCCCAGCAGCGTCGATTTGCCTGAGCCAGAGGGGCCGATGAGAACCACAAACTCGCCTTTTTGAATGCACAGGGTGATGCCCTTCAAAATGTCGATCCGCTCATGTCCCAGAGGAAGTGATTTGCGAATATCAACAGCCGCCAAGGCGGAAGGTAAGCGTGCCTTGCCAGCCGCAGAGGCCGCATCGGTGTGTTCGTGTGATGATGCCATGGTGGCTGCACCTTTCTCTTGAGAGTGCGCTTGCCATGTTGGAGCAGAATCAGTGGGTATGCTGCACCCCTACGCGCCAAGTCGATAGGCGGCCACCACTGGGTGCTGCGCCGTAGTCAGCGGGATGCCCGCCCCAGCGAGCAGCGTATTCCCAACGATAGCCAACGTCGTATTCGAGCCGCCCGGAAGCTGCGCCGTCCAGACAACCGATCCATCCTGGCGCGCGAGCGCGATGAGTTCGCCGGTCAACGTGGTCGTCAACACGAGATCATTGGAGACCGTCGCCCCTCCCAACGGCAATTGTGGCAGTTGGGTTGTCCACAGTGGCTTCCCTGTGGCTATGTCGATGGCAACCATCTCTCCTTTACCCTGGGCGAAGTTTGATGTGCCAACACGGGCGGTGGCAGTCGCGAACGTTTCTGGCAGGTCATCAACCGGCACATACACCACGCCGTCCGCAGCAGCCATGTTCGTCTCCACCCCGCCGACTTCTCCTGGTTCCAGCGTGTACGGTGTCTGTAAGTGGAGCGTGCCGTCGAGGGCCATCTGGCCGTCATCGTCGTGTCCGTTATGGATACCGACTGAGGTCTTCCACAGCACCTGGCCGCTCGCGGCGTCGAAGGCAAACACCACCCCCCCTTTGCCAGCGGCGAGCACCACCGGGCGCCCGGCAACCGTGGTATAGATGGGCGAGATTTGCAGATCCCAATCATGAAAGTCGTTGGGGAATGCCTGGTAATACCACTCCAACTGCCCCGTCGTTTGATTGAGCTTGACTATACTATCCGTGTACAATTCACGACTGGGGGTCGCCTGCGCCTCCTGGAGCGAGAGGTACGGATTGCCGATACCCGCGTAGACGGAGTTATCCGGGCCGATCAGCATGGCATCCCAAGCACCCCCTGCGGTCGCCTTGAGTTGCTGGCCTACCTTGTCTACCACCGTCTGGAAGCTCCAGAGCGTGGCGCCGGTGTTGTCGTTGAGGGCATAGATGATGCCGCCACCAACGGTGATCGCCGACGCGACGAAGACTTTGCCGTTGGCTACCTGTGGGGCGATGTCGAAGTTGACCTTACCTGCCGCGAGATGCGTATCATACCATACTTGCTGGCCTGTTTGCGCATCCAGGGCGAACACCCCACTCGCGGTAACGCCGTAGATTCTGCCATTGGCGATGGTCACGCCGTTTGGCCCAGAAATCTCAGGAGAGTTGTAGTCGTGTGTCCAGAGGACCCGGCCAGTCGCATTCTGCACCGCGATGACATTGGAAGCCCCATCTTGAAGGTAGGCGATGCCGTTGGCAATCACCGGATTGGCAACGTCTGCACCATCAGCACCCTTGCCTTGCAGGGGGACCGTCCAGGCAACTCCCAGCTTCGACACGTTCGTCGAAGCAATGGTCGAGTGCGCGACCCGCGTGTTGTACAGGTCCCCATTCGGGGCAGGCCACTCCGTCGCGTAGCAGATATCCTCCACGGGGGCGCCGGGTGGTACAGACGTAGCACCGGCTGCGGTCGGCGTGTTGCAGGCCATCGGCGTAGGGGTGCCTTGTACTGACGGCGCGCCGCCGCACGCTGCGAGCAAGGCGGCGAGTGCCAGGGTGGCCACAAAACCTCCTCGTGTGCCGGGCCGCTTCAGGATAAGCATCTCCAACTCCTTCTCAGTGGCAGCCGGGGATATGCACAAAACAGGCATCCCGGTCATCCCTCAGTCTGGCGACGACCAATTATGCCGCTGACGGGCCAGATAGACACCAAGGGCGAACATTCCGAGTCTCAGCAACAAGAAAGATCTTGGTATCAAGGGCGATACGGCCTATGTGGCCCGTTCGCGGGCCACATAGGCCAGGTCACAGGCTGCTACTTCCAGCGGGTGAGAATGGTTTCACGCTGAAACAGTTGGGCCGCCCCCCAGGTCAAGACGAGCGCAATCGGGATCAGGATCAGGGTGGCGATGACTGCGACGAACACGGTGAGTTCAAACTGGCCGAAGAGTTCGCCCAGGATGATCCCCACGATGGGCACCACCGCCCAGATCGAAAGTTGTTGCGCCGTGCGGGTATCGTTGACCCGCGAGGAAATGGCGGTCATGACTGAGACCGCGATCAGCCCCAAGAGCGGCGTTCCGGCGAGAAAGAGGATAAGCCAGCCCTCGGTGACCACATGGGAGACCACATTGACATCGGTCACGATCGCCAGGTCCGCGATGAACAAACCGCCACTCACCCAGGTGACCAGCACCGCCGGCAGCAACGCGGACAGAATCTTGCCTGCCAACAGTTGCCAGCGGCGCACCGGCGTGGCCAACACCGGCTCAAGCGTGTGGTTGGTCTTCTCGCCAATGATACTGTAGGCCGCAATCGTACTGGGCACAATCATCGACAGCAGGAGAAAGATGTTCGAGAATATAGTGCCAATCAGTCCCTGCGTGTACTCGTGGAGGGTCAACCCCTGGAGGGAGGGAACGTGCAGCGTACTGGCCCTCGACCCATTGCCGCCCAGTTGCAGGTAAAAGAGGGGCAGCAAGACGAACAGCAGCGGCGGCAGGAGAATGCTGAACAGGAGAATCCGTTGCTGGCGGATCTCGCGAAACTCTTTGCGCAGGATCACAAACACTTTGTGCATCGGGGTCACGCTCTTTCTTCGCGCTTAGTGGCTGATAGCCCCAGTTTTGTGTTCACTCTCCACCAGTTCCAGGTACACCTCCTCAAGGGAATGGGAGATCGGTTCCACCGCGAGTATCTGCGCCCCGGCATGGAGGAGTGCCTGCACCAGTTCAGGATTCTGCTCATCGGGATGCTCCATACTGACGGAGAGGGTGCCGTTTTCGGCAGTTGCCTCCCGGACAAAGGCCAGGGCGCGAACGGTCTCGATCCAGCGTGCGGCGTCTCCGACGACGCGTACCTGAGTGCCCGTCCCAAACATGCCCGCGCGTAAACTCGCTGGGGTGCCCAGGCGCAGCAGCCGCGCGCGAAACACCCCGATCAGATCGCAGAGTTCATCGGCCTCGGGCAGATTATGCGTGGTCAGAAAGATGGTGCGTCCCTCCGCACGCAATCCCTTGATGAAGTCGCGCACCACCCGCGCGGCTTCCGGATCGAGGCCAGCCGTGGGCTCATCGAGGAAGATCACTTTTGGTTCATGCAGCAAGGCGCGGGCAATCGCCAGCTTCTGGCGCATTCCCTTGGAGAAGCCGCCGACCTTGTCGTCGCGCCGCTCCCACAGGTCGAGCAGACGCAGATAGCGTTCGACCTGGCTAGAAGCGCGCTCGGCGGGGAGATCATATAACTCCGCAAAAAACAGCAGATTTTGCCAGGCGCTCAGGCGGTCATACAGGCCCGGCGTCTCGGTGAGGATCCCAACGGCGTGCCGAATCGCCTCGTTGTCCTCGCCTAGGCGCTGGCCTGCCACCATCGCGCTCCCGCGCGTGGGGGCAATCAAGGCCGAGAGCAGGCGCACGGTAGTCGTTTTGCCCGCGCCATTGGGTCCCAGGAACCCAAAGACGGTCCCTTCGGGAATAGCCAGCGTCAGGTCATCCACCGCCACCAGGCTGCCGAAGGTCCGCGTCAAGTGGGTCGTTTCGATCGCGTTCATCGGTCCTCCCTTGTATATAACATATTGTTATTCCCCTTCTTCTGAGGAGCCTACAGCAAAACAGCCAGGATGTCTTCCCTCGAAAGAGTTATTCGGAGGGAGCGGTGTCCTCTTCACGAGCGAGGAGGTGGAGGGCATGGGCACGGGCCACGGCCTGGGTGCGATTCGTTGCGCCTAGTTTCGCCAGGAGATGCTTGACGTGGAGTTTGACCGTGTGCAGGCTGAGGATCAGGTACTCGGCAATCTGCTGGTTGGAGCACCCTTCGGCCACCAGTTGCAAGATGTCGCGCTCACGTTCACTCAGCGGCTCATAGGGCGTCGAGCGGGCTCCTACTAGCGTCGACGGATCGGGCTGGGCCAGCCACGCGGGGGCAATCGCTGCCTGAATGCGCTGAAGATAGTCAGGCGAGGCGGTGGTAAACGGGCCAATCAGCGCGAGCAGGTGCGCCATCGCCGCGCCTTCATCGGCAAAGAGGCGCAGATAGCCTTCTGGTTCGGCCTGAGCGAGGATAGGTCCCAGCGTGGAAAGGGCCTGCTTTGTCTTGCCCTGGGCGTACAGTGTCAGCGCGAGCAGCATTTGCACCTCGATGCGGCGGCCCTGAGCGCCTGCCCCAATGGCGATGTCCAGCAAACGCTCCAACAGCAGCCGCGCTTGAGCGAGCGACAAGGAATTCCGGTGGCCGCGTCCACGCGCAATCAACACCCGCGCCAACGTGACATAGCGCACGTAGTGCTGCCTTGCCAGCGGGGTGGTGAGCGGGTCGTCGTAGCGCACTCCACAGGTCGCGGCCCAGCGCAAGGCCGACTCGAGCTGGCCGCAGGCGAGGGCCAGGCGTACCGGAACCAGGATGAGCAGGTCTTTCCGCGCCTGGGGGATGGGAAACCGCGCCACATCAAACTCCTCGCGTTCCAACAGGCGCCTGGCCCACTCGCTATTGCCTTGCGCCAGCGCCACGTGCGCCTGGATCCTGAGTCCGAACAGCGCGAACTCAGGGATAGGACGAACACTATCGGGGAGTAGGTCTAGCGCGAGGAGTTGCTGCGCAGCGGCCTCCGCTTCTTGCAGCCGATTCCACTCGCAATGCAGCGCGCCAGAGCGCCAATCCGCCCAGGCCAGCAGCAGGAGCGGTGGATCGCGCTGCGCACGGCAGGAGCGAAACACATCCTCATAGAGCCGACCCATCTCGCGTAATCGGCCTTGCTCCTCGTACAAATCGTCGAGGAACGAGAGGACCAACTGATTGGGGATGGTTCCGCCAGCAGGATAGGCGTTCCGCCACATCTGCTCCGAGGTCCGCAGATCCCCACGCGCGCGATAGGCCGCCCCAAGCAGCACCTGCTGCCGCCACAGGGTGAAACGACTCCAGGCCGTCTCCCGTCCCTGGAGCGAGTGTGTCACCTCCGCAGCGTGCGCAAGCGCCTGCGGGATATTCCCTTGAGCCAACGCTCGCGCTGCCTGATGTAACGCCAGTTCCCGTTGCAGTGCTACCTGTGACTCGGGGTCGTCCTGCGCATGTATCTCCAACAGCATCGTGAGGTGTTTACTGACCTGATCCGGGTCAGGCGGCTCCGACGTGCGCAGTGGCTGGATCCAGATCGAGGCAAGCGAGAGGGACACCGAGGCTGTGATAAGTGCCTGCGGGAGCCGATCCAGCCAGCGGCTCAGAAGCACGAGCTTCCCTTGCTCCACCAGGGACGGCACCAGATCTTCCAGGAGGTGTGCCGCGTGGGGCAGATCACCAGAGCGCAAGGCGTATTCACAGGCTTCCTCTGCCCACCCGTGCTGTTCATACCAGCGACCAGCCCGCCGATACAAATCCGGCACAAGCGCGGGCTCCTGCTGCTGGAGGAGGGTGCGCAGCGTTTCGGCGAAGAGCGGATGGGAGCGGTACCAGGTCTCGGTGTCATCCAGCGCACTGACAAAGAGATTCTCATGGAGCAGGGTCGCCAGCTTCCTCTGCCCACCAGACTCTCCCGTAACGCTCTCGCAGAGCGGCCCGGTGAGCCGCTCCAGGATGCTGGTCCGGAGCAAAAAGCGCTGCATCTCAGGTGGTTGCGGCATCAGGATTTCTTCCCGCACGTAGTCCAGGAGAAAGCGATGGGTCAAGCCCGTCGTCCGGAGCACGCGCGCGGCATCAGCGTGCCCGCGCAGGGCCAGCGTCACCAATTGGATCCCAGCAATCCAACCCTCGGTCCGCTCTTCCAGCAGACGGATCGCCTCGGAGTCGAGCGGGAGTCCCATCTCGTGTACAAACGCCTCGACTTCGGCGGACACAAATCCCAGATCCTGGCCGTGCAGTTCAACGATCTGATTCCGCGCTCGCCAGTGCGCCAGCCTCGGCAGATCCCCCCGTGTCCCGATCAGCACACACAGACGCGAGGGGAGATGGGAGAGCAGAAACAGTAGCAGAGTCTGACTCGCCTCGGTCGTGAGCTGGTGGACGTCATCCAGGATCAAGACCGCTTCGTCCGGAAGCAGGCGCTCAAGATCGTTGAGGAGACGGGTCAGAACCCGTTCGTGTTCGTCGGGATGCCAGGGCCGATCGATCTCTGCCGCAGTGCCCAGACGCGCATCGAGGCGCGCCAGCGCAGCGATGAGCGCGGAAAGAAGGCGCGCCGGGTCGTTCTCCCCCTCTTCGCAGGAAAGCCAGGCCACCGGACGCGTGGTCATGGCCGCCCAGGCTGCCAGCAGCGTGGTCTTGCCAGAGCCAGCCGGAGCCGAGATCAGGGTCAGCGGTCCGCGCATGCCCTGCTCCAGGAGCGCGAGCAGGCGTGGGCGCGCCACATGCGGCGCAGGCAGACGCGGGGGAGTAATGCTAGTCTGGAGGATTAAGGTCGACGTCAGCCCTTGCAAAGATTTGGGAACGTGCGAAACAGGCTGCGCGTCCTCATCTGCTTTCCCGCTTCCTTGGCTTTCAGCTTCTGCTGCCAGGCGGCGGGCCACCTCACGCAGTTTCGACAACGTGAGATTGGTTGAGACGCCCAGGTAACAGCGGGAGAGTCGTCCTTGCTTGCGACGATAGGCGCGCCAGTACCAACCGCCGCGCCGATTGCCAGCAGGCGCTTTGTGTGCGGTAAAGGTGCCCTCCTCGCCGGTAAATGTGAAGGTGGTTGCCGTTTCCAGCCAGGCGTACCAGGAAGGCGTATCAAGGAGCACCACCACGTGTTGGTCCTGCTGCTCATACACCAGATATCCGTTCTGAACGGTTCCGGCGGTGGGTGATAGGTTCTGCATGAGACGGCACCCCGATAGAAAGGTGGCAGCTGTTAGGGATCCTCTGAACAGTTCCCTAACAGCAAGTATAGCAGGATGGTGATGAAACCGCAAGGAAAGGTGACCAACGTGGAAGACCCTGACAAGCATTCCTGTCATCAGTCGCCATTCCACCTGGCCGTTTGATTGCTATGTCCTATACTACTACGCTTCACTCACTTTGGATTTCCCGGTCATGATTCCCCTCAGCATTGCCGCAATCCGCCTTTTCTTCTGTCTCGTCTGCAAACGGCATCGCTCTTTTGCCTCCCACGTGGCCTGGTCATCCTGGCGACGGAGGCGCCACGCTCTCGCTCGGCTTTGCCACTACAAACGCCACAACGCACTCCCAATCATCTACAACCATGGGATTAGGCCGGAGAGCAAAGGGGCTTCTCCAGAAACGGAGGCACCGACTATCGATGCGTCAAAGGAAGAATGAACCGATAGCGAACAGCACTCTTAGCTCCGATTGACGAGTCCTGGGCTGAGTCCAGCCGAGCAGAGATCGGCGGAGTTCACTGGACGGATGTGTAAGGGAAACTGTGATGAAGTTTGCTCAACCAATGTTGTCTCGCACACCGCAACCACCCATCCCACCAAGGCGCCAAAAATGGCTACATCTTCCTGGTGGCGGCGGTCGCTCCGTTCCTTCTGGCCGCTACCCTGGCGCTGGGGGCGGCTACTTCTTCGCGGGATTTCAGCCGTTCACCTGGAGCGTGCCGGGGATTCTGGCCTATGGTGGCGGCTTTGCCGTCGAAGCGGTGTGCCTGGCCTGCTTCTTTGCGGTAGCCAAAGCCTTCTGGAGTGGCGCGCGCTGGCACTTCGTGGCCGCGCTGGTGGCCGCAATGCTCCTCTCGACCATCTCCAACGCCGCACAGGTCCTCTATCTGGAACTGGACGCGCTCAAAGGCGCGGCGCATATCCCGCCGGGGGCTCTGAATGCGGTGCCCATCGGATGGCTCTTGGGCAGCATTGGCGGTGGCTGGGTCGTGCTGGGGCGCCATTGGCTTTCATGTGGCCGAGGCGGCGTGCTACTTCAACCTCGCCAAGTCTACTGAGAGCCCGGAAAAGCGATTGCTGGCGATGCAGCGCGAGCAGTGGGCGCTGTTGGAGGTGCAACGGTTTGAGCGGATAGACGCGTTGGAGCGGCGCATTTTCGAGCATGCCTTCGCTGCCTTCGATCAGGTGGAACAGCAGTTGGGCGCAGCGGTTGAGGTGCACGCATTGCCGCCAGGCAGCAACGCAGCGCCAGTGGCGGACCAGCCAGATCGGAACGGATCGTCAGGGGGAATCGCGGGCGCCTTGCAGAGGTTGGCGCCTTTGGACGCCCACCAGAGGGCAGAAAGTGAGGATACCCAGAGTGGCAACGGGAAACGCCCCTTTCGCCGCGGGCGCTAAGGCGCCAGAGCAGGAGTGCGACGAACCACGCCGCCACAAAATTGCTGAAGCGCAGGCGTTTTTGGAACGCGCTTTGGCCGGAGGGAGGCGGCCCGCCAGCGAGGTCTTGCGCGAGGCAACACACGCAGCGATGGTCAGCCGGGGTGCAGTGGCGGTGACGCCGCTGGGTATGCTATGATGCCGTCATGGACGAGGCAGACGCCGCAGACGAGCGGCTGGTGCAGGTGCCGGGGTTCGTCCGGCAGCGAGTCATGCACCTCGGGCAACGGGGCGAGCGGTGGCTTGCCGAGCTTCCCGACGTGATCGCGCACCTGGAATGCACGTGGTCGATCACTGTGGGTCAGGCGCTCGCGGGCGGGACCGGCTCGTATGTAGCCCGGGCGCGAACGGCGGAGGGCGGCGACGCCATCCTCAAGATCGCGATCCCTGAGGTGGGTTTTGCCGACGAGCTGCGCGTGCTTGAGAACGCGCAGGGGTGTGGCTATGTGCGCCTGCTTGCCTCCGAACGAGAGCGTCAGGCGATGCTCCTTGAGGCTCTCGGCCCCCCGATGGCACCGCTCGCCCTGCCACCAGAGCAGAAAATCGTACTCTTATGCCAGATGCTGCGCCAGGCGTGGCAGGCGCCGCGCCCGGCTGGTCTGGTAGTGACGTCGGCCGACGAGAAGGCAGGACAACTCGCCCGCCTGGTCAGCCGCCTGTGGGAGGACTTGGGCCATCCGTGTTCGGAGCGGATTGTGAACGAGGCCTTGCGGTATGCCGAGCGGCGCGCGGCCGCGTTCGACCTGGAGCGTTGCGTCGTCGTCCACGGCGATCCCCACCCGTGGAACGCGCTGCAGGTACTCGCGCCGCGGGTGGGGGCGGATGCCGGATTCGTCTTTGTGGACCCAGTCGGATTCCTCGCTGACCCCGCCTACGACCTGGGGGTGGTGCTGCGCGACTGGTGCGAGCAGATCCTCGCTACGGGAGCCATGGGCGCTGCCGCGGCGCTCGCCCGCAGGTACTGCGCGCTGCTGAGCGCTCAGACCGGCATCGAGGGGACTGCGATCTGGGAGTGGGGCTTTCTCGAACGGGTGTCCAGCGGCCTATATTGCCTCGAACTGGGCATCGAGGAGCTGGGTCGGCCGTTCCTCCAAACCGCGGAGATACTTATCTGAGCGAAGCTCGCGCACTTGCTCGTCGGAGCGCAGGCGTGTCTGAGGGCCTCTCGCCACTCCCCAAAGACGCTGGCCCCTGACAACCTCTCTGCACGTGGTGCCACGAGCCACACCCTACCATCTGATGAGCAGTGGATCCACGCGAAGGACCCGCGCAGTCGCATACTCTCCTTCTTTACCTTTCCGAACGGAGTCTCATGGCTTCTTGCTTGAGCGCGGGCTTCGGTTTCTCTCATCCTCTGCTCGTTTTTCTCCACTGCTGTGGGTTGACTGAATTCATCGCCGAAAGGGGCTTGTGTGCGTCAGTGCCTCAACTTGGCAGATAGATGGGATAGACGTCAGAAAACAGGTGGATGCTGTGCATCTCTCCATCCAGTCTTTCCCCGTTTTCAGTCCATGTGAGCAGGGAAGGTCGCTTCAGCGACAGGGGCGACCTTGTCGCTGAAGCGACCGCATCACGCGCAACCTCACCATCCATGCGAGTGGGGAACGCTCATACGTTCCTGTGCTTAATCCAACTCGACGACAGGCAGGCCGTGGACGCCGAGAATGGTGGAGATTTCGCTGCCGTGATGAATGTCATGTTCGAGTACCCCCCAGATGATCCACTGGCGCGAACGTGCGGGTCTCCCTGCTCCAGCCAGACGCGCCGCATCCAACCACATCTGGGCGTAGGGCTGGAGCGCAGGCTCGACCAGTTGCGCGTGACGCACACGTCCCGCCTCATCCAGAGGCGGGAAGACCTCGAGAAGATCAGCCGGGGTCAGACGGGCAAGCGTCTGCTCGATCATCTGCCAGGTCTGCTCAAGTCCGGCAACCAGTTCTGCCGCCGGGTGGCATGGATCCACGCCCGCCTCACAGACTCCCAGCGCCCATAATTCGAGGGGAGTCAGATCGGCGCTCCCCTCGCCCATCCGTGCGTGGAACCACCAGGCGCGATTGGCGACAATATGCGTCGCGTACATGCCAATCGACCAGTGGTGCGGCGTGGTGCGCAAGGCCAGTTGCTCTGCGGTCAGGGGCGCGATGGCCGCGACAAGCCGCTGATTGTAGATCCCCCAACCCGCGTAGAAGGGGAGAAGTGAAAGCTGATGTTCTGTCATGAGTGGTTATTCCTTGCTTGTTTCTGAGAGAAAAAACAGCACATTCGTATCAAGGCTTCGAGGAAACGATGGGGCAGAAAGAGGGAATGGAGAGAGGAGGTCACCGCCTGCACCATGATCGAGGATGCGATGCCGCAACAGGGGAAAAGATAGCATCCATTTGCCAATGGGGTGGTGGATGGGCAACATCAGCGATGCGTTCGCCGCAGTTCCATACCTGACACCTCTTTGCCGCACGCTTCTCCATAGCTCTCGCGCACCATCAAATGCTTGCGTTCTCACTATCCGCCGTCTCGCGCAGGCTTTGCCAGAAAGGCCGTCGAGCAGGAGTCACGCTCTGCGGCATTCCAGGCGTAGAACAACTGAACGCTCATGCCTGATGAGAAACACGCGATAGATGGAAGCAAGCATGGTCACGACTGTTTCACTCTTTTGAACAGGAAACAGGATGGAGTTAGCGGCACACTGGCATAGATGTCAAAACCTCCCCCCAAAAACGAGTGAATACTTCACTACTATACAGGGAGAGAGATGATCCTGTCAAGGATGGGTTGGCGAACTGTCAAACCCGATCCGGGACGCGCGGGATCGGGAGAGGAGAGATACACAAGCACATTCCACGGGCGGACCATCAAAATACTTGCCACATGGCAAATTGATTCCTTTCCTCGCCAAACTAACGCATATCACCGCCTGAATTTCGCTCTTACCAGTTGTTTTTGCAAGAGATGGCCTTAATTTGCTCTCAACTTTTTTCAGGCGAGGTTATGAGCTCATTTTTGATGTGGGCAAAGTATGCGCCGGAAAAAGCGCTATAAGTTTCTCAATTTACGCGCAAAACGCTGGCGATTTTATCCGTCGGAGGAGGCAAGGTTCTGCTCTTTCTGACAACTGCGGCTCATTCCTCCAGATTGTTTAATGGTTCTGCTTTGCTCCTGGAGGCTTGCTTTCCTCACTTCGTTATTCACTCAGCTACCACCTCGTTGCGCATCCCGTGGGCCTTTCAGGGTACTCAGGCCAAAGTCCAACCAACCTTGCATCTCGATGCGCTGACGTCATCGGTTTACACGGGGATGCGATCTGCGGTACAATACCGCGGCAGCAGAGTGTCGAACACGGTCAAGTGGCTCCTTGGTTCGGATGAATGCTTCTGGCCCCTTCAAGGAACCCCGCTTGTTTCCCGCTGCGGCATTGAGCATCCGCTAGCGCGTGATCCGCGCGTGGTGAGGGAGGATCACATGGCACCGAAAGCGTCAGTAGGCTTGCAGGTTCAGGGGATGGTAGCGCCTGGGTTTGAGCGCGTCCGGGAGGAATTCAAACGCAAATTCTCCGAGCGCAGAGAACTGGGGGCGACCTGTGCGGTGTATCATCGGGGAGAGAAGGTCGTCGATCTCTGGGGCGGCATCCGCAACAAAGAGACGGGGAGCTGTGGGAGGAAGCTACCCTGGTACTCGTCTTTTCTTCCACCAAGGGGATGGCCTCGATGGGGGTAGCTGTTGCCCATTCTCGCGGCCTTTTTGACTATAATGAGCGCGTGGCAACCTATTGGCCGGAATTTGCCCACGCCGGCAAAGAGCATGTGACCGTCCGCCAGTTATTAAGCCACCAGGCAGGGGTCTGCGCCATCAATGAGCCACTGGATTTGGAGAAACTGTCTGATCCCGATCGCGTGGCGGCAGCTCTGGCTCGGCAAAAGCCCGCCTGGGAGCCTGGCACCCGTCATGGCTATCATGGCATTTCGCTGGGGTGGTATGAAAGCGAGTTGGTGCGTCGGGTGTACCCCAAGCACCGCAGCATCGGGCAGTACTTTCAGGACGAGGTGGCAAAGCCGCTCGGGCTCGCGTTCTACATCGGCTTGCCCCAGAACTTTCCTCAAGCGGGTCTCGCACGTATTGCTGCGTATAAGAAATGGCAATTGCTCTTTAATATGGATAAGATGCCTCGCCCCTTTGTCCTTGGGTTCCTCAATCCTCGCTCCCTCACCTACAGGACGTTTGCCAATCCGAAACTCATTGGAGAACCTGCTGGCTATAATGGCCCACGCGTGCAACGACTGGAATTGCCAGCCTCCAATGGCATCGGGCAGGTGCGTGATATGGCGAAAGCGTACAGTGAATTTGCCACGGGCGGCCAACGCCTGGGGCTGCGCGAAGAGACGCTCAACGCCTTGAAGCAGCCCGCCACCCCTCCGCGTGATGGTCCGCTCGATATGGTCATGGGCGTCGAGACGACCTTTTCGCTGGGGTATGCCAAGCCCTTGCCCGCCTTTCGCTTTGGGATGGGCGACGAAGCCTTTGGCACCCCTGGAGCAGGCGGGGCGTTCTGCTTTGCGGACCCGGCGGCGCACATTGGCTTTGCCTACGCGATGAACAAGACCGGATTCTACCTGTGGGATGATCCGCGCGAGAAGCACTTGCGGGAGGCGGTCTATCAGTGTCTTGCCTGAGAGGGGGAGTTGAAAGGTACGCTTTCGACTCGTTCATGCCTTGGACGAAAGGAGCCACCATGCCAGATCAGCTGACCATTACCGTGAACGGCGTGCCACACGTCATCGAGGCGACGGCGGACACACCGCTGCTCTACGTGCTGCGCAACGAACTGGGGTTGAACGGTCCCCTCTTTGGTTGCGGGCTGGAGCAGTGCGGCGCGTGTACCGTCCTTCGCGGGGCGGAGGCGGTGCGCTCATGCCTGCTGCCGGTGGGCGCGGTCGCCGATGCGCCGATCACCACCCTGGAGGGCCTGAGCACTGCCGACGAGCTGCATCCAGTGCAGCAGGCTTTCATCGAGGAGCAGGCAGCGCAGTGTGGTTACTGTAGCCCCGGATTGATCGTCACGGCGGCGGCGCTGCTCTGGCGGTATCCCCATCCCACTGACGAGCAGATCCGCACCGCCCTGGACGGCAACCTCTGCCGCTGTGGCTCGCATCTGCGCGTCCTGCGGGCCGTGCGCCGGGCGGATGCGTTGATGTGGGGAGGGGATGCCTGATGACACAGAATGCCCCACAACGCGAGAGTGGCACCACCGATGCCAACAGCCCCACCAGTGGTCAGGCGGAGACCGCTTCGCCGCAACGGTCGTTCTGGGCGGCGGCCAGCACCAATCTGGACGATTGGATTGCCATCGAGCCAGAGGGCACGGTCGTGGCCTATAGCGGCAAGGTGGAGACGGGCACAGGCGTACGCACAACGCTCGCGCAGATCGTGGCTGAGGAGCTGGATGTACCGCTGGAGCGCGTGCGCCTGGTGATGGGCGACACGGGCCGCGCGCCAGACGAGGGCTACACTGCCGGCAGCATGACGGTGCGCATGGGCGGCGGGCAACTCCGCAAGGCGGCGGCGGAGGCGCGGCTGGCGCTGTTCGAGCGTGCCGCCGAGCGGCTGGGTGTGCCGCGCGAGCAACTGGAGGTACACGAGGGGGTAATCTCTGTATACGGAGCGCCTAACCAGCGCGTCAGCTATGGCGAGCTGCAAGGCGGGGCGCCCTTCGCGCGCCAGATCAGCGGGCATGCCCCACTCAAGCAGCCACAAGAATACCGGGTCGTTGGCAGCAATGCGCGGCGCGTGGACTTGCTGGGCAAGTTCACCGGGGCGCCCAGCTTCGTCCAAGACCTGCGCCTGCCTGGCATGCTGCATGGGCGGGTGGTCCGGGCGCGCCGACCCGGTGCGCGCGTGCTGACGCTGAACGACAGCGCGGTGCAGGGCGCCCAGGTCATCCGCCTGGGCAACTTTATCGGCGTGGTGGCCGATCGCGAGGAGCAAGCGATCAAGGCGGTCTCCCAGCTCCAGGTGACCTGGGAAGAAACGCTGGACCTGCCCCCGATGGAGCACCTCTACGACTGGATGCGCGCACAGACCACCACTGACCATGTCATCGCGGAGGCGGGGGATGTGGAGGGGGCGATGCGTTGCGCGGCAAAACGAGTGCATGCCGTCTATGAGCAGCCCTTCCAGGCGCACGCCTCCATCGGCCCATCGTGCGCGGTGGCCGAGATGCGCGACGGCGCGCTGACCGTGTGGGCCAGCTCAGGCGGAGTCTATCCCCTGCGTGGGGCTCTCGCCGATCTCCTGCAACTGCCGCCGGAGCGTATCCGTGTCATCCACCTGGAGGGCGCAGGAGCCTATGGCCAGAACGGCTCGGAGGACGTGGCAGCGGATGCCGCGCTGCTGGCGCGCGAGGTGGGCCGACCGGTTCGCGTGCAGTGGTCGCGGCGCGACGAGTTCCTTGGCGAGCCCAAGGCGGCGCCGATGGTGATGGACGTGTCCGCCGGGCTCGACCAGGATGGCCGCATCGTGGCCTGGCGCTATGACGTCTGGTCCCCGACCCACACGAACCGGCCGCGCACGGCGCTGGGGCTGTTAGCGGGGCGCGAGGTGCGAGAAGTGCCCAAGCAGATACCGTCAGCCGCGTTCTTCGGCGGCGAACGCAACGCGCCGACCAATTATCGGCTCGCAGACCGGCGTCTCATCATGCACGGCATCGCCAACCCCCCGCTGCGCACCTCGTCCATGCGGTCGCTCGGTGGCGCGGGCAACACCTTTGCCAACGAGTCTTTTATGGACGAACTGGCCGCTGCTGCCGAGGCGGACCCACTGGAGTTCCGCCTCCGCCACCTGGATGATCCGCGCGGGCGCGACGTGCTGGCGGCTGCGGGGCTGGCCGCTGACTGGGGCGAGGCGCTACCCTCTGGGGAGGGGCGTGGTGTCGCCTTTGCGTGTTACGAGAACGACGAAGCCTACGTCGCGATGGTGGCACACGTTGCGGTGGACGAGGCGACGGGTGCGCTGCGTGTGCGGCGCCTGGTGGTGGCCCACGACTGCGGGCTGATCGTCAATCCCGATGGCGTGCGCAACCAGGTGGAGGGCAATGTGATCCAGGCGCTCAGCCGAGCGCTCAAGGAAGAGGTGCGCTTCGATGCCGGGGGGCAAACGACCGTCGACTGGGAGGGCTATCCCTTGCTCACCTTCTCCGAGGTGCCGGAGCTGGAGATCGTGCTCATCAACCGAACGGACGAACCATCGGTGGGCGCGGGAGAGCCAGCTACGGTGACGGTGGCGGCGGCGGTCGCCAACGCCGTCTACGCAGCGACCCGTGCGAGGTTGCGCCGGGTGCCGTTCACCCCGGATCGGATGCGGGCAGCGCTGGCGGCCCGTTAATCGGGAATCGCGTACAAGCGGTGCGCCTCGCTGTGTTGACTCCCTGCGATGTTGGTACAAAGAATAGACCACCTAGAAGATGAGATTGCCCCGCTCTCGTAGAGACGCCAAAGTTGGGAGCCTCTCCGAAGCGGAGGACCTAGGCACAAGACCAGCGAACCTTTACCACGGAATTCACGCAGGTAGTGGTACGATGAGCCCAAACGAGCGGGAAGAGTACCAGTCAGGTGGCACGCGATCCGGGCATTGCGGATAGCACGCTCTTCCATTGATGGGAGCAACGACCAGAACACGGAGCATGGGTCTTTCGACGACATAGACGCGGCGATTATGCTCCACCCGACGCTCGTCGACCAGATCGCCTCCAGGCATATGACAGTCTTGGGCCTTGAGTTCGCGTTTCATTGCAACCCGGCGCAGGCCGCCTTTGATCCTGATCAGGGGAAGTCCAGCAGCCATGACGACAGAGGACCTTACGCTCAGACCAGCCCGGCCAGAGGACGCCGAAAGAGCAGCCGTCTTGTTGTATTCTGCCTACCACCATCGGCAGGTGACCTCTCTCCTGCCGATGGCAGGGAGTACCAGTGGCTCGAGCGGTTAGCGCACTTCTTTCGTCAGGAGGGGAACCGTTTCAGTTATCAATGCATCCTGGTCGCCGAGCAGAGCGCTGGGGTGGTTAGCTTGGTGTTGAGCTTTGGCGGGCGCGAGGAAGCGCGCCTCAATGCCGCCCTCGGCTGGTCCCTGGAACGCCAGGCCGAGGCGGACGAATGGTACGTCGATGCCCTGGCGGTATTCACCGAATGGGGCCACCAGGGCATCGGCACCCGCCTGCTGCAAGGGGCAGAGCAGCAGGGACGACAGCACGGCTATGCCAAGATCGCGCTCAATGCCGCCCAGGAGAACGAGCTGGCTTTGTCCCTGTATCAACGCTTGCACTACGTGGTCATCCAGCAGACCCGCCTCTATTACCAGCCCTACGTACGCTTGGTCAAACACCTGGCCAACGGATAAACGAGGCGCTCAGGGGCGGTTGACGCTGGCAAGTGCCCACGCCAGGAGGCTCTCTCATGCTAGAAGAGACGGTGGCTCTCCTGACCACATGGCAACCCTTTTACATGATCATCGGGACCGCTGCCGCGACGCTCACCGGGTTGAGATTCGTGGTAGTGACCTTGATCGAGCGCCTCGTCCAGCAGCCGGGTAGGAATGAGGCGCACACTGCGTTCAATACGCCAAACGTCATGCATTTGTGCGCCGCGCTCGTGGTGGCCGCCACACTCAGCGCCCACTGACCGGAACTCTGGACGGACAGCCTGCCCTGGGTCTCGCCGGTCTGGCAGCGGCGATCTATGTGGGCATCGTGGGACGGCGGATGCGGCGACAGAAGGCGTATCATGTCGTGCTGGAAGACTGGGCGTGGCATGTGGTCTTTCCGCTCGTGGCCTACCTGGCCTTCGTCGTCGCCGCTCCGGTCTTGCTCGGCACTCCGGTGCTGGTGCTGTTCGTCATCGGCGCCGCGCAGATGTTGCTGCTCTTCATCGGCATCCACAATGCCTTGGATACTATGACCTATGTGGCCTTTTCGCGCACCCAAGTGGTGCGCAAGCACCAAGCGCAGTGAGAACAGCCGCTCACAGGCACACTTGAACTCGGGCGCGAGCTTATCTGTGGGAAGACTCCTTCCTTTAGTGCTGTCAGAATAGTTGGTTGTGTTGGCGCCTTGCGTGATCTGTTTCCCCCAAAAGCACAGCCATCTCGCTCACGCTCCCATGTTCTCAACCGAGAATGCAGGGTGCCAGCACAGGGACAGCATGCCAGTGGATGCTCATCCTCCACAGCAAAGGAAACCGAGCAGCAGGAGTACGTGTTCGGACTGTTCGGGAGGAAAGGAAGGGGCGATCAAAGTAGCAGCCTCAGCCCTCACTCCCACCTGCGCGCCTCACCCAGATGCTCTGGGGCAGGGCACCGTGGGGCAGGCGAGCGCGGCTATGGATGCCTCGATTGGCCCTTTCTTGCTCCTTTTCCCATGCAGGGACTAGCTCGCTGAGCTGGGCTAGGTCCAGCACTTAAGCAACCCGTCGAATGGTGGTTCGCTGGTGGCTGCCAAACGCCCTGCCAGCAGTTGGGAAGGCGTTATGGTGTTGCATCACGCGCAAGGTGTCTACATCGTTTTGATAGAGATAAGGCTGCAGGTCCTCCACCGAGACCATGAATCCTTCGTCACTCAGGAACACACCCTGGCAGTGCCCGCAGTAGTATAGCCGGAGCCAGCGCTGGTGCGCCTGCTCCCAGGCCGGGTGGGTCGCCTGGACGTAGTGGCGCTGTTGCCGCGTGTGCCAGAACTTGAGTCCCACTACCAGCCCCAGGAAGGCGCCACCCGCTACCAGCCAGATCCACTGACTCAGCCCGAACCAGAGAAGGGCAACACTCAAGAGTACCAGTCCCGCAATCATGAGCCAGTGGGTCCTGGCGCGCGGCTCCGGGAGTTCCCGCAACTGATGGCGGAGCTTCCTGGTGGTCTGGACTGGGAAGGGCCCAGGTTGCCCCTGCGTTGGCCCTGCGGCGATCAGGTGGTGTACTTTATGGACCTGTTCCCAAGACCCACAGCTTGGGCACGCCACTTGGGCGTCGACTTCAAGGGCTGACACTGCATCCATGGAAGGTCTCTGTTTCAGTAGGAGACGACTCGCTCCTGCACTGGGAAACAACTAGATGTTACAGCTCGACATACCAACAAGATGGTTGGATGTCTGCTCCATTCTTAGCGTAGTGCGGGCAGGTAACAAATCCGGTTATTCCCCTTTGCGCTCCGGTGAACGTGATTGCTCCCCAGCGTCTCAATCGTCTCCCACCTCACCATCGCGCACCGATTGCTTGAGAGCCGCCTGCGTACCTGCATCATGGCCCTTTTGGGCGAATGCCCGCCGGAAGTTTGGTAAAGACGATTGAGACGAGGATTCCGCCTTGCTCAGCCTCCAAGATCACCTCCGCAATCATCTCGCCTTAGAAGGCCGGATCGCTGGTATCAAAGGGGATCGCCTCGACAACACGGCTTGCGAGCGTCAGTTCCACAAACCGGGCTGTGTAGCGATCTTCCCGTGCGGACTTCTTGCCACGGGAGGGGGGTCAGACGAGCGCACGCTGTATCATGCCAAAGTGACGCGGGGTGGCGAACACCAGGCAGGGCTAAAACGGAAGCCACTGGATATGGGCGTTCCCTTGGGTCGCTGGAGGCACCATCAGATAGGGGCCATGCCTAGCACTCCTGAAGACGCCCATTCCCCCTATTGGCACCTTCAGCCCATCTGGTGCATACTATGGCCAGTGTAGCGAAATGGTTTTGGCCATCGGACAGCAATGGCTAGGCCAATTCCCTCTTGTTCCGCAGGCGTGAGTTCACGTACTTTGTTGCCGAGGAGCTGATCCTCTCTCCTCGAGGGAGTCAACAACCCACATCGCCAATCAAAATGGAAAGGAGTGAGGCAATGACAATGGCAGAGAGCCTGGTCTGGTGGCACACGTTTGTGAGGGAGTACGATCTTCACGCGCTCTCTGACGCGCTGGCGGAGGATGTCCTCTTCCATTCGCCCGTCCTCTGGAAGCCCAAAGCGGGCAAAGCGACGGCCATCCTCTATCTCAGCAGCGCTGCACGCGTGTTGGAGGATTTTGTCTATCTCCGGCAATTTCGTGGCGAGCAGAGCGTAGTACTCGAATTCAGCGCCCGGGTCGGTGCCTTCTCAGTGAAAGGGGTGGATATCCTTCAGTTTAATGCGGAAGGCCAGATCAGCGATTTTGAGGTCATGGTCAGACCAGCCAGTGGGTTGCAAGCGCTGGCAGCAGCGATGGCACAACAGCTAGCTCAGGCAGCACCTCCAGAAACCGGGAACTGAGTGAATGGAAAGCAAGGAGGGACCGCTGGGATGGGACGCGCCGCTGCGAATTCCAAACGGGACTATGCAGGCAAAGTCGGGCTGATCGCCGATTCCCCCAATTTCCCCGCCGCCTGGGATCAGGTGCTGGAAAAAGCCAAAATCGCTGATCGCCTAGGCTACGACTCCCTCTGGCTAGGCGAGTCCTGGGGCTACGAACTCTTTACCTCACTGACCGATCTGGTGCGGGTGACCAAGCGCATCAAGATTGGCGCAGGCATCGCCAATATTTACTCGCGTTCTCCCGCCGTGATCGCCAGTACCATCGCCACGCTGGATGAGCGCTCCGGCGGGCGTATGATGCTGGGGCTTGGTCCGTCGGGCGCCCAGGTCATCGAACACTGGCATGGGGTTCCTTTCGAGAAACCGCTACGGCGTACTCGTGAGTACGTGGAGATTATTCGTTTAATCTTGCGTGGCGAGAAACTGGTCTACCACGGGGAACTCTTCCAACTTGAGCACGGGTTCAAGCTGCGTTTCAAGCCGAAGCGGCCTGATATGCCCATCTATATCGCGGCGCTGGGACCCCAAAACGTCGTGCAAACGGGCGAAATTGCGGATGGTGCGCTGCCGATCTACTGGCCAGCGACGAAATGGGGCGAACTGCGCCGAGAACTCGACGAGGGGGCAGCCTTGGCCGGGCGTCCGCCCCACAGCGCAACCATTGCCCCCTACCTGACTTGCGCTCTCTTGGAGGAAGGCTTGGATGAGGAGCGCCGTGCGGCCCGTCGCTTGGCCGCCACCTTTCCCCTGGCCTACTACATCGGCCGCATGGGCAGTTCCTATGCCCAGATGTTGGCACGCCATGGCTTTGCAGCCGACGTCCAAGCAGTGCAGGCCGGTTGGAAACAGGGCATGAAGGCGGCTGTCAAAGCAGTTTCCTCCGCGCTCTTCGAGGCCACTACCCTCGTGGGCACACCCGCCGAGGTAGTGACCACCCTTGATCGCTGGGTGGCTGATGGTGTAGAAGAGCCGCTGCTGAGTATGCCCACCGGCTCCATCGAAGAGACCCAGGCTCAGTTGGGGGCACTGATGCAGGCACTCCACGCGTAACTGCCCACAGCCACAGGCAGAAGACCACCTCAGCGGGAAGAATACATAAGCACTCGGAGAGGCAGCAGCAACAGAGGATTATTAGGCTACTGCTTGGTCGCTGATTTGTCCCCTTCGGGAAAAGATGGATGGGGTATCATCCTTCCACCACGCTCCGATGTCCAAGAGGAAGCGTCCCCCGGTCAGCCACTCGAGATTCGCCGTCATCTTCGCCAGCAACGCCGGGTTGCGGTATGACTGAGCCACCACGCTGGTGCCTATTTTGAGCGCTGGATGCGCCACTGCCAAAGAGGCAATCGTGGTCAAACATTCCAGAAATGGCAAGTACCTTCATCAAAAAGATGTAACTCAGGTTAGCGCCATCTAAACACGCAGCATAGAAATTGGCACTTTCGACGTGAGCAAATCCAAAATCTGCCCGCTCAAGTGTGCCCTATAAAGGTCCGTTCGTTCGAGATGTGCCCAGTTGAGTTGAGAACCCTCTAAGAAATTATCTCAAAATTTCTGCTTGAGCGGTGATCCATTCAGGGTGGTCATCGCCATATCTTAATGCTAGCCGCCAGTCAAGCAGGCCATGATAAGGAGCGTGTGGCACCTCTGCTGCATCCTCACCGTGAAACAGCATTATAATTCTTGTCGAATCATTCTGGCTCCTTTGACCAAAGCGCACAGCTTGCCAAAAGCGACATCTCGCGGCAGGTATTTCATGCCACAGTCTGGGGCCAGGATCAGCCGCTCCGGCTCGACATATTCCAGGGCTGCGCGTATTCTGCCGGCCACAATCTCTGGTGTCTCCACCTCCATATCGCCTAGATTCAAGACACCGAGAATAATGGTTTTATTGGCTAATTGACGCAGGATGGACAGATCAAGGCGTGGCTGCGCCGCCTCTATCGCAATCTGCTTCACTACGCAATCACGCAGTTCCGTGAGGAACGAATACTGCCCAGGCCGATTATGCACAATGGCCGCGTAGCCAAAGCAGAGGTGCAGCGCCGTTGTGCCTTCAATCCCTTCCAGCGACCGATTGATCACCTCTACCCCATATGCCTTCGCTTTTTCCGCCCTCGCTTGCAGATAGGGTTCATCGATCTGTACCACATCGGCTCCGGCAGCCTGCAAGCTTTTGATCTCCTCGTTCACGGCGGCAGCAATATCCATTGCCAATGCTTTTTCATCGTGGTAATAGTCATCCTGTGCCTGCTGGGAGACGGTGAACGGGCCTGGCACTGTGATTTTAATGCGGCGGTCGGTGTTGTGGCGCAGAAACTCCACGTCGCCCGCCTCCACTGGATGCAAGCGACGGATCGGGCCGACGACATGCGGCACAGGGTTGGAGTGGCCGGTGCGGTCGATAGCCACCCCAGGGTTATCGAGGTCCATCCCATTTAATGCCGTGGCAAAGCGGTTGGAATAACTCTCCCGGCGTATCTCCCCGTCAGAGATAATATCGACGCCGGCGCGCTCCATGTCACGAATGGCGAGCAGGGTCGCATCGTCCTGGGCCTGTTGGAGCAGCGGCTCTGGGATGCGCCAGATTTCCTTTGCCCGGATACGCGGCGGCAGCCGACTCTGCAAGTTCTTACGGTCCACCAGCCATTCGGGTTGCGGATAGCTTCCTATAACCGTCGTCAACAGTCTATCAATCACAGTATTTCCCCTTTATCACAGCGTTGCCACACAGCCTTCCAGATGTCTTGGTTCCCGACCTTCGTTATGTGATGATGTCCGGGTAGGGCACTTTCCAGTGCTGAAGATTGCGCCCATATTCGCGCTGAAAAGCCAGCGGTTCCTCATAATCTCGCTCGAACAGGGCAATAAAGAGCGTGAGCGTCAGGAAATTATGCGCGCCAAGCTCAAAGAGCTTGACATAGTTATGTGTTGCCAGCGCCTCGCGCTCTTCGTCGGTGAACTTCTGCCAGGTGCAGCATTCAGCTTCCGGCAGGTTCAAGATGATGTTAGCCCGCTCATTTTCCCACCAGGTAACGGTTCCACGTGGGTCTACGCGGTAGCGCTCAACCAGTTCGGGGTCACGGTCAATAGTGAAGAGAAACTTATTAAGAAGATATTTGCTCATGCTTCCACCCCATTCGGATACCAGGTAAAGTAGGCTTCCATCGTGTGAAACAAATCGAGGGTATCAGCGTAATCGGCCTTCACTTCTCCGGCGACGCCCATCATCAGCATGAAGTCGAGGAAGCCATGCGTGGCATTGCCCGGCTCCCAGAGGCTGTCAAGCGAGACGTCGCGTAACGCGCCCTCGATGTCGCCATTGGCAATCCATTCGACGGCTTTGCGGTCAAAGTCCGGGTCAGGCCCATGCGGGCCAAACTGACGCGGCCCGCCTAGTTCGAGAGACAGGTGGCCCGTACCAATGACAGCGACACGCTGATCGCTCGGCCAGTCTTCGAGCAACTTGCGCAGGGTGCGGCCCAACTGGACGTATCGCCAGGGCTGCGGCAGAGGCGGCGCAAAGATATTCGTGTAGATAGGCACGATGGGCAGGTCCGCTTGCGGGCGGGTCGTAATAATGGGGCAAGTAATGCTGTGATCTACTCGCAGTTCATTGCTGAAGGCGAGATCGAAACCGGCATCTAGCCCGGCGCGCAGCAGATACGCCGAGAGTTCTTCGTGCCCCTTGAGGAACATGCGGGGCAGTCCAAACTCGCGCTCCTCATTGTAGTAGTTCCCCTCGTAGAAAGGGGCCTTTCCGATGAGGAACTGCGGCATGTTATCGTAGAACAACTGGTGGAAGTGGTCAGAACCAACCATCACCAGGACGTCCGGTTTGGCGCGGGTCAGCGTCTCGCGGTAGGCCAGCACCTTGCGCACCCACTCATCCGCAAAGTCGGGCCGGCTCTCAGGCGGCGAGGTGCTGGCGCGGTAGAAGAATGGATGGTGCGTGGTGGCGAGGACAGCGACGATTTTTGCCATAACTTCCTCCTTTGGGTGCGACCTGCGCGCGTGGCAGGTCCAGGCGAGTTGGGCTAGCGCTGTTCTGTGTCGTCGGCGCTGCTCCCTGGCTGATAGACAGCGTTCCGGTCAACCGAAGCATAAATAGCGGGCGCGATGGGGTTACGCATTTCTTCGGCAATGTGCCCAAGCAGCCCCGCTGCGCGAGCAAGCAAGGCCACGCCGCGCAGCAGTTCAGGCGGCAAGCCGATGTCGGCGAGCGCCGCGCCACCCACGCCAGCGCCATTGAGCGGAAGTTTGCGGCCAAGTATCTCGGCATGCACGCGACCAATGGCCTCGAACAGGCGCAGATGCGGCCCGCGCAGGCCCTCCTGCGCGGCAATGGCTATGATGACAGGGGTACGAGGGTCGCCATTTTTATGGACCGGGTGGCCCAAGCCTGGGACAAAGCGACCAGCGGCACGCTGCTCAGAAACTGCTTTGCGAGCCAGAGCGTCCCACTGCTCATCGGTTGTTGGAAGGTTGCCTTTGACGGTTGCCAGCACGCGAGCAAGGAATCGTCCTGTATCTTCTGTGACGCCGAGGAACCGCGAGCCGCCACCCAGGAGACCCGCTGCTATCGCGCCCTGGAGCGCATCTGGAGCGCTGTACAGAGTCAGACGGGCCGCAATGGCAGTGGGCGTAAAGCCGTGATCGGCCAGCGAGACAAGCACCGCCTCGAAGACGCGCACCTGCTGCGGGGTAGGTCGCTGCTGCGTGGCGAGCCAGAGCGCCAGTTCGCCAAAGCTGATGTTGCCAATCAACTCGCCCGCGAGATCATGACCAAGCAGGTGAATACTGTTGACATCAGACGTTCCAATCCCAGTGGGATATTTCGCCTGTCCCCCTTGCTCAGCGGCTCCCATAGCCCCACTCCTTCCTGGTGATGGATATATCGTAAGCCAGTTGTGGCAGTTTATTCTGCGGATGCGCTGGCCGGTTTGAGTTCCCCCGGGTTGCCGCGTGCTGGCTGGCTGAGCCAGGCGCGAATCTGCTCGCTGTCCTGCCCAAGTGCTGGCGGCGGCAGTGTGTGGCGCGGAGGCGTCAGCGAGAATGAGATCGGATGTCGAATCATGGGCACCGCGTCATCACCGGAGCCAACCTCGACGATGGGGTTCAGCCCCAGTTCCTGGGCAAGCCTGACGCCCTCTCCAATGTTGTTGATCGGGCCACATGGCACGCCAGCGGCGTTTAACAGATGGAACCATTCGCTTGCCGTTCTGGCGCGCAGCCGCTCAACCAGCAGCGGGCGCAGCGCTTCGCGGTTGTGGGTGCGGTCCTCGGTGTTGGCAAATCGCGGGTCTTGCGCCAGTTCAGAACAGTCGAGGGTTTCACACAGCTTGATGAACTGCCCATTGTTGCCAACAGCGATCACCAACTCCTGGTCCCCTGTAGGCAGCGGCTCGTAGGGGAAGAGGCTTGGGTGCGCGTTGCCCATGCGGTGCGGAACAACGCCGCCAGCCACATAAGCCATCGTATGGTTGACCAGTCCCGAAAGCGCCGAAGCGAGCAAACTCACTTCGATATGCTGGCCTTCACCGGTACGGCTGCGGTGGTTGAGGGCAGCCAGAATGCCGATGGCTGAGTGCAGCCCGGCCATCACATCAAAGACCGCGATGCCGGAGCGATAGGCCGGGCCATCAGGCGCACCCGTCATACTCATCAATCCAGACACCGCCTGCACGATGAGGTCATAACCGGGGAGCGATGCCCCCTGCGCCGTCCCGAAACCACTGATGGATGCGTAGATGATCCCGGCGTTCCGCTGCCGGACGGTATCATAGTCCAGGCCAAAGCGCTTAAGTCCGCCGGGCTTGAAGTTTTCAATAAGGATGTCGGCCCTGGCCGCAAGTTCCTGCGCCAGTTGCTGGTCGGTGGGGTTTTGGAAATCGAGGACAATGGAGCGCTTGTTGCGGTTGATAGCCAGGTAATAGGTCGCTACCCCATTGCGGTCTGGTGGCAACCAGGTTCGAGTCTCGTCCCCAGCGGGGCTTTCGACTTTAATCACCGTTGCACCAAGGTCACTCAGCAGCATGGTGCAGTACGGACCGGCAAGTACCCGCGAGAAGTCGGCAATCAGCAGACCATCAAGCGGGGCTGGCCGAATGTCGGCACTCTGGTTCTGCTGCGCGTTATCCTGCTCCGGCATGAGGTTCACGCCTCCGGTAAATCCTGGTGAGCGGTTGGCACGAATGGCAATTGTGCATGGCGCGTGGTAGCCAATCGCCAGCGCGTCGTGAGGTTTGTCCGCACAACGGACACCTGTCCGTGAAATCAAGTATAGATAACATCAGAGAGGATGTCAAGAGACGCAAGGTTATCAAGCAGGCGATCTTTGCGTAATGATGCTCGATGGCCTGCTGTCAAGCGTTATCTCTGGACGGCTTTGCCACTGCCCCCAATCGGCGCTGATGGCAGCAGCAGTCTGCAACAGCACTGGCAGATACTTCTGAGTAAGAATTTCGATGCTGGTCTCGGCTGCATGAACAGAGACATTGAGCGCGGCAACCACCTGATTCGTGCCGTCGCGCACGGGCGCAGCGATGGAGCGAATGCCGGGGGCCAGGTGTTCATCAGTAAGCGACCAGCTCTTTTCGCGCACCTCGCAGAGTACTTGGTCACGCTCCTCCTTATCCGGCTTCCAGAGCGGTGTAATGCCAGAGCGGCTTGGCTCAACGAGCGTCCGTTCTAGCTCATCTGGCGACAGCGCGGCAAGCAAGACTTTCCCAAGCGAGGTCTGAAGGGCCGGAAAACGTGTCCCAATGGTTACCGCGATAGTGATGATCTTCGGCACTGCCACGCGAGCGACATAGACGATGTCTGAGCCATCAAGCTGCGCGAGTGATGACGACTCACCTGTATATCCTACCAGTTGTTCCATATGTGGGCGGGCGATGTCCCATAGATTGGTCGCTCCGATGTAGGCCATGCCAAGCTCCAGCACGCGCGGGGTGAGCACAAACTCGCCGTGTCCACTGCGCCCATACCCCAACTCCTCAAGCGTCAGCAGCATCCTGCGGGCCGTCGGTCGAGCCAGCCCGGTAGCAGCAGCCACCTCGCTCAGACTCATCGTTGGTCGGGTGGGTCCAAACGCTCGGATGACATCCAGGCCACGAGCGAGCGCTTCGATGAAGTCTGGTCCTGTTTCACCACGCATTCTTTCTCCTCTGGCACACCAAATTTATCTGACCTACGCTGCAAGGAAGCTCGACAGGCGGTAGTTTTCTTCACGCTTATCGTAGCAGAAAGTATGTCTCGCTGTCCATGCTAACCCACATTCCTGCTGGTTGCTGATGGCGTCTGGCATGTCGCCAAAGTGATGCAATGTAGTTGCATCGCGATACTTGACACAGATGTGCGAATCGGGTAATATTTTTGCAGCGGACGCCTGTCCGCCATACGGACAACGTTGACCACTAGCTAAGCCCCTGAAAACAGGTCTTGCAACACGGCTACCAGGACGTGGGCAGAGACGCCAGGCAAACGGTATCTCGTGGATGTCACGCGGCCAGCTTCGCGTTCTGCGGCCAGAACACAATGAGGTGAGCAGAATGAGCCAGGTTTCAGCAGCAAACGGTAATCCCTTCCTCCCAGGCCGTCCTGTAGTGTTTCGCAACGCCACCGTGCTGACGATTGACCCAACTCTGGGGGTCATCGAGCGCGGCGATGTCCTCGCCGTCGATAAGCGCATTGAAGCTGTCGGGCACCAGCTTGTCGTGCCGGAGGGCACGGTGGAGATTGACGGGTCCGACGGCATCTTGATGCCAGGCATGGTTGACACGCACCGCCATATGTGGCAAACGGCCCTGCGCGGGTACGGCGCTGATTGGACGCTCACGAACTACTTCCAGTTCTACTACCTCAACTGGGGCAAGTATTTCCGCGCAGAAGATGTCTATGCAGGGAATCTCCTCAGCGCCATTGAGGCGGTAGACGCTGGCGTCACCACAAGCGTTGACTGGTCGCATGGCTTACAAACGGTGGAATATGCGGACGCGGCGGTTGACGCGCTTGAGGCGGTTCCAGGTCGGTTCGTCCTCGCGTATGGCAACCTGCTTGGCGCGCCCTGGGAGTGGAGCAGAACCCCTGAGTTTGCCGACTTCATCAAGCGGCGTATTGATGGGAAGAGCGATCTGCTGCGCATGCAAATCGCGTTCGATGTGCTTGGCGATCCGAGCTTCCCCGAAAAGGGCGCGTTCGAGGCAGCGCGCGACTTCGACCTGGCGGTGACCACTCATGCCGGGGTCTGGGGCGCTACCAACGATAACGGCATCCGCTTAATGCACGAACATGGCTTCATGACCCCCAAAAACATCTACGTCCATGTGGCAACGCTTTCTGGGGATTCCTATCAGCGCATCGCGGCTACAGGCGGCTACGCATCCATATCCACCGAGAGCGAGGACAGTGCTGGTCAGGGCTATTCGCCGACGTGGACGCTCAGGCGGCACGGCATCCCCGTTTCCCTGTCGATGGACACCAGCGTCTGGTGGAGCTCGGACCTGTTCTCTGCAATGCGCGCCACCCTCAACGCGGACCGCGCCCGCGAACACTGGGAAGCGCACGAGCGCAACGAAACCGTGATGACCAACCACCTGCGCGCTGAGCAGGTCGTGGGCTGGGCAACGATGGGCGGCGCTCAAGCGCTGGGGATGGACAGCCTCATCGGCAGCATCACTCCTGGTAAGAAGGCCGATCTCGTCCTGATTAAGAATGACGATTCGCCGGCGATGTTCCCGATCATTCACCCTTACGGGCACGTGGTCTTCCAGGCTGGGCGCGGAGACGTCCATACCGTAATGGTGGATGGCAAGGTCGTCAAATACGATCACCACCTGCTCGGTATTGATCTTGCCAGGGCTAAGGAAGCCGTTGGGAAGACAGTTGAATACGCTCGCTCCAAAATGGGCGAGAAAGCCTGGACCGAGGGAATGATTCTTGAGCAGGCGAAGGTTGATGTGATTGACAACCCGTACCAGTACACAGGCCGATAACGCAAAGCAACGCAGAAGCAGGAGCATCAGGGTTCATAAGTTGCGCTTGATACTGACCATATGACAGACGCGCGCAGCGATACTGACTACTGAAGGGAGGACGTTATGACCAGCGAAGAGATGCCAGCGGCAGTCATCCGCAAACACGCTGCTCCACCCGAATATGGTACCAGACCCATGCCTCAGCGCAAGCCGGGACAAGCCTTGGTACGGGTCACAGCGGCCCCCATCAGTCCGTTAGATTTGCTGTGCGCGTCTGGCACATCCTACTTCGGCGCGCCACCGCTTCCATACATTCCCGGCGTGCAGGGCATTGGCTCCATAATGGAATCGGAGACGCTCGCGCGCGGTCAGAGGGTGTGGTTCTCGTGCGACGCCGGCATGAAGCCTGGGGACGGCAGCATGGCGCAGTATTGTGTCATTAAGGAGTCGGCAGCGCTCGCACTCCCAGACCAGATTGAGGATGACCTGGCCGCAGCGCTCGGACTCTCTGCGATTGCCGCGTGGATGGCGCTTACCTGGCGCGGGCGTCTTCAGCATGGGGAGCAGGTGCTGGTCCTCGGTGCGAGCGGCGCGGTTGGGCAGGTAGCCGTGCAAGCTGCTAAGTTGCTTGGCGCTCGTCGAGTTATCGCAGCCTCACGGGACGAAGCTGCTCGCGTGCGGGCGCTTACGCAGGGAGCCGACGCTGTCGTTGACCTCACAGGCGCTGACGCAAACGAGATCAGCCAGCGCATCACTGCTGCCTGCGATGGCCCTCTCAATCTTGTTATCGACCCTCTTTGTGGCATTCCGGCAGAAGCGGCTCTCCGTGTGCTGGCCTCACAGGGAAGGTTGGTCAATCTTGGTTCGGCTGCCGGCCCCAGCGCGCGCTTTGAATCGGCCATCATTCGCAGCCGGCTGCATGCTATCCTCGGCTACACCAACAATGCGCTGACGCACGAACAGAAAGCACAAGCCCTCGCAGAAGTCCTCTCGCACGCTGCTGCTGGCCGCTGCACAGTAGAGCGAGAAACCGTGCCGCTCGCGCATGCTGCCGAGGCATGGGAGCGTCAGGCGGCATCAGCGCGCCGCAAGCTCATCCTCGTTCCCTGATGAATAACATCGCTTTCCTCCTGAGCTGCTACTTACGCCATAAACTCAGCATTAGTATCGGTAATACCGAGGCTGGCTACTTCACAGCTTGAGTGGCAGTCATGGTTACTTCTCTATGTCTTCAGAAAGCAGAGGCTGATGGTACACCCTCATTCGCCAGCAGTTCCTAGCGAGCAGCGTGCATGACCCGGCGCACGGCTTCGTAGGACGTGTGATAGCACGGCAATCTGGCGCAACGATTCTTCATGGCTCGACGTGACTGGTCTGAAGCTTGCCTGAGCGCTGAAGAATCACGAGTGAGAATCCCTGCCCCCTAATGCCACGATGCTGGCGCAGAGAAACGTTGCTGCCAGTCGAGCAGGCTGAATCAGCACCGCTATGATCAAAAAGAACGACGCGAAAGCAAACAATCCCAGGAGAACGCCGCGCAGTAATGGGGTGGCTGCTGCGCTCCCCTGAAAATGATGGGTGAAGACGGCCAGGATGGTAGTAAAGATGTGGAACGGAGTTATCAAGCCACTGAGTTGCGGTCCCTGGTGGGGCACGAGTTCTGTCAGCCCCAGCACAAAGGCCGTTGCAAAGAGCATCCGCGCTGGCATGTCCCACCAGGAGGATACAGCCTTGATAGGTTGCTGGGAGTTGCCCGGCAACAACCAGAGGACAAGCACAAGCACAGCGATGACCCAAGATAGATGGGAATTACCGGCATGCTTACATGCTCCAGCCCCCAGGTGGAAACGGCAAATACGAGCCAGCCGGTAAACAAAGTGAGCGGCCAGCCACACAGAAAGGCGAGCTAGCTATAGACCAGGCAGAAGCAGGCTACTGAAAAGACTCCGGCCAGGATGCCAGTAGCAGTTGTTGCCGCAAATGCATTTCTCTGGGCAAGGGCAAGAAAGAGGGCTACCGGCCCGGATGTGAGCGGTAGGCCAATGAGCCAGCCACTTCCCCCTGATCCCCATCGACGACCCGCCAGGCTGGCTACTCCAATCAGCATTGGAGTGAGCAGCAGCTTGAGCAGCAATATATTCATAGCGTTAGCATGTTCATGAACATTATTCCCCCTTGAGGTCAAACGGCACCGTCGCTGCAGCCTGAGCGTGCCCGGCCAAGCACCACAAATGCCGCCAGCGCAGAGACACCGAGCACTGCGATGACGATACCCATCGGTAAGGCTGTGTGGGTTTTTCAGATGCCAACGAGGGGCGCAGCGGAGACTCCAATGACGAATTGCAGCACGCCACGCAAGTCGGACGCGCTTCCCGCTGTGCGGGCGTAGTTGACAAGCGCCAGCGTTGTAGCGTTGGGCAAGACGATACTTATGCTGGCGACAACGACAAACAGCGACGGCAGGACACCGACCAGACCGATACCACTTATGACGACAGCCAGCAGTGCCGCTCCGCCACAAGCTGTGGCTGTCAGGCCGATGGCAAGAAGACGGTATGGCGATACACGTCCAACCAGTCGCCCGTTGACCTGGCTGGTGATCACGATACCAAGTGCGTTTACACCGAACATGATGCTGAAGAGTTGGGGCGAGACGCCGTAGATGTCTTGCAGTACAAAGGCCGATCCGGAGATAAAGGCAAACACGGCAGCGAAGGCCAGGCCACAAGCGAGCGCGTACCCAACAAAAGAACGATCAGTGAGCAGCCGCCAGAAGGTGGGCAAGATGGACGGGATACCGCCCTTCTGATGGTGGTCTGCTGGCAGTAATTCTCCCAGGCCGAAGGCAGTGACGAGGAGCAGCACGATGCCTATGATAGTGAGCGTGACGAACACGCCACGCCAGGAGGTGAAGCGAAGCAGTTGGCCCACAATAATGGGGGCAAGGATGGGCGCGAGGCCATTCACAACCATAAGCAGAGATAAGAATCGGGCTACTGCCAGTCCGGATTACAGGTCGCGCACAATGGCCCCGCCCAATGACGATGCCTGCTGCCCCGGCCAGACCTTGTAGGAAACGTAGCAGAATGAGTAAGGTCACTGAAGGCACGATTGCACAGAACAAGGAGGCTAGCGCATAGGTGGCGCCCCCTACGCAGAGTGGAAGACGACGCCCAAACAAGTCACTGATTGGCCCGGCGATGACTTGCCCCAGAACCAACCCTAATAGGAAGGTGGAAGGTCCCCAAGCTGCCCTTGTGTGTGTTGAAGAGAAGGTCTGGTGAGAAGCCTCCACCTTCTCGCCAGGCCGTCTCTTATTTCTCCTTGGCGGGCTCGAAGCGAGCGAGGACTTCCTGATAGATGGCAATCAGTTCATCGAGGCTGGACAGGCAGACCCATTCCTCTGGCGCGTGGTGATTCCCTCCAGCAGGACCCAGGACAATGACGGGCAGCCCTAAGTCCGCTCCATAATAATTTTCATCTGCCACAGAGGAGGCATAATTGTAGGTCACAGACCCCAGGTATTCCCGAATGATCTCCTCTACTAACTGAACAAACGGGTTCGCCGGCGAGATTACATACGGCTTGAGGTAAGGGGTCAGTCGCTCTGGCACCCTCACGGTGGTAGGGAAGTCCGTGTCATAGGCTAACTTCCCTTCTTGATACAGACGCTCAATCAGGTCTTCGACCTCTTGGCGGACGCTTTCGCTGGTTTCTGGGGGGACCAGATGACGATCAATCCGCAGTTCCGCTACGTCTGGAATCGAGAGTCCCTTGGCCTCGGAGACAAAACTCCGAATTGTCGCACGCGAGCGGCCCAGTTGCGGATGCTCTGCCAGCGGCAGCTCCTCCAGGGCCAGGGCCACCACGGCGCCACGCAGCAAGGCGCTGACCCCCGCTTCGGCCTGGCCTGCATGCGCCGAGCGGCCACGAATCTGAATGTCCAGATCTACCCGCCCCTGGCGGCCCAGGGTCATCCTGCGCGGACCAAGCTGCTGGCCGCTCGATGTGCCAATTTCAGGAATTAGCACCCCCACCACATCATGCAGCCAGCCCGATTGGACCAGCGCATAAGCGCCCTGCGAGATATTCTCTTCATCCACCAGAAAGGCGAGCTTGAGCCGGTACGTCTGTGGGTCAACGTGTTCCACGGCCTGCAAGAGCGCAGACAGCCCGCCTTTCATATCGCAACTGCCCAGGCCATAGAGCCGGTCGCCCTCCACACGCGGTCCCCACGGATCGCTGGTCCAGCCGCTGGCAGCAGGAACCGTATCCAGATGCCCAGAAAACAGGAGTGCTTGTGTGCCCTGGCCTTTCTCGGCCAGCACATTGAAGCGGTCCCCAACAACAGCCTGCCGGTGGACGGCGAACCCGGCCTCTTTGAGCCATTGTTCGACGAAGACACCAAGCGCCTGCTCTCCTGGCCGATCCGGGGTAGGATGAGGCGCAGGAAAGGCTGAGTTGATCGATACCAGTTTTGCCAGTAAGTCTTGGGTCTGCATCCTCAGGCTCCTCTGTCGTTGAGTCGTTCTCTTCGCGGCAAGTGAACTGAACGCAATCATCCCGCGAAGCCCAGTTCCTCCGCCTGTGTGACCGAACGTTTTGCATGCGGCCAGTTCAGACCTTACTGGCCCTCAAGCATCAGTGCTATCGCCAGCATAGCAGAGGTTCCTCCAGTTCTCAAGCAACCTAGACAAAGAGGGGCTCCATCCCGCGCTGCGCAACCAGGGCACGCATCTCGTCATCAGTTGGACCAGGAGCCTCTGCCTGGAAGCGGCTGGCAGCCTCAAGCACTCGTGGCAGCAGGTGAATATCCCCAACGGTGTTGAGAAAAATGCCAGGTTGCTTCAATACCCAATGCACCGCCAGGTCAATATCCGCCTGGACTTCTAACGGCTCATACCAGACCGCCCGCGTGTGTGGGCGGCCCATCCAGGGCTTGTAGGCAATGGATTTGATCGTCTGCACAGCTACCTGACGCTGCTGACAGGTCGCAAGCACCTCCTGGAAGTTGGCCGCATAGTAGGGATTTTGCAGCGTGAGGAAGTTGTACGGCAAAAGGACGGCATCGAAGTCAAATCGCTCCAGGCTGCGTCGGTGGGTCGCAGCAATCTGGAGACCATGCCCGGTCACACCAATCGCCCGAATCAGCCCCTGCTGCTTTGCCTCGACCGCTGCCTCAATCGCTCCCCCTGGGCTGAGCGCCGTGTCCCAGTCAATCGGGTCCGCCAGATTGTGCAGTTGCCAGAGATCGATAGCGTCGATCCTCATCCGCTCTAAAGAACGCTCAAGTTCCTCTCTCGCCTCCTTGGCCGTGCGCTTCCCAGTCTTCGTCGCCACATAGAACTGGGAGCGATGCTTCGCCAGCCAGGGCGCAAGACGCAGCTCCGCGTCGCCATAACTGGCGGCCACATCAATATGGTTCACCCCATAGCGCACGAGGAGGTCGAAGGTGCGATCAGCTTCCCCCTGGTTGACGTGGCTCAGGGCAGCCGCGCCAAAGATGGTACACGTACTCAAATGGCTGGTCCGACCAAAGGGCTGTGTTGCTATCGTCATGAGAATGCTCCTCTACTCACGAAGCTTGTCAAAGACATCCTTCCGCATGGTGCACCTGCAATGCCGGAGAATGTGAAGCGCGGCAAGAACAGTTGGTGTCAATCGCAGCTAGCTTCAGCACCTGTTGACCAGAGCATGCTCCCGCTGACCACATGAAGGCTCTAGGCGCACGGCACTTAGAGTGTTTCCGTCGCAGGATGGTGTTGCAATCACGGCAGTGAACCGATGATCTCGTTTGCGGTTCCTTCATCTCCTCCAGCAGCACTTTCATCCTCTGCTATGCCTACATAGAGTTCTCGCCCATTATTGTACATCAATGCGAGAGGCTGTACAAAAACCCCATCCTGGGTTCTCACATCGCAGAGTGTGAGCTTTTTCACCGCCTGATGGGAACCAGGCGGGGGCGTAGAGCGATTTCTTGAGAAGGGGTGCATCTGCGAACTCTCGCCTGTCATCTGAAAGGAGCCTGCCCATGCGAGAAACCACCACGTCGCATCGCGACAGAGTGCATCCCTGGCTCGTATCCCTCCTGCTGCTGCTGGCCCTCGTGGTCGGCGGTGCAGGTGGCGCCTTGCTCATGCAGGCGCGCCAGCCCAGCCCAGTCGCCGTTGGCCCAACCTGCCCCTCCTCAGCGAGCAACGTCACCAGGCCGTCTCCGCCCACCCAGGTGGTATGCTACAACCCGCCCTCCATCGCGCCGACGACGCTGACTTTGCAGCCGACTCAGACGCTGGAAATCGCTTTGTATGGCCCCTGGACCTGGCAACTGCGCACCCAGGCCGTCGCGCCCGCGTTGACCCTGGAGACGCCCGCTGGCTACCTGGATGCCCTCGGCGAAAGCTGCGTCTGGCGCTTCACGGCCCAACAGGTCGGAGCAGTGCGGCTGCAATTCCTGGGCAATAGGCATTTGCCAGGGGACCTCAGCAACCTGTGTGGTGGCTATCTTCAACCTAACTGTCACTGTCACCGCTGGCGCTCAGGCAGGCCAGCCAGTCGAGCCGGGGAGCCAGAGGCTCTCTGGAGAAAGTGAAAGGGAGGCTGCCAAATTCATCCACTCCCTACTGAGTCTATCAGCTTATTTGTGCGCCACAAAACAGACGGATCCTGTTTCTCTCTCAAAGTGGTAACGATAAGTTGCACCAATAGACCACCATATGCATTACTGCTGATGATCGGCTAGAATAATGAGTACCCACCCACTCTGCTCTTGTCTCCTCCACCCCAGCAACCGGAGATTTCAAGAGTCAGCATCACAGGTGCGTACTCGTCAGCCTGCATGAAAGGCACGAGGAACCATGCGTCACTATCACCTCGCCGTCCTTCCAGGCGACGGCATCGGGCCAGAGGTCATCCCAGAGAGCGTTCAGACTCTGGAGATTCTCGCTGAACTGCATGGCGGCTTTCGTCTGGAAACCGAGCAGTTTGACTGGGGAACTGAGCGCTATCTACGGGAAGGCGCTCTGATGCCTAGAGATGGACTGGCACTACTGGAACGTGGCGGCTTTGACGGCATCCTGCTTGGCCCTGTTGGCGACCCGCGCGTGCCAGACCATCTCACCCTCTGGGGCTTACTTTTGCCCATCCGCCAGGGCTTCGACCAATACGTCAATCTCCGCCCGCTGCGCCTGGTGCCGGGTGTCCAGAGCCCTCTCTCGGGCAAAGGCCAGCGCGAGATCGACATGATCTGCATCCGCGAGAACACCGAAGGCGAGTACGCTGGGATTGGCGGGCGCCTGCATCAAGGCACGCCAGCGGAGGTGGCAATTCAATCAAGTGTCTTTACACGCACGGGCACCGAGCGGATCATCCGCTATGCCTTTGAGTATGCCCGTCAGCACCAGCGCACCAGGTTAACGAGCGCCACCAAATCCAATAGCCTGCAATACTTGATGGTCTTCTGGGACGAGGTGTTCCAGCAGGTAGCAACCGAGTATCCAGACATCGCCCACGAGCAGCAACTCATCGACTCCCTGGCGGCACGAATGGTCTCCCAGCCAGAGAGCCTCGATGTGATCGTGGCCTCCAACCTCTTTGGAGACATTCTCACCGATCTGGGCGCGTCCGTGGCGGGTAGTCTAGGGCTGGCGCCTAGTGCCAATCTCAATCCCACGCGGCGCTATCCCAGCCTCTTTCAAGCCATTCACGGTTCGGCCCCTGACATCGCAGGCAAAGGCATCGCTAATCCGATAGCCTCGATCTGGTCGGGCCAACTCCTGCTGGACTTTCTGGGCGAGCGCGAGGCAGGGGCAACCCTCTTGCTGGCCATTGAGGAAGTACTGGCCTCCGGGCAGGTGAGGACACCCGATTTGGGGGGCTCATCAACCACCCATCAACTTGGAGAAGCGATTCGGAGCCATCTCAGCGAGTCAATCTCCAACAAGCTCACGGAGAAGCAAGGGAGCGGTTAAACTTTGCGTGTCAGGAAAGGGCCGACATAGAAGAACACCCAAGAAGCAGACAGGGGAGTCTTCTTGTGTCGGTCAAGCCGAAGGGAGAATCAAGAACCCTTGCCTGCCAGTCATCTGGACAAGAGCTTTGCAAGCTCTCTGTCCTATTCTAAATATACCAGGAGAAGCGCCAGATAGAGGGCATCGGCGCTTCTCCCTCCTCTATTTCCTGCCGGAGCGGCAATCCTTCGCCTCCGGCAGCGCCAGAGACAAAGAGCGGGCTTAACCAGCGATTTGCTTTTCTATGCCCTTAAAAAACTGGCCGAGCAGCACTTTCACAGCCTGGGCGCCCACTATATTATCGGCAACTTTAAGCTTCCCAAGGAGGTTCGCTTCGCCCTTGTAGCTCAGATTCGTTTTGGCGCCTGCATCGGCGAGATCAATGGTCGCGCTTGCCTGCACGGAGGCTCGCTGAACACTCAGCTTAAAATGCGCTGGCTCTTGCTGATCTGTTACCATCACGCGACCCGAATACGTTCCCTTGATACCAGGGATGTTCACCTCCACCACCAGTTCCAACGTCTCCGGATCGGACCAATCAGCCTTCTCACAACCTGGGATCGCAGCAGTCAGGATCTTCGGGTCAAAGAATGCCGCGTAGACTTTGCTCCTGCCAAATGCAAACTCGTGATTTCCATTGAAATCCATGATTGATTCTCCTCCTCAAATAATCACCAGCGCCCTCCTACATCGCGCCGCCGCTCCTCGATCCACCTACCGACAAAGTGAGCTAGCACATGAGAGTTCGCCAGTCGGGATGCTATTATAGCCGCTCTTCCTGAGTCTGGCAAGAGCTATCTCATGGGAGTTTATCGAGAAGAGAGACAGATCGTCAGAGAGTCCTATTGGCTTGCATCAGTTGCCCGTCTATCCTATACTACGCGCCAGTATGGCCCAGGAACAACACAGGACGAAGCAAAACATGGCGCAGCATACTGCCACGCAGACGGTCCCCTCGACTCAAAAGCGCCGGAAACGGCAAGGCGCCGGAGCCGGAAGCGTGATCCTCATTCTTTTTCTGGCCTATTGTTACTTCATTCCACGCGGAGCCTTGTGGAACCCCGATACCCGTATCTTTCTGACCGCCAGTATTGTGGACCGAGGCCAACTGAACATCGATCCCTACGCACAGTATACCGGAGATAAGGCCGCCTATAACGGGCATTATTATAGCGATAAAGCTCCAGGAAGTTCACTCCTGGCAGTTCCAGCCTACCTTTTGGTAAAACTGGCTCTTTACCAGGGAAAGACTACCTACCTTTCACTGCTCAGCACGTCTGATGAAAACCGCAATGATTTTCTCGCGCGCTACCTCATCACTCTCTTGCTGGTTGGTCTGCCCTCTGCTCTGCTTGGTGGCCTGCTGTTTCGTTTCCTGGCCTATCTGGGGCTTGGCCTTCGCGGGCGCCTCGTATTAACCCTTGGCTACGGGCTGGGAACGATTGCCTTTGCCTTCTCGACAGTCTTTTTCAGCCACCAGATGGTCGCTCTGCTGCTGTTCGCCACGTTCTATCTCTTATTTCGCATCCGGCAGGGCACACTCTCGGAGCGGCATTATCTCACCGCTGGGCTTCTCGCAGGCTATGCCGTCATTACCGAGTATCCCACCGCCCTCATCGTCGGCTGCCTGGCTATCTACGCCATCTACCATGCGCGCCGTCTCCGCCCGATAGTACTTCTTGGCCTGGGATCACTGCCCTCGCTCGTAATTCTTGCCCTTTATAATACGCTCTGCTTTGGTGGTCCTTTCAACCAGGGTTACGCCAACCTGGCAGGCCCAGAAGCGTTCCGGGTTGGGCAATCGCAGGGACTCCTGGGGATAACGGCGCCCCATCTGGACGCCCTCTTGCAAACGACGTTTGGACCCTATCGAGGGTTGTTCTTGCTTTCCCCTTTCCTGCTGCTCGCGTTCCCCGGCTTCGTGCTGCTCTTCCGCCAGCGCGCCTGGCGCAGCGAGGCAACGCTCTGGCTAAGCATCGTGATTATTTATTTCCTTTTTGTGATCTCTTACTATGCCTGGGACGGGGGCTACAGTCTGGGGCCACGTCACTTTATCCCCGCGCTCCCGTTTCTCATCATGCCCATCGCGCCAGTCCTCCAGCAGCGGGGGTGGGTCAGAAGCGTTGCCTCCATCTTGATTGGCTGCTCTATCGCCATCGTCACGCTGGCAACCGCTGTCTTTCCGCTTAACGATCCACGCTTTGATGCTCCTCTGACTCAGCGGGTGCTGCCCCTACTGCTGGGCATCCAGCCCAACCCAGAGCATCCTGCGCTCTCTGCTGCCACACTCTGGTCCGCTTTCTGGAGGGAGGCGCCGCTGTTTACCCACGCGCAGCTTGATAATAATTGGGGCGAACTCTTTGGCCTCCCTGGCATCTGGCAATTATTGCCCTTGCTCGTGGGGATAACACTGGTTTTGACACGGTTCTTGTGGTCTACCCAGCCTAAGCTACCAGTAGGCGCACCGATGCCTGCCAGCACACTATTACCTGTCGCAGCCATGCCGCAAGCTCAGGCACCTGCCAACCAATTCAGAGAGACGCCGATGCTACCAGGCGATGCTGCTGGTCAGCCAGCCGACGATCAGCCAGACCCGTTTGAGTCGGCTGATGAGCGCGCTGATCCATCTTCATCCCCACACTCAGCCCATCCTGCATCGCCTGAGACACATTACTAGACGGCACCACCTGAATAATCACCGTCACATTTTGATCCTGGAAAAAGACATTATAGGCAGTGGGGTTGCCATCACAGCAGTAGCCATTCTCCTCCTGTTGCCCGATGGAGTGCTGCTGGGCATCTGGTTGGATATGCGGAGCTACATCCCGAAAATAGTGCTGCGCATCGACTGTCGCGTTGAACTGATCGATAGCAATCTCCAGATACACGCTATTCCCTTGATCAACCTCGATGAAGATGTCTTTTTGCCAATGATAGTCCCCTTGCGTTGGATCGACGACCCGGCTCCCAGCAGGATAAAGCTGATGAAATTGATCTGCCGTCACCGCCGTTTGAGGACCACTCTCGGCTGCTCCAGCAGGTAGGTCGCTCTGTTGCGGCTCAAACTGCTCTGCTGTATAGACTGGCAGCGTGGGCGTGCTGGTAGGCGTGGGAGTAGGCGTATTTGTAGGAGTAGGCGTAAACGTACTCGTTGGGATAGGCGTCCTCATAGGAGGAGCCGTCACCGTCGAACCACCTATCGTCTGCTGTTTGCCAATCCTGGTTGCAGCATAGACTCCGCCAGCCGCCAGAATAATAATCAGCAAGGTTGCGCCTATTGCCAGCCAGCGTCGGCGAGTGAATATCTTTCCCTGATTATTTCCCGCTGCGGCTAATGGAGACGCAGGAGGCGGTAATGCGCTTCCGGCAGGATTTGCTCGTGGAGGCGCTATCGGCGGAGAAACCGTCGCTTTAGGAGCAGCAGGATGGCGGCCCACCGCTGGCGCGGGCGCCGGGAGTGTGGGCAGCGCGGCGCGAAAGGCCCGCGAGAGATCGCCAGCTGTTCGATAGCGCCCGGCAGGCTCTTTCGTCAGCGCCTTGAGAATCACCGCCTCAGCCGCTGGGGGGAGGTCTGGGCGAAACTGGCGTGGGGCTGGAGGTGGCTCGCTCACATGCAGCGCCGCCACTGTCATTGGCTGCGGCGCAATAAAAGGCACACGCCCTGTTACTAGATAGAACAGAACCACTCCCAGGCTATAAATATCTGCCCGCGCGTCTACAGGTTGGCCCATCGCCTGTTCAGGCGCAATATAATCAGGGGTGCCGACCACATGGCCCTGGGTTGTCAACTGCGGCGCCAGTGGCCCATCCTCATCGGCTGCCGCTTGCACGGCCACTTTAGCAATCCCAAAATCGCTGAGCATCAGGCGCTTATCAGGATAGAGCAACATATTTTGCGGCTTGACATCCCGATGAATGACCCCCCGCGCATGAGCATAATCCAATGCAGCCGCCACCTGTGCTAGAAAGCCTGCTACTTCTGCCAGCGAGAGCTGTCCCTTGCGCTCGACACGATTACGCAGTGTTCCACCACTGACGTAAGGCATCACCAGATAGGCCAGATCAGCCTGCTCGCCATATTCGTAGATGGGCAAAATATTGGGATGATCCAGAGCTGCAACCGCATCAGCCTCTCGGCGAAAACGTTTCAAGAAGCGCGCGCGGCGCTCTGGATCAGGCATCAGCGACAGCAGCAGCACTTTCACCGCGACCTGACGATGTGGGCGCGATTGCTGGGCAAGATAGACGACACCCATGCCCCCACGTCCCAGGATGCGCTCTAGCTTGCACGTTCCAAGCACGCTCCCCAGCAAATCTTCCGGCGTTCGTTGCTTTGATGCTCCTGCATCTAATCCCATAAATCTCTCCCATTAGCGCAAAGCTAGCCGCACAGGAGACTCCACAGACATTTTGCTTCCCTATCGCCTACCTTTGCCCCAGCCTCTCTTGGTGCGCACAACCCCTTTTCCGAATTGCTCATCCTCGCTCTCGTGTATGATACTACGAGCGAGATGCTCTGAAAAGCGCACATTTTCAGTAGCTCAGGGCTTTCCTGTATTGCTGCGCTGAAGCCCTCTAGCTTCCATCAAACGCATGGGTTATAATACGGGGCACGACATCCATCCTACCACCAGCTATTAGCGCGATCTGATTGACATTGTGGCCGCTTGCACACAACTCCACAAGTGGGCGGGGGAAGATATGATTCGGACCGTCAACTTAACCAAACGGTTTGATACCACAACCGCCGTTGAATCGCTCTCCCTGGAGATTGACCAGGGTGAGGTTTTTGGGTTCCTTGGCCCTAATGGCGCAGGCAAGACCACCACTGTGCGTCTGCTCAGTACGCTCATCACCCCCACTTCTGGCGAAGCCTGGGTCGCTGGGCAGCAGATTGGGATCAGTGATGAGGTCAATGCGGTTATTCGTCGCAGCGTTGGACTCCTCACCGAAGTGCCTGGATTATACGAGCGCCTAAGCGCCGAGCAAAACCTACGCATCTTCGCTGGCCTCTATGATGTCACCGATGGTGAGGTCCAGGTAAAGCGCTATCTTCAGTTAATGGACCTCTGGAATCAACGGAAAGACCCGGTTGCCAGCTTCTCGAAGGGGATGAAGCAGAAACTAGCCATCGCGCGCGCGCTGCTTCATGAGCCACAGGTGCTGTTCCTGGATGAGCCAACCAGCGGGCTGGACCCAGAAGCGGCCAGAATGGTGCGTGAGTCGATTGCCGAACTGCGCGCCGAGGGGCGCACCGTCTTTCTCTGTACCCACAATCTGGTTGAAGCCGATCAATTATGTGATCGCGTCGGCATCATGCGCCAGCATTTACTGCGCGTGGATACCCCTGAGCATCTGCGTGAGGAACTGTGGGAGCCGCAAGTGACATTTCGGATGCGTGGGCGCCCGGCCACGTATCAGACGTTGTTGAACGCGCTGCCATTTGTCCGTACTGTCACATTTTCTGGCGATACACTGACGGCTACGTTAACAACTGGCGCAGAACGCCAGGAAGCCACAGCGGCAATGGTACGGCGGCTGGTAGAAGCTGGCGCCGATCTTTTCTCAGTAGGGGAGGCAGCCCACTCTCTGGAGGATGCCTATTTGACCCTCCTGGCTGATGACTATCAGCCAGGAACACCAATGCCACGCAGCCAGGTATCACAACACCCCCCGGTTCTCCGAACGCCGTCAGGTGGAGCAACAAGAGAATGGAGGCACGGATGAGTACCAGTTCGCTACGGCGTATCCGCATTGTAGTTATCAAAGAATGGCTGGATGCGTTCAAGAATCGCTATATTTTACTCATCGGCATTCTGCTGCCGCTGGTACTCACAGCGGTCCCTTTAATCCTGCTGGGAGTTGCCCGCACCGTCTCTGCCCAACAGCTTGGCGTGGGCAATAGCTTGCCCGCCTTTCTCCGCCAGAATCCCGCGCTCCACAATCTTCAGCCGGGCGAAATCTTTCAAGCGGCTCTTGCCAACCAGTTTATGCTCCTCTTCCTGATTCTGGCCCTGCCATTGCCAGTCGCAATGGCGGCTTATAGCATTGTGGGGGAGAAGCGAGATCGTAGTCTGGAACCTCTCCTGGCGACGCCTATCTCTATCCCTGAATTATTGCTTGCGAAAGGATTGGCGGCGCTGATTCCGGGTGTTTTAAGCACCTGGCTCTGTTTCATCATCTATCTCGTCATGGCGCGCCTGTTGGTGCTAAGTGATGCTGTCTACAGCGCGATCTTTAATTCAACCTGGCTGCTGGCGATGTTTATCGTGGTACCCTTACTCACATTACTGAGTGTCTGTATTGGGCTGATGGTCAGCTCGCGCTCTAACGACCCGCGCGCCGCCGAGCAATTGAACACGTTTGTCATTTTGCCCATCTTGATCCTGTTCTTCAGTCAACTGTTGGGCATCTCCGTTGTCAACACGGTCACCATGCTGGTCCTGGCGACGCTTATTGTCATCGTCGATGTCGTCTTGCTGCGGTTGGCCGCGCGGCTCTTTGAGCGCGAGACGATCCTGACGCGCTGGAAATAAAGACCTCAAGAGATGATCATTCCCACACTGCGCAAGAGCAGGGCGCGCAGTGCGGGGAATGAGCGATCCAGAGGCTCAGGGTCTGGCGTCACCAGCCAACGTACGACCACTTCATTGATCGCCCCAAACCAGGCATAGGCGGCGAGTTCGGTATCCAGCGGCTCAATGACCTTTTCAGTTACGGCCAGATCGAGATACCGCTGAATCAAGACTGCAAACTGGCCGTGAATCTCGATAATCTTCTCGTCAAACCCATGCCCCAGCCCGTTGGCCTCTATCAGTAAAATCTTGCTCAAGCGGCGATGACGGGAAAACTGATCTAAGACGGTGCGCAGCGCCGCGTCAACCTTCGCAGTAGCCGTTTCCTCGCGTTCAATAGCGCGATCCACCGCTGCCATCAGTTTTGGCGCCAGCGCCTCAATCAGCGCCAGAAAAATCCCTTGTTTGCTGGGAAAATGGAAGTAGAAACCGCCTTTGGACGTTTTTGCTACGCGAATGATGTCATCTACGACTGCCCCATGATACCCTTTCTCGGCAAAAACCTCCTCCGCCGCGTCTAAAATACGCTGCCGCGTGGCATCCTTATCACGCACCCATGTGTGTTCATTAGGCGGATCATCTGAACCACGCTTTGGAATGGCTTTGGTTCGCACCGGCTCACTCGCTTCGTTGCTAACGTGGAATCACTGGCAAGAGGACATGAGAGGGATACACACGGCTGTGCATAATGGTCTGCGTGGCGCTTTGCGCCTCCGCATCAGTGCCAATCTCATGGCTGGTGTTTAGATTACGATCCCAACGCGGGAAGTTGCTGCTGGTAATATCCAGACGAATGCAATGGCCTGCCTGAAAGACGTTGCTCGTCGCCCACAGATCAATAGTATACTCGTAGGCTTTCCCTGGCTCCAATGATTCAGGCGACTGAAGGCTGTGACGATACCGCGCGCGAATAATTCCATCCGTCAGGTTTTGCGCAAAGCCATCTTCATACACATCGACTAACCGTGCCACAAAATCAGTGTCTGGCGTGCTGGAAGCGGCCCAGAGGCTGACCGTCACTGGCCCGGTCACTTCGAGCGCGCGCTCCAATGGCGCGCTCGTATAGACCAGCATATCTGCGCGACGCTCAATCGGCTGCTGATCGCGCGGGCCAGGGCGATAAATTGGCGGCATCAGCAAGGCTCCGCCCAGGGTGGGGACGGGATTGAGCGGATCATAGACAAAACGATCAACCGACTCATCGCCTGGAAGTTCCAGACTCAGTGAGCCATCACCAGCGAGCGTATTGGCGTGTCCATTGCTATGCAGGTAGAACGGAGTGGGTATCGCGCGCGCCAGCGGCCACTCCTGCTCATCACGCCAGACATTCTCGCCCATCACAAAGAGCCTGACTGGCGGCTCGCGGTCAATCCCGTTTTCTATTCCCCTGAGCCAGCGATCAAACCAGCGCAATTGCAGGCTCATCAAATCAATCTGAAGGTTAATGAGCGCCGCTGACGCGCCATAGCCAAAGGCGACATCCCCCACCGTATGACCAGCATTAGTATGCGACCAGGGGCCAATCAAAAGCATGGGCTGGCGGGATTCTGAGGTTGCGCCTTTGGCGCGCATCTCTTGATAGTTTTGCAGCGTACCCGCCAGAAAAATATCATACCAGCCTCCCGTATTATAGGTTGGCACACTTACCTGAGCATGATGCCCCAGGATGGTCGAGGGGGCTGAATATGCTGGCGCAAAAGGATGCTCAATGGCATCGAAAAATGATTGGCCCAGATCAGTGTGGCGGAATGGCTCAAACGCTTTCAGCGGGAGAGAGCGATAGCCTTCATTGGGGAGGTGATCTATCTCATGCGCCAGCGCCACCAGTTTACTAAAGCCCACACGCGGATCAGGATTGCCTCGTTCCCGGCGCAGCACGGTATCCAGGCCAGTCTCAAGCAGCCAGCTTGCCTGAATCCCTAACTCCAGGGCGCCTCCCCGGCTGAACACGCCATTATGCGGATCGGCCCAGGTGACATGGGGAAACATCGCAGCCAGGTGCGGCGGGCGCTCGATGGCGCCCACCCACTGGGTAAAGCCAAAGTAGGAAGCGCCATACATCCCCACCTTCCCATTGCTCCCTGGAAGGGTTGCTGCCCACTCAATCGTGTCGTAGCTATCTGGCCCCTCATCTCGCAGCGGATACCACTCGCCCTCAGAGGCAAAGCGTCCCCGTGTATCCTGCACCACCAGGATATAGCCGCGTCGGGCTGCCTGCACCGGGTCCAGAACCGACGAGCCGAGCGGAAAATCTTTGCCATAAGGCAGGCGCGTCAGCAAGACTGGATAGCTCCCCTCGGTGGCTGGGCGATAGATGTTGGCGCGCAGAGTGATCCCATCACGCATCCTGGCTGGCACATCAAAGTCAACGTGAACACCCTGGTCTGCTTGTTGGTCTGGCATTCGCTACTCCTTTGCAAAGACATGCTTCTTGTTGAAGAGAAATATCAGGCGCTCTTTTCAGGCAGAGCAGCAACAATCCCATCTACCATGAGTCAGTGCTGCGGAGGAGGAACCCGTTCCAGGGTGGCAGAAACAATGCCAGGTTGAAGCAGATATTGCTGGATCAAGAACTCCTCTTGTCCAGGAGGTACGGCGACCTGATATACATTGAGCGCCGCCTTGTGGCGCAGCGGCTTGCCTCCAAGGACGCCGATCACCTGCGCTGCTTCTTGCCGAGAGATAGCAGGGGCAAAACCAAGAACAATCATTCCCGGCACCGTCTCTTCGCTCCTAGGAGACTGGTGCTGACTTTGCATCTTCTGGTTGAGGAAGCTTTTGGCCTGGCTCGCAAGCACCTGCGCCTTAACCTTTACGATGGCAAGCGTCTTATGACCCTGGGTGAGCAAGGCTCTTGTTCGGGCCTCCCAGGGTCTAGATTCCCCTGTCTGGGAGCGGCGCAACGCATCTTCCCCTGTTTTGCTCTCGCTGGCGCCTGCGGAACGTGGAGATGGCGATTGGCTTGGAAAGGGGCCATGATACCACCAGTTTCTGACGATCTCCTGAAATGCTGGCTGAGGCGGAGGAGGGGTTGGCAATCCTCGCCGCTCGTATCCTCCTGAAGGAAGCTGCCCAGAACCAGATTGCTGGCGTTGTTTGCGCAGTTCTCGAAGGCGTTCCAGCCGTTCATCCTGAGCAGAGTGAACGGCTTGACCCGGCTGAGCGGGGCGCTCCTGGAATATTCTCTTCCTCTTCGGGAGAGAGGACACAGGAAAAGATGGTGTACCAGCCTGTTCGCCTGGCTCTTGAGAGTTCCCCGTTAATTCACCTGATTCCTGCTTCATAAGCAATAGCGTGTAGAAGACTGTTGTGGCGCGTGCGCCACATAACGCGACATTCCAAGAAAGAGGAGCCGCTGCTGAACAGATACAGCGAGGAATAGACCCGCTGGAAGCCAGCAGCGGCTCCTCTCCTAGTAGCTCTGCTTTGATCCAGAGCCAGGGTTCTGGGGGACTATCACGGATAAATGCCGCGCAGTTGGGTCGCCTCGGCTACACGCGCAATGGCAACCATGTATGCCGCCGTGCGCATATCGCACTGATAGGCAAGCGACTTCTCCAGGACCGACTGGAAAGCCCGTGACATGATCGTCTCAAGCTTGGCTGCAATCTCCTCATTGCTCCAGAAGAAGCTCTGAAGATCCTGCACCCACTCAAAGTAGCTGACGGTCACTCCTCCAGCATTCGCTAGAATATCAGGGATGACAAAGACCCCCCGTTTGTAGAAGATGCGATCCGCATCAGGCGTCGTGGGACCATTGGCGGCCTCGGCGACAATTTTTGCCTGAACCCGCTCAGCGTTCTCAATCGTCAGCATCCCCTCCGTCGCAGCGGGAATAAGAATATCGCAAGGCAACTCTAACACCTCGCGGATGCCTACCTTCTGCGTACCAGGGAAGCCAACCACCGTCCCTTGCTCCTGCTTGTGCAGCGAAACCCTGGATGGGTCCAACCCCGCCTCGTTATAGATGCCCCCCTGCGTATCACTCACCGCCACGATCTTACACCCCTCAGCATGCAGCAGGCGCGCCGCGATAGCTCCAGCGTTCCCATACCCCTGGATAGCTACGCGCAATCCTGGCAGCTTCATGTTCAGATGTTGAGCCGCTTTCTTAATTACGGATACCACTCCACTGGCGGTTGCATCGTTGCGCCCTTCGCTGCCTCCTATTGCCAGAGGCTTGCCAGTCACAACTGCGGGAACTGAATAGCCCGCGTGCATCGAGTAGGTATCCATAATCCAGGCCATCACCTGGGAGTTGGTATTCACGTCAGGGGCAGGAATATCGCTCGTGGGGCCGATCAAGATCGCAATCTCTGTAGCATAGCGCCGGGTGAGGCGCTCTAGCTCTCCAATGCTCATCTCTTTCGGGTTGCAGATGACGCCACCCTTCGCGCCTCCATAGGGAATACCTACCACTGCACACTTCCACGTCATCCACATGGAAAGCGCTTTGACCTCATCGTGGGTCACTTCGGGGCTGAAGCGGATGCCCCCTTTGGCTGGTCCACGATTCACGTTATGCTGCACACGAAAGCCCGTGAACATGCGGATTGAGCCGTTATCCATACGCACTGGGAAATTGACGATCAATTCGCGCTTGGGATAGCGCAGAACCTGACGCATATCCTCGCTCAGATTCAACTTCTCCGCAGCCACGTCAAACTGAGCTACCGCCATGTGATAGGGGTTGATTGGCGCCGATTCTGGCACAGCTTTGTGCATTGCCGGGTTCCCTTTCTCTACAATGTGATGGCGCACCATTGCGCCGGAGTCCCCATTGTTTCGCTCCTGTTTTGCAGAAGCCCTTTGCCATCGGTTCTCGCCGACGTCGCAGCAGCCGACACCAGCTATGATGATTTGGCTTGTAATTTTTCCAGCAGCAACGGGCGTACCAATGCAGGTTTGGCGCGCCCAGCGCTGCGCTTCATTACCTGACCGATCAGCCAGGTGACAGAAGATTCTTTACCACGCTGAAAATCTTCAACCGCCTTGGGGCTGGCCGCCAGGACTTCCTCAATGAGCCGCTCCAGTTCGTTCTGATCGCTCATTTGAGCGATCCCTTCTTGTTCAACGATCTCAACTGGCTGGCGCCTGCTGGCGAAGGCTTTTTCCAACACCTCTTTGGCTTGATTGCCGCCGATGCGCTCCTGGGCGATCAGATCAATCAGCCCGGCTAAACCGTTCGGCGTCACAGGGCACGCGCCTATCTCTTTGCCCGCAGCATTCAAGAGCCGCGAGAGATCGCCTGTAATCCAGTTTGCGACTGCCTTGGCGCGGCCAGGCAGCGTTCCCTCATGAGCCAGCCCAACCGCTTGTTCAAAATAATCAGCCAGTGCCCTGTCAGATGTCAAGACCTCAGCATCGTAGGGAGAGAGATTGTACTGCTCAATAAAACGCTGGCGCCGCGCATCAGGCAACTCTGGCATCTTTGCGCGAACGGCCTCGATCCACTCCTGGCTTAGTACCAGCGGCGGCAAATCTGGCTCAGGGAAATAGCGGTAATCATGCGCGTGTTCTTTACTACGCTGAGAGACCGTTATCCCTCTGCCCTCCACCCAACCACGCGTCTCCTGCGAGATCGCCCCTCCCTCGTGCAGCAGGGCAATTTGCCGCGCAGCTTCATACTCCAGCGCGCGTTGCACCGAACGGAATGAGTTCATATTCTTGATTTCTGTCTTGACGCCCAGGCGTGTTTCCCCTACGGGTCGAACGGAGACATTCGCGTCACAACGCAGGCTTCCTTCTTCCATGCGCCCCGACGACACGCCCAGATAGACCAACGTCGTCCGCAGCTTTTGCAGATAGAGCCGGGCTTCTTCCGATGAGCGCATATCTGGTTCGCTGACAATCTCGATGAGCGGCACACCAGCGCGATTGAGGTCTACCAGACTGAAGGACACTCCATCGGGGCCAGTACGATGGAGCAGCCGCCCGGTATCTTCTTCAAGGTGAACGCGGTGAATACCGATCCGCTTCTCTTCATCCTTTAGCCGGATCGTCAGGTAGCCATTGCGGCTCAGCGGAATATCATATTGGGAGATTTGATAGCCCTTCGGCAAGTCAGGGTAAAAGTAGTTCTTGCGATCAAACTTGGAGAAAGATGGAATGGAGCAATTGAGTGCCAGGGCCGTCATCACGGTATACTCAACGGCTTGCTCATTGATGACTGGCAAGACCCCTGGCAGTCCCATGCAAATGGGGCAGTTATGCGTATTGGGGGCAGCATCAGCATAGCTGGCGCTACACCGGCAGAACATCTTGCTCGCGGTGAGCAGTTGAGCGTGGACCTCCAACCCAATCACCACTTCATAATCCACAGCAGAGAGTATCGCCATCACAGCCTCATTGACTTTGACACCAGAGAGTACACCGCTCTCTGGCTATAACATGGCTCCGCTTCTTAATTTATTCTCTGCAACGTCTGCGAGCGCATCATGAATGGCGCTTTACAAAGCGACCCATGCGCTCCAGCGCCTCCTCGATCTTTTCCTGTGCCGTGCAATAAGCGCAGCGCACAAAGCCTTCACCAGCCGCGCCAAAAGCATCCCCAGGGACGACTGCCACCTTCTCCTCAAAGAGGAGGCGCTCAGCAAACTCCTCCGAGGTCATGTTGGTGCGCGAAATCGCTGGGAAGGCGTAAAAGGCGCCTTTGGGGTCGCTACAAGTCAGCCCGATCTGATTCAAGCCATCGACCATCACCCTGCGGCGCTCAGCATAGCTCGCTACCATACGCTGCACATCCGCCTCACCATGCAGCAGCGCCTCCAGCGCAGCTGCCTGGCTCATCGTTGCAGCGCACATGATCGTATACTGATGAATCTTCAGCATCGCATCCAAAATTGACTGAGGCGCGGCCACGTAGCCAATTCGCCAGCCAGTCATCGCATACGCCTTCGAGAAGCCATCCAGCAGCACAGTGCGCTCGCGCATCCCCGGTAAAGCAGCGATGCACGTATGCTCCAGCTCATAGGTGAGCCGACTGTATACCTCATCGACAATCACAATCAAGTCATGCCGCCGCGCCACATCAGCAATCGCCTCTAGCTCTTGCCGTCCAATCACGCCGCCGGTCGGATTATTGGGGTTGCCGAAGAGAAGAGCTTTGGTACGCGGGGTAATGGCCGCCTCAATCGCAGTCGCTTTCACCTCAAAGTTATCCTGGGCATAGCTGGGTACAGGTACTGATACTCCTCCAGCAAAGACAATGCCTGCCTCGTAAGCAACATAGCCAGGGTCGGGCGTCACAACCTCATCACCAGGATCGACAAGGGCGCGCAACGCAGCATCAACCCCCTCGCTCACCCCCACCGTCACAAAAATCTCATGGAGTGGATCATAGTCGATTTCATACAGGTGGCGAAGATGCCGGGCAATTGCCTGGCGGAGTTGAGGGATACCATAGTTGGAGGTGTAGTGCGTCTCACCGGCCTCTACTGAAGCAATGCCAGCGCGGCGAATATGTTCCGGTGTGACAAAATCAGGTTCACCCACCCCCAGCGAGATCACCTCAGGCATGCCCGCCACAATATCGAAGAATTTCCGAATCCCTGAGGGCTTGACCAGGCGAACACGCTCGCTCAGAAGTTCTCGCTTGATAACATGGTCCATGCCTGCTCCTCGAATCTTCTCTGCCCACAAGCTTTTGAGACAGCGCCTTGTCATGCCTTCCCATATGCCAGCCGCTTCTCGCCTCTCCCTGGCGATGTCTCAATGATAGCACATAGACACACGGCTTTCAATCGGCGCGCGACAGTTTTTATGGCGTGGCCCTTGCGTTGACGAGTGTGGCATGATAGAGTGCCTCAAAATGAACACCCAGCGTTCTCCGATGCCACTACAGAAAGCCTTTGCCATGAATGCGCTCTCGCTCTCGAATGGCACTATCCGGTTTATGCGTGATTGCCCACGCCCAGTTCCCTTAGCTGGCGAGGCGCTCATCCGCGTCCAGCGTGCCGGGATTTGCCATACCGACCTGGAGCTTCAACAAGGGTACAAAGGCTTCACGGGGGTGCCCGGCCACGAGTTTGTCGGCCAGGTGGAGCTATGTGCTTCCCAACCCGACCTGATCGGGCGGCGCGTTGTGGGCGAAATCAATATCAGTTGCGGCGTCTGCCCCCGCTGTCGCAGTGGCATGCGAACGCACTGTCAGGAGCGACGGGTACTGGGCATCCTTCAGAAAGACGGCGCTTTTGCCGAATATGTAACGCTTCCGGTTGAGAACCTTCATCTGGTCCCGGAGAGCATCCCTGATACCGATGCCACCTTCGTTGAACCACTTGCTGCATGTTTTGAGATGCTGGAACAAGTACAGGTACGCCCAACCAGTTCTGTATTAGTGCTAGGGGATGGAAAATTGGGGTTGCTAGCGGCCCAGGTCCTGCGGCTCGCGGGCGCGCATGTAACCCTCCAGGGTCGGCATGCTGAGAAACTGGCGCTCGCTAGAAGCCTGGGGCTGGAAACACGAACGGCAGATCAGCAGGCAGAGCAGTCATCTCCCGACTTTGACCTTGTTATCGAATGCACAGGCAGCGTATCTGGCCTGGAAATAGCCAGGCAGCTTGTCAGACCACGCGGAACCATCATTCTGAAAAGCACGGTAGCTCGGAGAGCCGCCATCGACCTGGCGCCATTTGTTGTTGATGAAATAACCGTTGTTGGCTCGCGCTGCGGGCCGTTTGAACCCGCGCTGCGCGCACTGGCGCAGCAGCGCATCAGCGTAACCCCGTTATTAGGCGCTACCTATCCGCTTGAGCGCGGGGTAGAAGCATTTGCATGCGCCGCAGAGCATGGGATGCTCAAAGTACAACTTTCCATCGCCTAGAAGCGGCTGATGCGACAGAATCAAGAGGGAGACCCTGTATGCCATTGATCAATCTTACTGCCGACGAAGTACTGACTACCACTCGGTCCGTGCGCAAACGCCTTGACTTTGCTCGTCCCGTTGAGCCAGCAGTTATCAAAGAGTGCCTGGAGGTCGCTGTTCAAGCTCCCACAGGCGGCAATCGTCAGCAATGGCATTTTGTCGTCATCATTGACCCCACCAGGCGCCAGGCGCTTGGCGACATCTACCGACGCGGCTACGAGGTCTATCGCGCTGGCGCCGTTCCCAAGGCATTGGGGGAATCTCCGCGCGAGCAAACGTTGCAGCGCGTCATCGACTCTTCAGATTACCTGGCTGCCCATCTGCACGAAGCGCCGGTTCTGGTCATTCCTTGCATCAAAGGCCGCCTGGAGGGTAAATCAAGCCGTGAACAGGCTGGCGCATGGGGATCGATCCTGCCTGCCGCGTGGAGCTTCATGCTCGCTGCACGCGCGCGCGGCCTGGGTGGCGCCTGGACAACCATTCACCTCTTCTTCGAGCAAGATGCTGCCCAGGTGCTTGGCATCCCTTATGAGAAGATCACCCAGGCCGCGATGATCCCGGTGGCCTACACCAAAGGGACCGACTTCTCTCCGGCTCAACGTGAACCACTAGACTCCATCGTTCATTGGGATCAATGGTGATCTTGATCGCTGCCCTGGAGAACACGCCTGATAGAAGAGAACCTACGAAGCGCGATTGGTCTGCCCCAAACTATCTGGCGGCGTTGACACGTTGCGGTACTGTCAATGTTCTGAGCAAATCCTGCCAATGCGCAAGCAGCAGAAAATGCCCTTCGCCTGGATAAAAAGTGATGTGGCTATGGGGCAATGCTTGCGCGAGGTAGCGTGCAAATGCCGGAGCAAGAAGCGTATCTTCTTCACCATGCCAGAGATACACATCACAGCGAATATCCTCGAGACGAAACCCCCAGGGACGCGACAGCACAAACATATCATCATAGAAGCCTCGGCTGCCCTGGCGATAAAGTTCCACTGTTGTTTCCAGCATCATAGCGCGCATGCGCCCATCAGCCAGAACGGCTCGATCTGAGCGGGGAAACCGCGCAATGATTCGCTCAACAACCTGGCATGGGTGGTGGTGAACCTGGCGTCCTTGCTGCCAGGCAAACAATCGGGCGATCCAGGGGGTATAGCGCATGAGATGACCCACGCCTCGCCACTGGGGTGTCAGGTAATCCACCTGTCCCGAAGCAACCAGGGGCGCACCACCACTCACCACACCGACACCAGAGAGCCGCCCCGGCATTTTATAAGCGCAAGCCAGGGCATGCGCTCCGCCCCCAGACCATCCAAGCACTGCAAACTGGTCGATCCCCAACACATCGGCAAGCTTGCCCACATCATCGGGCCAATCCAACAATGTACGGCCAGGCTGAGGACTAGAGAAGCCAATGCCTGGACGATCAACCGTAATGAGGCGAACCCCCAGCAACTGCGCTATCGAATCATCAGGATGACGTGTGAGCCGTGAAGCCCCAAGACCGTGAAAGAAGATAAGCGGCTGCCCAGCAGGGGCGCCAAATTGAGCAAAGCCCAACGCCCGCCCATCTGGAAGGCGAAACACCTCTCCAGGTGTTGATCCTTGCATAGATTCTCCTCGTATGTTCAGGGAAACTGTATCCCAATCAGCAGACAACAGGTATTGAGAGTATCATAGAGCACCCTTACCCTTTCTTTTCTTCGCAAGGGATATACCCCGATCACTACTACACTGACGCCGATATGCGGTCTATTCTGAAGGCTGCTACCAATCCACAGACTTTACGCGCAGGATTCAGGAACAGAGAGGCGATCCTTGTGCTATACTGAGCCTGCACCAACAGAATGCGAAGGAACAATGGAAACTCTACCCACCCAACAGCAGACAAAGGGAATCTGGGCCGCGAGATGGGGGCTGCTCCTGCGGATGGCTCGCCAGGTAGCGGGCCTGAGCTTGAACGAGCTTGCAGAACGATCCGGGCTATCGAAGGGCTATCTCTCAAAATTGGAATCCGCCCACCCATCGGCGGCCAATCCTTCACGAGCAACCTTGGCAGCCCTGGCACGGGCTTTGCCCTCCACCCTGCCACTAATCCAGCACATCGATCCGGCTGGTGGTCTCCCCACGCCAGGGTTGCTGCTAGGAGGAGAATCACCCAAAATAGCAGGTCGCGCGATGAGCTTTCCTGGACCTGGCGCTTTTTTATCTTCCAGTCCTGCTATCAGCGTCCCCGAAACCCACGCAGGGAACCTTCCTTCCAGTTGGGCTGATTGGGAGATCGTCCTCGCACTCAGGATTTTGGAGAGCAGTGGCCTTGGCCCACCAACACTCGCCGTCTTGGCCCGCGCATGTGGTACAGAGAGCGTCAGTCACGAGGCGCTTTCACGGCTTGAACAAGAGGGGTGGCTGCGGCGTCTCCCGCCTATCTGTCCAGGAGAAGCCATCCGCTACACCCAGGGTTCCACTCGACTTGACCAGTTTGGTATACAGCGCCCCGCCGATCTTTTTACGAGAGCTGCTATCCAGCTTCTTTTGAACACGGGAACATACGAGAATGAGCGAACAACACCTGCCGACAGCAGTCACACAACCGACCATGCAATTCGGTGATCCGCCAGAATCCTGGGGGAATCTAGAAACGGCTTCGGCAGTTATTATCCCCGCGCCGCTCGAATATACCGTCTGCTATGGCAAGGGGACCAATCAGGGTCCAGCAGCTATCATTGCCGCCTCCACCCAGATGGATCTCTATGACGAAGTCCTCGACTGGACACCCATGAGCGATAGCATCGCTACCTGGCCTGCGCTCTCCTATGTCGGGTTGTCACACGAAGCGGCGCTCAAGCATACAGAACAGGCCGTAGCGGCAGTCCTCGCGCTCGGCAAGCTCCCTGTCACTCTTGGCGGCGAGCATTCGCTCACGCCAGCCTGCTTACGTGCTATCCAGCAAAAGGCAGGTTTTGCCCCCATGGGCCTGATCAGCTTTGATGCGCATGCCGATATGCGCGCCAGCTACGAGGGAACGCCGCTCAGCCATGCCTGTGCAATGAGACGCTCTCTGGAAATCCCCGGCATCCGAGCGTTGGAATTGGGCATCCGCAGCATCAGCCCGGAAGAGATGGCTGATATTCGCGCGATTCACCCACCACTCGAAATTGTCTGGGCGCATCAGCTTGGCGAAATGCGACTTGACGTTGTGTTGGATCAACTGCCCCAGCGCGTCTACGTGACCGTAGACCTGGATGTGTTTGATCCTGCTTACATGCCTGCGGTGGGGACCCCTGAACCTGGAGGCATAGGGTGGTACGATTTCTTGCACGCCTTTCAACGCATTGCAGAGCGCAAGCAGATTGTTGGACTGGATATCGTTGAATTAGCCCCCATCGCTGGACTCAGCCACCCAGACTTTCTTGCCGCGAAACTTACCTACAGAATGCTCAGCCATATCTTCACTCAGAGGCGCCGCCAGGCGACATAAGGTGATCTGCTGCGGGCACCCTGGGCAGCTTTTGGAGAGTACCACTTCTTCCTCGAAGGTATAAACCTTCAGAAACACGCCTCTCGCCCTATTCACCTGAGAAGATGATATGGCACATTAGTGACAGTAATACCTGGGCGGAAGAAGAGCGCCGCCTTGAGTCGAAAGGCCGTCTGGTTGTGTAGCAGAGCTTCCCACCAGTGCGCTGGAATAAACTCCGGCAGCACGACAGTAATCGTCCGATTGGGATGCTGGCGGCGGACAATATCGATATACGTGAGCAGCGGCGCTACCAGGGCACGGTAAGGGGATTCGATCAGGATAAGATGCGGATGGGAGACGGGATCGGCGGGTTTAGCCTCCGCCGATGTGGTGCTAGACCGGTCGAGTTGTTGCACCCATAGCTCCCAGCTTTTCTGGAGGGCGCTCGTTGCTTCGGCATCGGTCGTCACATGCACCGCAACAATGTCTGGGGTAATCGAGCGCGCATAGGCCAGGCTTTGCAGTGCTGGTTGGTTCCATTCAGCTATTGGCACGATCATAAGGTGGCGCACCTCGCCTGCGGCGATAGGAGTGAGCGGCGCAATCTGGGCGTGTGCGCGCTGGTAGTGATGGTGGATTCCGCGAAACAGCACTACCAGCATCGGAATGAGGATCACCACAATCCATGCTCCTCGGTCAAACTTGGTAATGGTGATGACGACCACGACAACGGCGGTGGAACAAGCGCCTAGCAAATTTATGGACAGGCTCCGACGCCACCTTGCTCCACGTAATCTCCACCAGCGCCGGACCATTCCACTTTGCGAGAGCGTAAAGGACATAAAGACCCCAATCGCGTAGAGGTTAATCAGCGCCTCTGTGTTGCCATTGAAGACAATCAGCAGGATCGCGGCGAAGATGCCCAGAACTATGATGCCGGTAGAAAAAGCCAGGCGGTCGCCCCGAAACGCAAACTGGTGTGGCAGGTAGCCATCGCGCGCAAGGAGGGAAGAGAGCCGTGGAAAATCGGCAAAACTCGTATTGGCGGCCAGCGCCAGAATCAGCGTGGTGGCAAACTGGACGACATAATACATCCAGACGAATGGCCCTGTGAAAGCAATGCTGGCAATCTGTGAATCCACAGTGGGGTTGCTCTGTGGGTTTGGCGCAATCCCAAAGCGCCACGCCAGGAAGGTTGTTCCGCCCAGGAGCGTCGCCAGGATGATCGCCATCCAGGTGAGTGTGCGCGCGGCATTGCGTGACTCTGGGGGTTTGAAAGCAGGCACGCCATTCGAGATCGCCTCCACCCCTGTCATGGCAGCACAGCCAGAGGCAAAGGCGGTCAGAATCAGGAAAGGTGTGAGTATCTGAGTCGCGTGAATAGCGGGAGGCGGCGCCGCATGCGTCAGTCCCCCATGCGTGAAAGCCTGCACAAGACCTGCGATGATCATCAGGAGAAAGCTGAAGATGAAGAGATACGTTGGCGCAGCGAAGATAGTGCCCGAATCACGCACCCCACGCAGATTGACTACCGTGATCAGCAGAATAAAGACGAGTCCAATCGCAACGGAATAGGAATAGAACGAGGGTACAGCAGAGGTGAGCGCATCCACTCCAGCCGAGATGCTCACCGAGACGGTCAGCACATAATCAATTAACAGGGAGGCAGCGGCGACAAGGCCAGGCCCGACGCCAAGATTATCTTTCGCTACGATATAGGAACCGCCCCCATTGGGATAGGCAAAGATCGTCTGGCGGTAGGAGATTGCCACAATGGCGAGGAGCGCAATAATCACCGCATCGATGCCCAGGTTGAGCGACAATGCCCCGGCTCCCGCCACAACGAGAATAGCCAGCGAGGCTTCCGTCCCATAGGCCACCGACGAGATCGCGTCGGAGGACAACACCGCCAACGCCCTGATCTTATTCAGCCGCTCGTGGATGGATCGTTCCGTAGATATGGGCGCGCCGATCAGGAATCGCTTCGCGCGTACCAGCCTACGGCGCAGAAGGGCTTGAGGCAGCGCCGCAAGCTCGGTTGCTTCGAGATGATCAGGGCCGATCCGCCGGAACTCGCGGCCAGGTGCCCGATATATCCGCACATATTTATTTCCCGGACGGGAGCCAGGCACAAGTTCCTGGCGTTCCAGATCGAGCATCAGGTCGTTGGAAGGAGATGCTTCCGTTGTCGCCCGCCTGTTCTCTTTCGGAGCAGGCGGGGACTGGGGGTGCAAAGGCTCCTGGCTAAACATAGTTGAAAACATCCTCCTGGTCCGGAACACGAGCAATATAATACGAGCAATATTAGGAACATCCGGCGCCAGGGATAGGATACGGCAGGGGCTATAAAGATGCCGTAAGGATACCGACGAGAGCGCATCAAGATTATGTAAAGATTTTGCGCCTCGCCCAGTCGATGTGGACGCCTGCCTTGTCAGGCGAAAAAGGAAGGCGGGCAACTGCGCGTGCCCCTCTCATTATGATACCTTAAAGAGAAAATTTCTCTACGAGAATCACGCCGAGAGGAGATGCAGGCAATTTCATTATGGCCGAAACATATCCAACAGACCGCGAATCGCTGGAGCGCGACTGCGACATCGACTACTTTATTGCCAGTGGCCCCGGTGGACAACATCGCAATAAGGTCGAAACGGGCGTGCGACTGACCCATCGCCCAAGTGGGGCTATCGTCACAGCTACAGAGCGACGCTCACAGCGGGCAAATCGTGAGGCAGCCTTTGCCCGGATGGCTGAACGACTGGAAGAGATGCAGCGCGTACCGATACCGCGCACGCCAACACGCCCCACACCAGCAAGCCGCGAGCGGCGGCTGGAGGCCAAACGACGTACCCGCACGATCAAGCGGCTGCGCTCAAACCTACCGGATGAGTAGCCTGGCACATTCCAGGCTTTGGGCAGCAGATTCCTGATATTCTGCTAAGGAACGACTGGGGATACTAGCGAGGCAGGGCTTCGAGTATCCCTCGCATCAAAGCCAGAAAGTTGGGGAGAACTGCTTCCGCCGTCGCCAGCACTTCGGCGTGATTGATTTGTTCTTCCGTTCCGGGGGTTGCGGCATTGGTGATACAGCTTATCCCCAACACGCGCATCCCTGCATGGCGCGCTACCACCACTTCGGGTGCTGTCGACATTCCGACAGCATCCGCGCCCCAGGCACGCAACGCAACAAGTTCGGCTCCAGTCTCATAGCTGGGGCCAGTCACCATGACATAGACCCCTTCGTGCAAAGAGATATTCAATCGCTGAGCAGTGTCTTTTGCAACACGCCGCAGAGGCAGATCATACGCTCCTGCCATTGCAGGGAAACGCGGGCCAAGTTGCTCATCATTTGGGCCTATCAGCGGATTGAAACCAGCCATGCCAGGCAAAAAGAGATGATCCCTCATAAGCATAAAATCGCCTGCGCGGTAGGCCGGATTGAGACCTCCGGCAGCGTTAGTCACGACCAGGAGTTCTGCACCCAGGGCGTGCAAGACGCGAATCGGGAAGGCCAGCTCCTGCGGAGTCCGTCCTTCATACAAATGAAAACGCCCCTGCATGGCAACCACCGGATGCCCCGCCAGGTCTCCGAGAACTAACATGCCAGCATGACCCGCGACCGTTGATACCGGAAAATGTGGAATGGAGGCATAGGGAATACGCACCGCATCCTGCACCTCATCAGCCAGGATACCAAGGCCAGAGCCAAGGATAATAGCAACATCTGGTCGCAATGGAGTCTGCGAGCGCAGGAATGCCATAGCTTCCTCAATGAGTGGTCCTACAGCACTGTTCATTTCCAGCAACTTTCCCTTTCTTCAGAGCAAAAGAGACTCCTGCTCAGCGAGCAGGTGATGGCGGGCCACATTATATGTTCTCCAGGGGACTGCAACAAGAGGAGGTCTCACGAAGATTCACTCAGCATTGGCACTGAGTATGCAACAATGTTTCCTGAAGGGCAGCCAAAACAGGCTTCCTCAGCGATCCTGCCTCTCGATAGGAGATGCCCAGGCAAGCGAGCATTTTTCTTGGCGCGTCAAGTAAACGAGCGAGCACGCGCATCTTGTTTCCAGGGGAGACTTGCCACTACCGGGGCGCCTGGGCTACAATCTCTCTATCAGCAAGAAAGTGATAGACCTATGACCGAAACCAATCAAAGCCAGGCGCTCCCCGTGGAAGAGTTGCGCCAGCGGCTACTCGATGAGCAGCAGCGGTTGGAGCATGAGCTGTATGAACTGACCAGCGGTGATGAAGCCGTCAGCACAACCGATCCCATCCTTGAGAGCGGCGGCATGTCCAGCGACCAGGCTGACGACGCGGATGCGCTCTCTCAGGCAGAGCGGAACCGGGCGATCACCACTCACACCCAACAATTGCTCAATCAGGTAAATGAAGCACTAGCACGTATGGACGCTGGAACCTACGGGCGTTGTACCAACTGTGGACGCCCGATCCCACTAGCCAGGCTCAAAGCATTGCCCTATGCCACCTTATGTATTGACTGCCAGACTAAACTGGAGACAGCCCACAATCCAGGAGGACGATCACGAGTTTGATAAAAAATCGTACTTTCCTCTATGACCTCATCATGGTTCTGGTCGGTGGCCTGACTATTGGCCTCGACCAGTGGAGCAAAGCTGCCATCAGGCAGCACTTTGTTGTCTGTAACACCCCTGCATATATCCCGCTCATCGGAGATCATTTTGGCCTGACCTATGCCTGCAATACGGGGGCAGCGTTCAGCCTCTTTGAGCATGGACATGAGGCTCTGCTCTTTGTATTTATCGCCGCAGCATTGGCGACAATTATCTGGCTCTATATTCGTTTCGCAAACCATTCCAGCTTGCTGCTTAAACTGAGCTTTGGTCTGGTTTTGGGAGGCGCCGCTGGCAACCTGATTGATCGTTTCCATCTGGGATATGTGACAGATTTCCTCCTGTTTACGATCAGGCCGGTTTTCATCTGGCCGGTCTTTAACCTGGCTGATAGCGCCATCTGTGTCGGCATCTTCCTGCTGATGATCTATCTCTGGCGAAGACCAACAGCCACGAAGCATGCGCCAGAGACCCCAAAAACCGATCCTACGCTGGCAGAACAGGCTACCACTGAGCGATCCTCATCCCACCCGTGAGAGAAACGCTCTTTGGAGGGATGTATTGACAAAAGAACAGCCAGGCGATGTCCAAACGCAACAACTCGTGTATACAGGCACAGAAGGCGAACGTCTTGATGTGTTTATTGCGCGCACGCTGGCAGACCTCTCGCGTACAAAAGCCCAGGAGCTGATCAAGCGAGGGCATATTCTGATTAACCAGCGCCCGTCGAAGGCCAGTGATCAGCTTGAGGCAGGTGACGTTATCCTGCTACAAGGCACTCCCAATGAAGAACAGCAGCGCAAGATCAATACGGCTACCCTTCCGCTCAATGTTCTCTTTGAGGACGACCAGATCATTGTAGTAAACAAACCGGCTGGTATGGTCGTGCATCCAGCGCCAGGCCATCCAGGAGGAACGCTCGTCGATGCGCTGCTGGAGCACGATCCAGCCCTGGCTCATGCAGTCAACGCTGACGAGCGACAGCGGCCAGGCATTGTTCACCGACTGGATAAGGATACCTCCGGTCTGCTGCTCGTTGCCAAAACAGCAACAGCCCTCATGCACCTTGCCCAGCAATTCCAGGAACACGCGGTGATGAAGCGATACCTGGCTCTGGTGGAGGGACACTTGCCAGTAGCTGAAGGCGCTATCGAGGCGCCCATTGGCCGCGATCCACGCCACCGGCAGCGGATGGCGATCACAGCGCAGCATGGCCGCCAGGCCCAGACTCTCTTCTGGGTAGAACAGGAGTTTGCCCGGTTCACCCTGGTGCGGGTTCAGATTATCACTGGCCGAACTCACCAGATTCGTGTTCATTTCGCCGCCATCGGTCACCCAATAGCTGGCGATCACACCTATGGACGACGGCAAGAGCCAGAGCCACCTCGGCTTTTCCTCCATGCCAAAGAACTGCGCTTCACCCATCCAACAACCGGACAGGAACTCGCTTTCAGCGCCCCTCTTCCAGCCGACCTCCAGAGCTTCCTGGCAATAGTGCAAAGCTGAGGAGCGCGAAAGAGACTACGCATACGGAGTGGGCGTAGTCTCTCCACGCCCTTGTTGTCGGATGTACGAGCATGTAGTATACATTTTGCAAGAGACGCGAGGAGAGACTTTTGCGGATGAACTTCTGGCGTGAACATCAGGAACAAGAGAAGGAGATCATCGACATGCAGAACAGTAGCTACCAGCTCACCTGGCTCGGTCATGCCACCTTCAAGCTCCAGACTCCACATGGGAAACGGGTGCTGATCGACCCCTGGGTGCAGGGAAATCCGTCCTGCCCGGCAGATCAGAAACAAATCGACCATCTGGACGTGATGCTCATCACACACGGACACTTCGACCACATCGGCGATGCTGTCACCATCGCCAAAGAAGCAAAACCTTCAAAGATTGTTGGCGTCTTTGAATTGTGCAATTGGCTGGAAAGCAAAGGCGTTCAGAATTGCTCTGGAATGAACATTGGAGGAAGCCAGAACGTTGATGGCCTCCGAGTAACAATGACACACGCCGAACATAGTTGCGGAATCCTGGATGGCAATGCGATTATCTACGGCGGCGTAGCCGGCGGCTACGTAATTGAGCTAGAGAACGGTGTTACCCTCTATCACACAGGTGACACAGGACTCTTCAGCGATTTCCAACTGATCAGCGAACTTTACCATCCCAATCTGGTGATGCTGCCTATTGGCGATCACTTCACTATGGGACCACGCGAGGCAGCTTATGCCTGCAAGCTCCTCCAGCCGCAGGCAGTGATTCCCATGCACTTCGGCACCTTCCCGCTGCTGACGGGCACGCCCCAGGCTTTCCGCGAGGAGCTTGCCAAGGCAGGTCTCCAGCATATTGAGGTCATCACACTGCAACCCGGTCAGACCATCCAGAGGTAAGGCAGCCAGGGCAACAAAACAAGCGCACTCAGAGGCTAGAGGATCAAGCTTACCGACAACATCCTATCGCGCCCCCCGGACAGGTGTCCCACAGTGTTCTGCCAGCAATCCTCTTGAGAGGATTGTTGGCAGAACACCTGCACAAGCTCCAAAGAGGCTTTGTATGCCATCTACGAAAATCGTCTGTACTATTGGCCCGGCATCACGGAGCGAAGACATCTTAGAGCGACTGATCCTGGCAGGGATGAATGTCGCGCGCTTGAACTTCTCACATGGCACCCACGCTGAGCATGCCGAAGTCATTGCTCGCGTCCGGGCGATCTGTGCCAGGCTGGGAAAGCCGGTAGCTATCCTCCAGGATTTGCAAGGGCCAAAGATTCGTACAGGCGCTCTTCAGAATCACAACCCGGTGTTGCTGGTCTCAGGAAAGCCCTTTACACTAACAACTCGTGCCATCATTGGTGACGCCAACGCGGTATCTACGACCTATCAGCATTTACCCCAGGATGTCAAACCAGGCGATCATATACTTCTGGCCGATGGCCTGATTGAACTCGAGGTAATTGATACAAATTCAACCGACGTACACTGCCGCATTCTGCACGGAGGCACACTTGGTGAACATAAAGGGATCAACCTTCCAGGCGTTGCAGTGAGCGCCAAGGCGCTCACTGAGAAAGATATTGAAGACCTGCGCTTTGGCATCGCACAAGGAGTAGACTTTGTCGCATTGAGCTTTGTTCGCCACCCCAGCGACATCCAGGCCGCACGAGATGTCATTGTCGAAGCAAACGCAGTCATGACCAATTCTGCGCCTGTTGCCTCGAAGCGTTCCCTCCGAACGCTTCCTATCATCGCCAAGTTGGAAAAACCAGAAGCCATCACGCATCTCAACGCGATTCTCGCAGCGGCGGATGGGGTCATGGTGGCACGCGGTGACCTGGGAGTTGAACTCCCTCCCGAAAAGGTGCCCTTGATCCAAAAGCGCATCATTATCGGCGCAAACGAACGGGGCATCCCAGTCATTACAGCGACGCAGATGCTTGAATCGATGGTATCCCAACCCCGTCCGACGCGAGCCGAGGCCAGTGATGTGGCGAA
>JBJKSJ010000250.1:0-5182 GCA_046704085.1 Ktedonobacterales bacterium | reverse complement strand
TCGGTGACCAGGGGCCAGGCTTGGCTCCGGACCAGCAGCAGCACATCTTTGAGCGCTTTTATCGCGCGCCAGGCATTGAAGTGCAGAGTGGCACGGGCATTGGCTTAGGGCTGGGACTCTACATCTGCCGGACCATCATGGAGCAGCAGGGGGGCCAGGTCGGCGTCGAGAGTACCCCTGGGCAGGGCAGCACCTTCTGGTTCACCCTGCCGCGAGGCTGCCCCGCAGAGGACGACCTGCGAGCGGTGGAAAGCGAGGGAAGCGCCTGCACCAGCAGGGCTGGCTCGCAGTATGACGCCCCCTCCTGTTCGCTCCCTGGAGCAGGATACCAGATTGGGGCGTCCGAATCTAGCTGCGCACTTGCATAGGGACAGACTCCCTGTTAAGATAGACCAGGCAGTAATGGAGAGTGGAGCAGATTGCCCTATTCCATTAGCAATCAATTGGGCATATTAAAGAAGGCGAGGGGGCTATGGCCTATCTCCCACGGACTGCGATCAAACGGCGCAATGGCTTGACGGGGCTGGTCGTCGCCCTTTTCCTCTTTGGCCTGAGCTTCCTGTTCATTGCGATTTTCGTCTACCCCGGTTGGAGGGCGCGACTGACCGGGGTGGAAACGCAGGCGACCGTCGTCAGCCTGGCGGACTGCCCGGAATCAAGTGACAGCGGGGGCGTGGTTCTCCTGCCAACCCACGCGCTGCGGCCATTGGATAATAATGTGGAGCCGACCATCCAGTTTACCGACATCAATGGTCAAACCGACCAGGTGCAATACAATGTCTGTGGAAGCTATGACATCGGCGAGACGCTCTCCATCTGGTATGTGCCATCTGACCCGAACTCCATCTTCGTTACGCAAGATAGCACGCTTTTCATCATCATAACCATCTTCCTGGGTGGCCTGGGCCTGGTATCCGTGCTGCTGCTGCTCTGGTTCGGCGGGCGGTTTCTCTTCTTCCTCGCGACAGGAAACCGCATGGCGCTCCAGGGAACCAGCGGCGCCAGCTACGGCCCCCAGATGGGCGCGAACCAGTTCAGCGGCAGCAAGCATTACCGCCTGGGAGTACCCACCACCGTTGAAGGTCGCTGGGAGATCGCCCCGACCAACGCATACGTCTCGGCAGGCGACACGCGCACATCTGCCGCGCCAGGCCGGTATTTCCTGATCCTGACGGTCCTTCTGCGCAATGTCTCCCGCGAGGCGCACTACCCAGGCCAGGCCATGTTCAGGCTCTATGATGCCATTGGGACCGAGTTCACCAGAGTCCAGACGTTGGAAAGTCCGCCGCTGGACCATATCCAGCCGGGCGCTTCGGCATCGCTGACGCTGGCTTTTGAAGTGCCCGGCACGCAGCGCCAGTTCCGTCTCAGCTATGCTTCCTCCAGCACCTGGATCACCCAGGCCAGTTGGGAGATCGCGGTCTAATGCTGCACAGACATGCCTGGCGACGAAAGATCGCCCAGAGACTTTTGCGGCGCCCTTCCGGTGCCAGCAAGGGGCTTGACAGCAGCCGAGATTCACGGTAGCATGAGGCACGCCGAAGCCCGCCAGGCAGAGGCGCCTATCTACGAGTCCGGGCCTCGCCCTGGGCTTCATCTTCTCGGAGGAACAGTCTCGTAATGCAGCCGCTCTCATCTTCAGGTCCGTTGCCCCCTATTCAATACGCGCAGCAGAAAGACTGGCTAACCGCGCTCTTGTTGTGCTTCTTCCTGGGCATGTTTGGCGCGCATCGCTTCTATACGGGCAGGATCACAACCGGCATCGTCATGGCGCTGACGCTGGGCGGGTGCGGCCTGTGGATACTGATCGATCTGGCGATGATTATTGTGGGAAGCTACCGGGATAGCAACGGCCTACCGCTGCTCAAAAGGTCATGAACACTGAAGCGCAGAAAACAGTGGGCAAGATGGGGGTCTTGCTGCTCGCGCCCCTGCTGCTCATCCTGATTCCCACCGCCTGGCTGGAGCGGCGTCGCTCGCTCTGCCTCATCAAAAATCTGACGGGCAGGCCGTGCCCCGGCTGCGGCATGACCAGGGCAATCTCGTCGGTCTCGCACGGCAAGTTCAGGCAGGCGTTTCGTTACAACCGGCTGGTGGTGATCGTGCTGCCCATCCTCGCCTATGAGTGGCTACAAGAAACAACCAGAACCTATCACCGCTACCGCGCGCTGGCTCAGGGAGGCCGTCTCTGAGGATTGCTCAGCAGGATTTCACGGGCGGCGCAGCACAAGCGATTGAACGTGAATGCCTGGCTCGCGCTCAACCTCGATGGTCTTGAAGGACACCATCTGGAAATACGGGCGCGCGAACGCCTTCATCTGCTCATCGGTGCGATAAGAGAAGAACCGCTTCGGCTCATAGGTGTCGTCGGGCCAGGCGCCCTCGCGCTCGAAGCCGCCATAGACACTCACAAACAGCAGGCCGCCCGGCACGAGTACCGCCTGGATGCGCTGCAAGACGGCGGGCAGATCGCGATTGGGGACATGCAGCAGACAGTTGAGGGCGTAGACCGCCTCGAACGACGCAGCGGGAAAATCCAGGCTGAGAAAGTCCATCACCAGGGCGTTCAGCCCCTTCCGCTGGCAGCGCCTGACCAGTTCTGGCGAGAGGTCGATGCAGGTCACGCGCAACCCCTGCTCTTGAAAGAAGAGGCTGTCGCGGCCATGCCCCGCGCCGATCTCCAGCAGGGTCGTCTTGCCCTCCTGCTGGAGCAGATCGAGAAACCGCTGGCGCTCTTCGGCTTTCCAGGGCGGCAGTTCGCTCCGCTCGCGCTCCTCCGCCGCGCGGTCATAGGCCAGGCGCAAATCGTGGATAACCTGCTCATACATGGCGCTGACCTCCTTACGTCTCTTTCATCAGCCCTTGCTGCCAGGCAAAGACGGCAACCTGCGTGCGATCTCCCATGTGCAGCTTGCTCAAGATGTTGCTGACGTGCCCCTTCACCGTTTTTTCGCTGAGGACCAGTTGCTCCGCGATGGCGGCATTGGAATTGCCCTCGGCAATCAGGCGCAAGACCTCCAGTTCGCGCTCGGTCAATTCCGCGAAGGCCGGGGGAACCGCGCGTTTGGCCTCGCGCACCTCCTGAATGACTCGCGCCGCCACGCGCGGATGCAGCACCGATTCGCCCTGGGCCGCTTTCCTGATCACCTCGGCCAGTTCGCTCGAACGAATATCCTTGAGGGTATAGGAGATGGCGCCCGCCCGCAGTGCCGGAAAAACGTGTTCATCTTCATAGAACGAGGTCAGGACGATCACCTGCGTGCGTGGGCTGACGCGCTTGATCTCGCGCGTCGCTTCCACGCCGTTCATGCCGCCCGGCATCACAAGGTCCATCAGCACCACATCGGGAATCTGCTCGCGCGCTAGGCGGATCGCCTCTGCGCCGGAGCCAGCTTCCCCCACGATGTGCAGGTCCGGCTGTGTCTCCAGAAAGGCGCGAATGCCCTGCCGGACCACGCTGTGGTCATCGATGATCAACACGGTAATGCGTTCGGTCATGGCTGTGTCTCCCTTTTTGCTGCCAGGTCTGAAGCGTCCAGGCGTGTCTGAGAACCGGGACAGCGCGCCACAATGCGTGTCCCCTTGCCAGGCTGGCTTTCGATGACTACCGTTCCGCCGACGGCTGCCAGACGCTCGCGGATGGAATGCAGGCCAACGCTGGTCTGGGGTCCGCTGGCTGGCTCGAAGCCCCGGCCATTATCCACCAGCGTAAGCACCACCTCCTGCGGGTCAGCCTCCAGGCGTAGCTGGACTGACGTAGCCTGGCTATGGCGGGCCACATTGGAGAGCGCCTCCTGCGCCACGCGCCAGAGCGCCTCTTCGACCGCCAGGGGCAGCGTCACACGCTCTGGCAGGCAGAGATCAACCGCAATGCTGTTCTGGCGGCTCCAGGCCGTCACGAAGTCGCGCAGCGCCGCCGCCAGCCCTTGCTGCTGAAGCACCGACGGGCGCAGTTCCTGGATCAGCGCGGTCAGTTCCTGCTGCGCCTGGGAGACAAGCGTTTCGGCCTCCAGCAGATGCCTGCGCGTCGCCTCGCTGCTGCTTTCCACCTGCGAGAGCGCGGCCCCAACCTGCATCGAGACGGCGAAGAGATGCTGCTTCACGCTGTCGTGCAGATCGCGCGAGAGGCGGGCGCGCTCGGCCAGGCGCGCATTCTGCTCGCCCAGGCTCTGGCGCTGCGCCATACTCTCGACCAGTTGCTCGGCCATCTGGTTGAAATGCTGCTCAAGCTGGCCGATTTCATCCGGGCGCGAGACCTGAACGCGCTGGGTATAGTCGCCGCTGGCATACTTCGCCGTTGCCAGCACCAGCAGTTTCAGCCGCTGGATCGGGCGGCGCGTGGCGGCGAATCCAGCCAGGATGCCATCAATCGAGGCCAGCCCAGGAACCGTGACCGCGATAAAGAAACTAGGCCAGAGATCGCTGCGCGGTTCGTGCAGCAGCACGAAGATCGTCAGCCGGACGCAGAGCATCAGCGCCACAAAGGCGAGCGTGACCCAGAAGAAGGTAAATGTCATGTGTGCGCGCAGCCCCGACCACTGCGAGACGCTTTCGGCCAGCGTCTCCACGCCTGACCCGCCTGGGAGGTTCTGGCTCTGCGCCACCTGTGCTTTCTGGCGGCGTCGCCGCAGAAAATAGTTGAAGACTTTGCTGGACAGATAGATCATCGGTTCCTCCCTCTGGGAAAGGGCTGCTTTCACGAGAAGTATACCGGATGGAGCGCCAAAAGAGAGCCGTCTGAAGTCGCGTCCGTCTAAGACCAGAGTCCTATTTCCTCTATTCGTCCTAGCCCGCGCAGGCGGGCTTCGTGGCCGCAGGCCCATAGGCGCGGTCGAGCGAGAGGTCCGAGCGACCAACGGGAGCGAGAATGCGGAAACCCAGTTTCCGCAAGCGCCAGAGACGCGCGAGCGAGCCGCAGGCAAGCGAGAATGGCCGAACCCAGTGAGGCCAAGCGGCTCTGGCGAAGCCGCCGCCGGAGGCGCGGGTTTACCCGCCAGCTACCCTTTCTGACCGGCGCTAGCCCACTTTCTCGCGCACAATTGCAATGATCACGCGCAGGATCAGCACCGCGCTCAGAAACAGCCCGAAGTAGCCGAAGACCATATGTGTCTCCTCTATAACGCACCTTTCCCTGATTTTGGCATATTCCAGCCCCAACCGCCATGCCCCAGCCAGGCAACCT
>JBJKSJ010000249.1:0-11139 GCA_046704085.1 Ktedonobacterales bacterium | reverse complement strand
TGAGCGGCGCTGAGGTTGGTGGTATTGGGGGTGTAGATCACCGTAAGTTCCGCCGTATCGGTGGCGTCACTGAAACGCGCCCCGTTCGAGAGTTGTTTGACGACCCAGACATTCGGATACTGGATGCTGAAGTGGTGGCCGGGATCAGTATAGGGTCCGAATGCCGAGGGTTCCTGGCTTCCTGAACCTGAAGCAAAGGTATAGAGGCCCACCCCTGCGGCTGCAAAGACCAGGATCAATCCCAGTGTGATGATGAGGCCCATCGGCAGGCGCCGCCGCCTGGCGCCGGGTGATCGAGGGAGCGATCCTGGGACTGGGCCTCTGGCGCCGGATCGAATTGGGCGCTGAGTTGGTGGCGCTTGCCAGGGCAGGAGGGTTTCCGGTGGTTCTGCAAGGCCATCCTGGGTCGGACTGCTGCTGCGCGATTGGGCAGCAGGGAAGGGGCGATTGCTCTGGGAACTGTCCATCGATCCCTCTCCAGGGAGGGCTTCTGGTGCTTGGCGTTCTTGCAAGGGCTGGTCCTCCGGCCACACTGGAGGGTTGCGGTGTGCGCCTCTTGTGGATTGGCCTGCTTGACTTCTGGCGCTTTCAGGCACAGTTGCCTGGTATTTGCCCTGATCGCCGGAAGGTTTGTATTGGTCAGCAAAGGGAGCGTCTGTAGTTGACCATTCGGGCGCTGGCACAGAAGCCAGGCGCGCAGCGCGATCAGGGGCATACGGCCCTGTGGGTGGTTGGCGGGGCTTTGTGTCCTGTGGCTTCGGTGGCAGCGCAGCCATTGTTTCCTGCCAGGGGGGATAGTCCACTGCTGGTTGTTGGGGAACAATGTTATCAGGTGGCGCCTTTTCCGCAGGCAGCGCGCTTCTGTCAGGCTCACGAGGGGAAAGCGAGACTGGCTTGAACGTATGCGATGGTTGGGAGCGTATTTCGGCTGGGGAAATCTCGGTGATTGCTGATGGAACAGCGGCGGGCGCTGGCTCTATCGTGGCGCCACATTGATGGCAAAATCTGGCAGTTTCCCGCCGCTGCACGGTCCCGCAGCGGGTGCAGATCATACTTGTGTCCCTGCCTTTCTATCCGCAGAAAGATCGCTCACGATCTCTACATGTTTATTCTACCATCAGTGTGACGATTGGCCTGCGCGGCTAGTAACCAGGGCGTACCATTTTACTGTCCAGTTTCCAGTGGACAGGATCGGCTCTCCACGCTGGTGTCGTTGATACTCAAGAAGCTATTCGACTCCATGTTCTGCCAGATAGGTTCGCCAGGACAGGGGCTTGAATCTGAAGTCGCGCTCGACGGCGTTGATGTCGGTCGTTTGCTCAAAGCTGAAGAGAGTCAGCGCGGCAGTGGTGATGGGCGGTTTGGACAGCACGGCTTGCATCATCGCTGCCCCAATAGACATGAGTGGTATCGGCATTGGCGCTTTCAGCCGTTTTTTGCCCATTGCGCTTGCCAGCATATCCAGAATTGCGCCGTAGGTAAACTGCTCAGGGCCGCCAACTACATATGTTTTTCCATTATGACGGTCTTCTCGGATTTGCTGAATAAGGCAGCGCGCCACGTCTTCTACCCAGATCGGCTGAAACTTGCGCTGGCTGCTACCGACAATGGGCACAACCGGAGCTATGCGAATCAAATCGGCCATACCCTTAAAAAAGGCGGCATGCTCGCCGAACTGGATGGAGGGTTGGATGATCGACCACGATAGGTCACTGTTCTTGACGATCTGTTCCGCCATATAACGGCCCTGCATATAGCTACCCGGCTTGTCTGGTTTGGTGCCTAGCCCGCTGACCAGCACGATTTTCTTCACCCCGGCGCGCTTCGCTGCTTCAATGACGTTTCTGGTTCCTTCTACATTGACGCCCTGGTAGCTGACATCGCGTCCTTCCTTGATGTCGGCGGTGATGAAGGCACTGTGTACCAAAGTTTCAACGCCTTGCATGGCCGGTTCGAGGGTGCCAAGTCTGGTGGTATCGCCGATGATGATTTCTACCTGCTCGACTGGCAAGGTCTGCGCGGCTTTTTGTTGGCTGCGCGCCAGGCAGCGTGGCTTCTCTCCCTCGGCAACCAGCCGCTTGACCAGATGACGCCCGACAAAACCTGTTGATCCTGTGATGAGTAGCATATGTTGCTCCCTGGATGATGGAAACGCTCAAGAAGCCCCTGGGGGCATCATTCTGCACAGATTATAGGATAAGCGTGCCCCTGAGATGCAACAGCGTACCTGTTGATCGGGTACGCTGTTGGGCGGCAGAGTGGATGCCTGAGCAGGCGAAAGGCATTTTATTCCAGCCGTCCGGAAAAGCTGCGCCAGACATGGATGAGTCCTGAGGCGGTGTCGATAAACGCAATTCCGACGAAACGGCGTCGTTTGCCATCGATGGCGCGTGAATAGCTGAAGGACCATTCGGCTGCGGCCTCGCCCTCGCCGATCAAGATGCGGCTAAACGTAAATTCGATAGCATAGTGGCTGGCAAAAAAGGCGTGGAAGAAATCGAAGATGGCCGGGCGTCCCTGAAGTTCGTGGGCGGGCGGCTCGGAGTAGATGGCATTCTCGCTGAAGAGCGCGGCTGCTCCCTGGGCGTCTCGCCGACACCAGCAGTCGCTCAGTTCTTCCAGGAGGTGCTTGAGTTCATCAGCGGACATAGAATAATCCCTCGCGCTCGGCCTGCGTAGCAAATTCCTGACCAGTCCTGATGATCTCGATGACCTTCTTGCGCCCCTTGGGCGAGCCGACGAAGACCGAGCCAACGAGACGCTGGCCTTTGAAAAAGAACTTGCGGTAGTTACGCTCGCCTCGCTCGCCTGTCTCAGTTCGGCTGATTGAGGTCAGTTCAGGATTATTGATCTCAGCCGTGCCGATCACGGCAATATTGGTGTCGAAGAGCGGACTGGTATACGTAGGCACATCGATATAGGGTTCATGCCCGCCCGCCATATTGATGGCTGCGATACGCCCGTGTGCCAGCGCGTTATCCCAGGTGCCCATTGTATGGCGCCGCTCGATGATGGGGTCATAGAAATTCGCCACATCACCAGCGGCATAGACGCCAGGGACGTTGGTTTCCATGTATTCATTGACACTGACGCCTGAGTCACAAGCCACTGAAGTAGCTTTCAAGATGCCCGTGCTGAGGGTGATGCCCAGCCCAACGCCAATCACGTCGGCGTCGTAGATTTTGCCGCTGGTGGTAATCACGCCCTTGGGGACGCCGTTATTGGCAACGACTTCGCGGACCTCCTCGCCGTGAACGACATCAACGCCGTGCCTGCGGGCGATGTCATCAACCAGCGCGCCGCCTTCTTCATCGAGTGTGGCGCGCAGCCAGCGCGGGCCACGAATGAGCCAGGTGACATGCAGCTTGCGCACATTGAAGCCTTCAGTCATCTCATAGCCGATAAAGCTGCCGCCAGTGGTGACGGCACATTTTGATTCCAGGGCGCGTTCGATGATCGCTTTCGTGTCGTCCAGCGTCACGAAGTTAAAGATAAAGCGTGTTCCTTCAGCGCCGGGCACGCGCAGCGGATTGGCTCGCCCGCCTGTGGCGACCAGCAGCGCCGTGTAAGGCAGCACGCGACCATCCTGTAAGGTGATGGTGCGCTCATCAGTGTCAACGGCAGTAGCAGTTGTTTCGGTGAGCAGGGTAATGCCCTGCTGCTCGTGCCATTCCCGGTTGCGAATCATCACTTTCTGCTCGGTGAGGACGCCCTGAAGAAAGCGCGGCAGCGAGACGCGATTGTACAGAGGATATGGCTCATCGGTGATCAGATAGACGGAGCAGTTGGGATCGTTCTTGCGGAGGGTCTGAGCGGCAGTGGTGCCCGCAATCCCATTGCCGATGATGACATATTGTTTTTGTTCCAGTGCAGCCAAATCTGACTCCTTATGGTCCGCGAAGCTCGTTACAAGATGGCAGATGAGCCAGGGTTTGTCGTGTTGGTAAGGCGCCCGTCTGTTGGCTTCGCAGTGGTGTTCTGGAAAGAGCAGGTGAAGCGTATCTTTCACATCTTACTGTAGCACATTGCCAGCCCAACTGCTACTCTAGTGGCAGGTCGGTCACTTTGGGGGTGCTACGCCTGGGATAGCCCACATCCCGCGCATGTACGCTGGGGAGTGTCTGCTCTGCTGGGCTTAACTATACGTTGGCTGGCCCGGCGCAGCCGCAGTCAGACCCAGACGCGCAAAGGCGGTATCGATGTAGCGCTTGTAGAAGCTGGTATCTGTCAGGTGATGTAGCTCTTCTGGCGAGAGATACTGGCCGATCTCCGGGTCGGCCTGAAGCAACGCTACGAAGTTGGCCTGGCCGTCTTCCCCACGCCAGATGCGCTGGGCGTTGCGCTGCACCAGCTTGTAGGCGGCTTGCCGGGGCATGCCCTTATCAATCAAGGCAAGCATGATGCGTTGGGAGAAGATCAGCCCGCGCGTGCTTTCCAGGTTCTGGCGCATGCGCTCAGCGTCAACGTCGAGATGCTCAACCACGTCGGTGAAGAGGGTCAGCATATAGTGCAGTAGGGTGCAGCTATCAGGAATAATGATGCGCTCGGCTGAGGAGTGGCTGATGTCGCGCTCGTGCCAGAGAGGCACATTCTCCATTGCCGTGAGCGCGTGGCCGCGAATGACACGCGCCAGCCCACAGATACGCTCGCATTTCTCCGGGTTGCGCTTGTGCGGCATGGCCGAGGAGCCTTGCTGCTCTGCGCCAAATGGCTCAAACGCCTCGCTGACCTCGGTACGCTGAAGATGGCGGACCTCTTGCGCCATCTTCTCAAGCGAACTGGCAATCAATGCAAGCGTCGTGAGAAAGTGGGCGTGCCGATCACGTTGGATGATCTGGCTGGAGACGGGATCAACGGCTAGTCCCAACTGCGCGCAGACGTACTCTTCGATGGCGGGTGGAACGGTGGCGTGGGTGCCCACCGCGCCGGAGATCGCGCCGACGGCGATCTGATCCAACGCTTCGTGCAGCCGCAGGCGCGCGCGGCGCTGTTCGGCGACCCAGAGCGCGAGCTTGAGGCCAAAGGTCATAGGCTCGGCATGAATGCCGTGTGTGCGGCCCACCATCAGGGTGTCTTTGTAGGTCAGCGCCGCCTGTTCTGTGATGGAGATGAGATGGTCAAGCGCCAATCTGAGAATTTCGCCCGCTTCTTTGATCTGCACAGCGAGGCTGGTATCCAACACATCGGAGGAGGTCAGTCCCAGATGCAGGAAACGACCCTCCGGGCCAAGCTGTTCCTGGACTGAACGCAAGAAGGAGATGACATCGTGATGGCTCTCGCGCTCGATAGCCTGCATGCGGTCCAGGTTATAGCTGGCCTGGCGAAGCTTCTCCATGTCCTGGGCAGAGATGACGCCTTCGCGCGCCCAGCCCTCGCAGACGAGCAGTTCAACTTTGAGCCAGATGTCGAGCTTATGCTCCTCTGACCAGATGCGCTGCATCTCTGGCGTGTTATAGCGTTCAATCATCGCGTTTGGGTCTTCTCTCTGTGTGTTTTTACCCATTAGTTTGGCGAAATGCGCCAAACTAAGCTTCCAGTTCTCATTGTCAAACTAAGCTTCCAGTTTTTCATCAGTCTTTTCGGCGAATAGGATTTTCCTGGAGTGACACTACCAACCGTCTCTCACTGCCACAGGATGCTTCTTTTTCGCTCCCTGTTGCTACTTATCTCATCCGGTTGTATACTGTGTGTATGCCAAGGCGTGTAAAACTCCAAGAACATCTCTCGCTTGCCGAATTGGAACAGCAGTATCGCCAGGCAAAAGATCCCGTTGAACGCAGCCAGTGGCAGATCCTCTGGCTCCTTGCCAGGGGCACGCCTTCGGAGCAGGTCGCCCAGGTGACAGGCTACTCCCTCAATTGGATCCGACAGATTGCTCAGCGCTACAACACAGCGGCGCGAAGGGAGTACGGGATCAGCGTCATCACAATCCTGGCGCGGCTCCTCTCTTATCTGCTACTCAGCAAGAGGAGTTACGCGCGGTGCTTCAATCAGCTTTGGCGAGCGAGGGCCTTTGGGTCGGCCCACAAGTGGCTGCCTGGATCGCTACCAAAGTGGGGCATCCCGTGTATCCGCAGCGTGGGTGGAAGTGGTTGCTCCGCTTGGGATTTGATCCCAAGATAGGCCCGACCCTGGCAGACGAAAACGCAGCCCAACTCCCAAAGAGGCCTTAACAAACTGTCTCAGCCACCCACTGACTTATAACCTGATAGCCTCATCTCGCTGACCAGGTAGCTTTTTCAGCCCTCCTTGAGATGTTAGACCTGCCCCGAATTGGCTATTATCCCCTTGCCATCTTTGCCCAAAGCGCCACCTCCTCTCAATCCAAATGCCGCTAACATTATACGCCATGTTTCTCTGGCTTCATTGTCGCGTATCTCCTGGGGTTACTCAACAGTTTCGACGCTTGCCTGGTAATCGGGTATCTTGCTTGCTGATTCGTATCTGTTTGCCACCAGTTGAGACCATCAGCATCGGCTTTGTTTTTCCATCTCATCGGGTAAGAGTGGTTCTTTACCCATCATCCACCACTGACACACGCGCTTCTCCAAACACAAAAGCAAATCTGGTCCTTACTGGCGACGAAGAAGCTAATATCCTTCAACGTTAGAGAGGCTGACTTTGCCCCAGAAGAGACGATAGGTAATGATGAAGTAGCTCAACGCCAGGAGCATGCTGAAACTCCACCAGGCCAGGCCAACCGTCTGCCCATACGCCGAGGCTGAGGCATTCTGGATGGTCAGGCTGTTGGCTCTATTGACTGCCGGAAGCACCAGCGGATAGATGCCAAACGCCGCGCTCGCAAGCATGCCAACAATAAAGGCACAGGAACCGCCAAAGGAGAGCGCGTCGCGCCGTTGCAGGTTAAAGAATCCCATGACGAGCAGACCGCCGAGCGCGATAATGGGAAAGACAAAGCCCCAGGGATGCCCGAAGAAATTGGTGTGCAGTTGGGGCTGCACGGCCCAGGTAGCTATCGTGCTGGGAATCGCCAGAACAAAGGTGAGCAGTAGAAACAGGCGGGCAATCAGCCGGGCGCGCGTGCTGAGCGGGTCTGGAACCTTCACCGCAATATACGTCGCTCCATGTGCGGTCAGCGTGGTCAGCGCCAGCAGGCCAATCAAGATGGTATACCAGTCCAGAATGCCAGGGTGGGTGCTGAATGGATTAAAATCCGTCCAGAGCGGCTCGAAAAAATAACCATCTCTGCCCAGGGGAACGCCGCGAATCACATTCGCAGCCGCAACGCCATAGAAGAACGCGAGGAGCGTGCTTCCAATGAAGAAAAGCCCGTCCCAGAAAGAGGCCCAGATCGGGATGGAGAACTGTGAGCGCAGTTCAACGGATATGCCACGCATTATCAGCAGCCAGAGAACAATCATCAACGACAAATAGAAGCCGCTAAAGCTGGAGGCGTAGAGCTGGGGAAAGGTGAAGAAGAGCGTGCCACCTGCGGCGATCAACCAGACCTCGTTGCCGTCCCAGACCGGCCCAATGGCCCGGAAAATCGCCCGACGTTCCGCGTCAGTGCGTCCGGCGTACAGATGAATCACCCCGGCTCCCAGGTCAAAACCATCCAGTACCACGTAGGCGGTCAGCATCAAGCCAATCAGTAGAAACCACAGCGTTTGCATCCGTTTCCTCCTTGTGCCTATGCCAGGCCACCAAGCAGCCCTTCTGGATCGTCAGAGGCTTCTTCCTGCGTTTGTTGTGTGGCTTTGGTCTCTGGCCCACGCAACCCCTCAGCAACCACCAGGAGGACGTAACCAATACCAAGCAGCAGGTACAGCCCCAGGAACCCGAGCAACGTAAAGAGGACATTGCCCCCCGAGACGTTGTTTGAAGATCCGTTGGCAGTACGGAGCAGCCCGAACACGATCCAGGGTTGGCGACCGAGTTCTGTCGTGAACCAGCCAGCAGTCGCAGCAATAAAAGGGAAAGGCATCGCTAAGAATACTATCCAGAGCATCCAGCGCGTGGTATAGAGGCGCTTTCCCCAGAAGAGCAGCAGCGCGGCCAGGCCCATAATGGCGATAAAGAAGGTGCCCAGACCGACCATAATATGATAGCTATAATAGAGCAGGTCAATCGCATCGGGGCGCTGATTGGCTGGGAAGGTATCAAGCCCCTGTACCGTCGCCGTCCAGCGGCGATACGTTAAGAAACTGAGGACGTAGGGAATGGAAATTGGGTTGTCGAGCTGTCCGGTGGCGACGTTCGGCTGGCCGAGAATCACCAGTTCGGCCCCTTGCTCAGTCTTAAACAAGCCTTCCATTGCCGCCAGTTTCGTTGGCTGATAGGTAGTGACCTGTTGCCCTTCCATGTCGCCACTCGGTTCCAGTTGAAATATGCTGGCGAGCAGCCCCACAGTGACACCCAGGGTTATAAAGATGCGCGCATAGTCTAGATGCCGCTTCGCCAGCAGGTAGAAGGCGCCCACACCAGCCATCGCAAAGGAGGCAGTCACCACGGCTCCACTCATCGTGTGCAGATATTGGGGCAGAATCCAGGAATTGAAAAGTACCGCCCAATAATTGGAGATGTGCAGCTTGTTTCCGACGAGAGTATAGCCAACCGGATGCTGCATCCAGGCATTCGAGGCAATTATGAAATAACCAGAAACCCAGGTGCCCAGCCAGACCAGTACAATCGAAACCCAGTGAACCTTCTGGCCGAAGGCGCGCTCGCCAAAGAGAAAAACACCCAGGAATGCCGATTCGAGGAAGAAAGCATAGGCCCCCTCCATTGCCAGGGTCTGCCCGATAATATCGCCAGCATAGGCTGAGAAACGCGCCCAGTTCGTGCCAAACTGGAACTCCAACGGAATGCCCGTGACCACACCAACCACAAAGGTGATGGCGAAGATCTTTCCCCAGAAGTGAACGCTGCCGTTAAAGCGTTCATCCTTGCGCCAGAGATAAAGTGTTTTCAGGATCACCAGAAGGAACGCCAGCCCCATTGTGAGCTGCGGAAAGAGATAATGAAAGGCGAGTGTAAAGGCAAATTGTATACGCGAAAGTGTCGTAAGGTCCATCTACCGATCCTCCTGACTCTCAAGCCAACGCCAGCACATTGTTTTGCGCGCCAAGCAGGCTACAATAGATGCTATCATTTGCCAGTAGTTGGGCGTGCGTGCCACGCTCTCTGATCTGCCCATGATCGAGGACAAGAATCTCGTCCATTTGCTCCATCTCCAGCAGCCGGTGTGTGATGACCAGTGTTGTACGCCCCTGCATCAGTATATCAAGCGCCTTGAGCAGGGCTTGCTCTGTCACCGGATCAAGATTGGCCGTCACTTCGTCAAGAATGAGCAATGGCGCATCCTTGAGCAGCGCACGCGCAATGGCGACGCGCTGCCGCTCACCACCGGAGAGACGCAACCCCTGTTCGCCAATCCAGGTATCTAACCCTTTGGGCAACTGACGCACCAGTTCACTCAGTTGCGCCAGTTCAAGAGCCTGCTCAATCTCATCTGGAGTGGCCGAGGGCTTACCCAACACGAGATTACCGCGCAGGGTGTCGTTGAAGAGGTACGTCTCCTGATCGACGATGCTGATGCAGGCGCGTACCTCGTGAGAAGCGTATTGGCGCAGATCATGCCCATCCAGCCGTACCACTCCCTGTGTCGGGTCATACAGGCGCAGCGCCAGTCGGCCCAGGGTTGTCTTGCCGGAACCGCTGGGACCGACGAGCGCGATACGCTGGCCTGGCGAGACGCGCAGAGAAATATCATGTAATGCCTCACTTTCGTCGGCCCCATAGGCAAACGAGACATGCTCGAATGCCAGCGTGTGACCGGCAGGCGCGGGCAGAGGACGCGCTGGCTCGGTGATGAGCGGGTGAGCATCCGTCATCTCGAAAAGGCGTTTGCCGGCTGCAAGTGAGTTTCCCAGGAACTGGGCCGCCTGGCCGAGCGGCTGAATGATCTCGAAGCTGGCAAGGATAAGCACCGCCAGAAACCCCAAATAGACCCCGCTGATCGCCTTGCTCACCACGAGGGGGATGGCGAGAAGCAGGATGGTCCAGAGCGCGAGATTTGCCAGCAAGTTGTTGAGCGCCTGCTGCAAGCCGCTGATCATCGCCACGCGACGCTGCAAGCGGGCAAGTTGCGCATCGAGAGCTGCAATAGTGCGCTGGTGCGCGTCGCCTTGTCCGCATGCCAGCAAGTCCTGGATGCCTTGAATGCCATCGACGAGTTGGGCCTTGAGGTCGGCGCGCAGGTGCAACTGGCGTTTTCCAATGGTCCGCGAGAGCATGCCGACTAGAAAAGGGATGCCAAGGCCGGCGGCAACCAAAAACGCGAACGCCGTCCAGGCAAGAAGAGTGCTGAAGATAGTGAAGAGATACAAGGTGAGCAGGCTGATCGCCAGTGCAACCATGATCGGTGAGACCGCTTTGAGATACAGCGTTTGCAGTTCTTCAATATCCGCGATCAGGCGCGAGAGCATATCACCGCTGCGATAGGTCAGCAGATAGGCAGGCGCGAGCGGCTCAAGTCGGCTGTAGACTGTGGCACGCAGGCGTGCCAGCAGGCGAAAGGTTACATCATGCGATACCAGGCGCTCGGCATAGCGCGAGGTGGACCGGGTGACGCTCATTACCTGCACAATGTAGGCCGGAAGCGCCAGCATAACTATCAAGGGCATGAGCGCCGCTTCAGCGACCAGATACGCAGACATACTGAGAAGCAGCATATTGCTGGCAACCATAATGCACCCCAGCAAAATAGCCAGGGCGATGAGCCAGCAAAAAGGAGAGAGCAAGAAAAGCAGGCGGCGTAAGGTATTCATCAAGCCACTTCAACTTTCCCCAAGACGTCTGCCAGGTTGAAGGAGCCATCCTGACGACGCCACAGCACGCCAGGCTCTCCGACTTGAACCAGCTTGCCGGCGTCTAAAACCGCGATCTTCTGCGCGCTAGCAATCGTATTGTATCGATGGGCGATCACCAGGACCGTCCGATGAAGTACTAGACGTTCTAGCGCGTTGCGGATGCTCGTCTCACTTTCGGGGTCGAGGCTGGAGGTGGGTTCATCCAGGATGAGCAGCGGCGCATTTTTCAAGAAGGCGCGGGCAATGGCGAGGCGCTGCATCTGCCCGGCACTCAGACGGGCACCTCGCTCGCCGAGCAACGTTGCGT
>JBJKSJ010000248.1:0-27356 GCA_046704085.1 Ktedonobacterales bacterium | reverse complement strand
CGTCGCGGCCTGCTCAGGCTCCGAAGGCGCGATAGCTTGCTGATCGCTGGCAACTTGCTCGTTCCCAGCGCCGCTCCCACCGCGCTTGCCGCCTTTTTTCTCCGGCAAGCCCTCCAGTACGACGAGCCGCTGCGCGCTGAGAAAGGGATAGGTCTCGCAGGCGCCAATCACGTTTGCCAGCGAGACCTCAGCGCCTTGAAAGGAATCCTGGTTATAGCCAAAGTCGCCTTCGGCCCGCAAGTCTGCCAGCGCCTCGCGGGCCGAAAACTCATCAGCGCCATGAAAGAGATACCACATTGCCATCGTCTCTTACTACCTAAGCGCCGCCCTGGTCCCCTGGGCCGCGCGCAGTGGGCGGCCCGCCTGGAACCAACCCACCAGGCGCTGGAATGCCACCTGGCGGCGTAGAGGTGGGCGAAGGACTGGGTGTTGGCGTCGGTGTAGGTGTTGGGCTGGGCGTCGGCGTCGGCGTCGCATACATACTGATGGTGAGCGTAATCGTCTGGTCAGGCGTCACCTGCGTATTGGGCAACGGGTCCTGGTTAATGACGGTATTATTGGGCTGGGTGCTGGGTTTGGTGATCACGGCAATCGTATTCGTCAGACCGTTTTGCTTAATGATATTCTCTGCATCAGTCAACAGCTTCCCGCGGACATCCGGCATGGCAATTGGCGCCGGCCCATCGCTCACAAAAATGGTGATAATGCTGTTGGGCGCTGCCGTTGAGAATGGCGCGGGCTGCTGGTCAAAGATCACCCCTTTGGCCTGTTTGGTCGTATTGCCGTGCTGGACGCTGACCCTGAATCCATCGTTGCGGATGTTCATCAGAGCGCTGTCTTCGGACAAGCCGACCAGGTTGGGCACATTCCCCTTCGGCGTCGTCGGCGTGGGCTGATTCGTGGCGGATGAAGCGAACAGACCAGCGCCCAGCCCAAGCTGACTGGCAAGGTAACAACTCAACCCCAGCAACAGCAGCGTGGCCGCGCCGATCAACGATGTCGTGATGACGGTGGCTCGCCTGGAGCGCCTGGGCAGTGGCCTGGTGGGCACAGGCGAGCGTGGCATCGTCCCAGGCGCGGCCCCAAAAGGCCGAGTGCTGGCAGCAGGGTTGACCCGCTGCCCCCAATCGCGCGGATTGTCCCAATTGTCGGCCTCTTCGCCCGCCCCTGGCTCGTCCTCCTCTGGCTCTGGTGGCGGGGGCAGCGGGCGCGAAGTTGAGCGTCCTGGCGTCCCCATGCCCAGGCTGGCCCTGGGGCGTCCAGGATCGATGGGTCCACCCAGACCACTCCCTGGTCTGCCCGTCCCGCTCAGCAGTCCGCCTGAACCGCGTGGGTTGGCGGGCAGCCGGGTATCTTTCGTCGGCAAGCCAGAGATGGCGCCAGACCCCTGCCCCGCCGATACCACATTCCTGGGGCCATACTCATAGGGGCCGGTGATCCGCCCATTGTCGCCTTCATCCTCGTAATTATCGAGCGCCTTAGCGAGTTCATCACCATTAGCGTAGCGGTCGCGTGGGTCTTTTTCCAGACAGCGCAGGATCAAGGCTTCCAGCCCTGGCGGAATCTTGGGGTTCTTCTTGCTGGGCGGCTCCGGTAAATCCTGGATATGGCGCACGGCCACCGAGACAGGTGTATCGCCGTCGAAAGGAGGCTTGCCGGTGAGCATCTCATACATCACAATGCCCAGCGCGTAGACATCGGCGGCGGGCTTGACAATCTCGCCCTGCGCCTGTTCGGGGGCATAGTATTGCACGGTCCCCAGCGTCATGCCAGTGGTGGTCAGCCGCTCGGCGCTGAGGTCTTTATACATGCTGGCGATGCCGAAATCGGTGAGCTTCACCAGCCCCTCACCGTTGACCATGATGTTCTGGGGTTTGACATCGCGGTGAACGATGCTGCGCTTGTGAGCAGCGCCCAGCCCCAGCGCCACATCGTGCGCGATGGCGACGGCCTGATCCACGTCCAGAATATGATGAGTTCGGAGGTAGCGCCGCAGATCGACTCCCTGGATAAACTCCATCACAATATAATAGCTATCGGCGCTTTGCCCATAATCATAGACCTGAACGATGTTGGGGTGGGTCAGCGATGATGCTGCGCGCGCCTCCATCTGGAAGCGGGTGATAAACTTGCGGTCACTGCTGTAGACCTCGCGCAGCACCTTCACAGCGACGCCACGATTCATGCGCCGATCTCTGGCGCGATAAATCGTTGCCATGCCCCCCCGACCAATCGGTTCCATCAGCTCGTAACGACCGCCGAGAATCTCGCCTGCCATATCCCTCCCCTCCAGGGAGCGAACGCGCGGCCAGGGATGTGTCTTCGCCGCTCGCCGCCGGGCCATAGATGACCCGCTCCTGGTACAAATGCGGCCTTTATTGTATCCTATCTCTAGGGTTTTGGATAGGTTTTGGCTCCCCAAATAGCCCGGTTAGCCCATTGGCAGGCGCACAGACAGCAACGAATGCCTCTTTGCCTGCGTGACATGCCGCCAAACGCGGGAGCGCCAGGGCATGACCCCTTGCTGGATCATACGCTCTTCTCGCTGAGATGGCAAGAGGGCCAGGTCTTTCGGGTGTGCTGGCCTGGCGCCGCTAGCCCACGCGCGTTAATTCTCTGGGATAACCAGCCTGCTCTGTCGATGCAGGCGCCGTACTCCAGAGATCCCACTCATCATCCTGATGAAACTGTGTACCCAGAGAAATGATCACATTGGACCCTTTGAGCGCCTCCCTGTGCAGGCGCAGCGCAACAGCTTTGCGCACATATTCGGAGAGAGATTCGCCCGCAGCCGAAGCTGCTTCTTCCAGGGCATCCATTTCCTCGGTAGGCAACCGAAATGAGACGACTGAGGTTCGGCTTGGCCGAACTTCGATAGGGACGGCTTCCTCACTCCACTCATCTGGATCGTCCTTGTGTTCATAGAGTTCTTTTATCAAATCTGCCCCTTCTTCTTGCCGCATGCTTAGTGCCTCCTGTACCATTCTTCTTGAGGCCATGCCTCCTCAGTTCCTCTTCGTTTGCTTCATCCCATTCCCATTCACTGATGTACATCTATGGGGTCTCTTCACAGGTGGTATACTATCGTATACGATAGTATACCACACTGGACACCCAGGAGGCTGTGATGAACGAAACCACTGCCATTGAGTTGCTGATCTTAGCCAACCATGTCGAGAGCGTGAATGGGCTGCTGTATATCAGCGGCGGTGGATGGACCGAGCATCATCGGCGTATCCAGCCAGGGGGAACTCCGCCGGTAAGTCATTTTGGCGTTGGCGTCTCGGTCTTGATCCCCTGGCACGAAACCAACGAGCCTCATCGCCTGGCAATTCTGATTGAGAATGAAGATGCGACCACCATCGTCGCCAAAGTGGACGCCGCGCTCAATGTAGGCCGCCCTCCAGCGTTACCCCCCGGAACGGCACAGCACGCGGTCATTGGCCTCTCGGTAGAAACCGTCTTCCCCGGCCCTGGCGGCTATCGGGTCGTGGCGCGGCTCGATGAGGATAAAGATGTCAAGCGTTGGCCCTTTCGGGTGCATGATCGGTCAGCCTCTGCGTGAGTAGACGATTATGGGGTCGGCTGCGCTATAATTGAGAGACAAGGTGTATCTTTTCCTCTCAGGTTATAGCGCTATGGAATATTGTCCTCGATGCGGTCAGGCGCTGGTGGAGCGCGAGGCGTTTGGTCGGCTGCGTCCGGTCTGCCCCCACTGCGGCCATGTCGTCTTTCGCGGGCCCAAAATCGCGGCAGGCGCTCTGGTTGTGCGCGATGGCGCGATCCTGCTGGACCAGCGCGATATTGAACCCGGTCTGGGCAAGTGGGGTCTGCCAGCGGGCTATGTGGACCTGGATGAGCGCGTTGAAGATGCCGCCATCCGCGAGGTCAAAGAAGAGACCGGCCTGGATATTCGTCTGGAGGATCTGCTGGGCGTCTATTCCAACCTGGAGCGCAACGTGGTGCTGGTGATCTACTGCGCCAGCGTGCTGGGCGGCGAATTGACCGTTGGGCACGAGACACGCGCCGTTGGCTTCTTCCCGCCGGATGCGCTCCCCGAACTGGCCTTTGCTCAGAACACTGACATTATTGAAGATTGGTTGCGGAGAAAGGATCAGTAATGCCTCCCATTGCACAACTCGGCACAGCATCTGCCCGCCCCGGCGAGATCAGCTTTGGCTACGTCGAGATGCTGGAACTGCCCACCGGCATCACCGAGCGCATGCCGGTCATTCTGGCCTGTGGGCGCGGCGATGGCCCCACTTTCTGGTTGACCGCCAACATTCACGGCAACGAATACACTGGCTTGCTGGCTGTGCAGCGAGCGATCACCGAGCGGCTGGCTGGCGAGCTGGACCATCTGCGCGGCACGGTCGTGGCCGTGCCGTCGCTCAACCCGGCGGGCTTGCGTGTCTCGCGGCGCCAGCCGTATTTCGACGCCAGCACCGATCCCAACCGCACCTTCCCCGCGTTGAAGCGGGCGGAGGATGAGCCTGAGGAAGACCCACCCACGCCCTACGAGCAGTTTAGCACGCGCTTCTTCGAGCAGATTCGCGCCAGCGCCGATTATCTCGTTGATCTGCACTGCGCGCATTATCGCTCGATCCCTTTTACGATCCGCGACCGTGTGCTGTATCGTGATGAGGCGCAGCGGGCTGAAGCGGAGCGCCTGGCCGAGCGCGTGGATGGCCTGGCGCGGGCGTTTGGGCTGCCGGTTGTCAATGAGTTTAGCGTGAAGAAATATCTCAAAGAGCAACTGCACCGCTCCACTGGTGGGGCCGCGCTGAATGAGGCTGGCATCCCTTCCATTACGCCAGAACTGGGCGCGTCAGAGTTTGTGGACCCGGCGGCGCTCCGCGCGGCCATCGCCGGGATTCGCAACGCGCTGATCTGGGCGGACATGCTCGATGGTGAGATCGAGCGCATCGATTGGATTCCCCAGCCGCAGGTGGACTTTCCCGTGCGGCGCGAGTCGCATCCGCGTGCCCCGGCAGGCGGCATCTTCTGCCCGCTGCGCGAGCCAGGCGAGATTGTGCATGCGGGCGACCCTATCGCTGAAATCCGCGACATCTGGGGGCGCCCGGTGGAGGCCGCTGGCGGCGATGGCCTGGTGCGCAGCGAGCATGATGGCTGGGTGATTGGCTTGCGCGCGCAGGTTGCGGTCTATCAACATGCCTCACTGGCAACGCTGGCCGCGCGCGATGACGATCCGCTCGTGGCTCAATGGCCGGATGAGCGCAAGGATGGCGCCGAGTGAGCGCCAAAGAGCCGGAAGTATCCTCTCAGCCGCACCTGCGCGTGGCGCATTGCTTCCAGCCGCGCCGCCGCCGCCTGGCCCAGCAGGCGCTGGATGAGGGTCGCATGCAGCGCCTGCTCGCCTGGGATGCCCTGGCCCCGGAGCGCCTGTACGCGCTGGCGCGGCTGAGTTTGTATCTGTTTCTCGGCGGATTTGCCCTCTTTGTGGGCCTGAACCTGCTCGTCTATCGGCTGGAAACGGGCAAGACCAGCGGATCGCTCTCCTGGTCGCTTGTCCTGCTGGTCATCGGGGCCAATGTGCTGGCGTATCTGATCGTGCTGGCGATCCATGAAGGCTTGCATGGCCTGGTCTTTGCCCTGATGGGCGGGCGGCCCGTCTTTGGCACGAAACTGCCGTTTGCGCTTTATTGCGGCGCGCCCAACCAGCTTTTCACGCGCAATGCCTATCTCGCGGTTGGGCTGGCCCCTTTTGTAGTGATCTCCCTGGCTGGCATCCTGCTGATTCTGCTCGCTCCTGGTCTGGCGCCCTATGTTCAGCTTGCGCTGATCGGCAACTTCTCTGGCGCGGCAGGTGACCTGTGGGCGGCGCGCGTCCTGTTGCGCCAGCCGCCCAGCGTTCTGGTGCAGGATACCGCGACAGGCTTCGAGGTCTACGATCTTCAGCCTGGCGTGTAGATCGCGATGTCACTGAACAATGCTTCCTGACCCCCATCGGTGCCCAGGAGGATGGGGCCGGGTTCTTCCAGCATGGGCGAGAGATAGGTCGCCAGCAGTTGCCCGTTGGCGTAAAACGCATAGGTCTGTTGGTGAACCTGAATGACGATCTCGTTGGTGCGCCCGCTGACGCCCAGGCTGGTGGGGTGGAGAGCCACCGAACCTAAGCTGGTGGCTGTGCGCGGTAGAAGATAGTCAATGCTGCCGGTCGCTGGATCATGGCGATAGAATTGGAAGCGCCCCGCGCCAAAGATTGCCAGACGATCCCCCGAAAGAAAGCCGATCACGGCATCTTGATTGGCATCCACCACACGAATATGCAGCGTAAAATCTTGATAGCTCTGCCCGGCGTGCATGCAGTTCGCTGGACTATTTGGATCTGGCGCTGTCACCTCATAGCCAATGCTGGTAAATTGACAGGTTTCGCTCTCAGCCCAATTTCCGTCGTTGTTGGTCAGGCTGCTCTGATAGGCCAGCGTCATGCCTGTGGTAGCGGGCGGCGCGCTGACCGCCCCTGGCGCGAGAAAGGCCAGCAGCACAGCCAGCAGCGTGAAGATGATGATCCCTATGCCCATCCAGCGGTTCACAGCGCGCAGCGGCCAGGGCTTGCGCGGTTTTGGCGGCTCCGGCGCGCCTGGCGCAGTCGGGGGCGGGGGCACCATTGGATAAGGGAATGGATTGACGTATCCACCGCTCATGCGTGACCTCCAGGCGCTCTGCTGCCCCATTCTACGCTGCCTGATTCGCCGGTTCCTGTGTTCAGTGGGGTGTTCGCTGCCGTGTTGGTGTTCTGCGGCGTGGTTGCGCTCGCTCCCAGAGCAACGGGGAGCGTCGCCATCGAGACCCTCGCTGAAGGTTGCTCGATTCCTCGCCGGCCCCCAGCAGACGGCGCAGACTGGCGCAGCCAGTGTGTCATCTGGATCAAGACGCCCAGGATGATGAGATAGAGGATACCGGCATAGACACTGGTGGCATCCAGATGCAGATCAAAGAAATCGAAGTGCCAGGTCTGCAACGGCTTGAGCAGCAGCAGCAGCACCTGCCCGCCGTTAAAGATGGCGTGTTGCAGATAGGCATAGGCCAAAAAGCCAAAGCCCAATCGCCAGCGCCCAGGCACGCCTTTGCCTCGCACGAGATAATACCAGCCTACTCCGGCCATTGCCGCGCCCATGCCATGCAGCAGCCCGCCGCCCACGCGACCAATGGCAATACCGACCCAATCAGCCTGCGCGGTTCCGATATAGCCTGCGGTCTCCATGATGGCGAAGCCGATACCCGCTGCCAGACCAATCAGGAAGGCTTCCTGTGGCCCCTTCAGGCGCGGCAGCAGGAAGAACCCGGCGATCTGCTTGGTCGTCTCCTCAACCAGCGGCGCGATGACGGCCACGAGGATCAGCATATCGACGACTATAGAGGGGTTGTCAGGGCTGAAGGAGCTAGGGTTCAGGTTGACGAGGCTGGCGACGCCGAGCAGCAGCAGCGCCAGCGCCAACTCCAGCAAGGAGGCAATGCCAATAGAGAGCGTGGCGCCAGTGGTCAGAGCCAGCGAGACGCGCCGCCAACTGGCATTGGCGCGCAGGCGTTGCAGCGCCAGGGCCAGAATGGTGAATGCCGGAGCGGTCCCGCAGATCAGGACCAACGGCTCGATCATGGTTACTGGTCCGGTAGGCTGGTCTCGCGCAAAGAGCGCGAGACCGGCGCCCAGCGCCACGACGCTCACCGCCAACAGCAGCCAGAAACTGGGCAGGCTGAACGGAGCCGAGGCGCGCCGCATGAGCGCGCGGATGGTGTGATACAATCCGGCGCCGCCTCCGACCAGCGCGACCAGCGACCCCATGAGAATCAGGTTGACCGAGGAGAGATCCTGTCCGTTGCCCGCCAGCGCCAGCAGAGCAAGCACCCCCAGCCCCGCCAGCCCGCCCAGGATCAGCAAAGAGGTGGCAACAATGGCGAGGATGCCGAGAACCTTATGATACGTCTCGCCTGGGGCGCGCGGCGGCTTAATCGGCGGATACCAACCGTAGGGATAGATCGAAGCGCCGGGGTAGGGCGGATAGGGACCATAGCCTGGTTGTGGAGGATACCCCCGATAGGTTGGTGCGCCGGGTGGATACTGCGGGGCGCCAGGGTCTGGATAGCCAGGCGCGCCAGTCGAGCCTGCTGGCCCAAGCGGTGGGCGATAGGGAACGGCTGGCCTGGGCTGAGCGCCCGTGCCATATTCGCGCAGCACTGGCGGCTGCACGGCCATCGGAGGGGGTCTCTCGACGTTTGCTGGCCCTGGCGCCAGATCGATGGGCGGCGCGCCTGGTCCCCATGCGCCCGGCCCCCAGGTCTCGCCGCTGATATGCCCTGGCGCCTCCCCTGCTGCCGCTTGAGATGGGGCGGATGCCTCTGGAGTATTCCCATTTGGGGGGGACTCTCTGGCGGTCACATGCAGCGGCGTATCGGTTCCCGTGCTGAAACCTGGGTTGGGTGAGGCGGGAAACGCTGCGCCGCACGTAGGGCACATTCGGTCATCTGGCCCGGCAGGGGCGCCGCAGCGTGGGCAGCTTTGCATGAGAGGACACCTCTTACTGATTCTTCAGTTTGCAAGTGAAAAGGGGCATCAGCTTTCTCTAACTATAACAGATAGCAAACTCTGTTGCCAGGCCAGTTATCCCCTATCAGAAGCAAGTGGCATGCCGCTGATGTGCGTGCAGGCTAGCATGTTTGCCGGGCGTCGCTGCGCAGTCACCGGGCGAGAAAGCAGGTGACATTCCAGAGGTGAAGGGACGTGGCATCCTTGCCTCATCCATGCAGGAGGATTAGTCGAGATAATCCTTCAACTTGCGGCTGCGCGAGGGATGGCGCAGCTTGCGCAGGGCTTTAGCCTCGATCTGACGAATGCGCTCGCGCGTGACTTTGAACTCGCGGCCCACCTCTTCGAGCGTGCGGCTGCGGCCATCGTCTAGCCCAAAGCGCAGTTGCAACACCTTGCGCTCGCGCTCGCTCAGGCCGCCCAGCACGACTTCCACCTGCTCTTTGAGTAACTGGTGGCTGGCCGCTTCGGCGGGGGCAAGCGCGGAATGGTCCTCGATGAAATCACCCAGGTGGCTGTCTTCCTCTTCGCCGATGGGCGTTTCCAGGCTGACCGGCTCCTGGCTCACTTTGATGATCTCGCGTACTTTTTCGGGGGTGATCTGCATCTCGTGCGCGATCTCTTCGGAGGTTGGCTCGCGGCCAAGCTCCTGGAGCAGCCGCCGACTGATGCGAATCAGACGATTGATCGTTTCGACCATATGGACGGGGATACGGATGGTGCGGGCCTGATCGGCGATAGCGCGGGTGATCGCCTGGCGAATCCACCATGTGGCGTAGGTGCTGAACTTGTAGCCCTTCTTGTAGTCAAACTTCTCGACGGCGCGGATGAGGCCAATATTGCCTTCTTGAATCAGGTCCAGCAGGCTCATCCCTCGGCCAATGTATTTCTTGGCGACGCTTACGACCAGACGCAGGTTCGCTTCGGTCAACCGGCGCTGCGCTTCCTCGCCATCGTCAACAAGACGGCGATTGCAGCAGGGCTTCTGACATTCGAGCTTGCCGCGCTCCATGCGCTTTGCCAGGGCCACTTCCTCTTCGGCGGTCAGCAGCGGCACGCGGCCAATCTCGCGCAGATACATCCGCACGGGATCATCCAGGCTGCTCTCTAGATCGGCAACAATAATTCCGAACCCTTCGTGCAACTCATCCCATTTGTGGCCGGCAGCCAACGCCTCCACATCCGGTTCTTCATCCCCACGCCACACGGCTGCGGTTTTCCGACTGGGATTGAGGGCGTTCATCATTGGCTCATCCTGTATTCTGAAGAGGCCGTCAAGTGGCCCGTCTGGCGCATCCACCCTGGCGCGGACGGACTCGACGTCGGCTACGTTCAGCAGCATATTCGATGAACTTGTTCCGCGCGGAGCCATCAGGTGGGTAGCCCGCGCTGGTTTTCGCCGCTCATCCTCATCTGGTGGTAAGAACGGTTCTCCATCCGCACCCTCGTCCATGTGGTCGGCGTTGCCGCTAGCAAGGGCGAAGTGTTCGGCTTCTGCCGCCACCTCGGAGTCATTTTCTTCCGGCTCTGCCTCTTCTTCCTCCGCCGCTCGCTCTGCTACTATCGCTTCATCATCAAGGCCGTCATCAAAGTCTTCGTCTACGCCGCCCTCCTCGTCGCCGTCTTCGTCTTCATCATCGAATAGTTCCTCCACGTTATTGGTATCGGTGATCGCCGCGCGCTCGGCGCGCGCTTGAGGCCGCAGCTCTCCTTGACGCTGGGCAGGTCCCTGATACTTGCGCTTGACCATTCCGGCTCCCCCTCACGAAGAACAAGCGATTGTAGAAACTGTTGATCTGACGTGTGCGATTTATGGACGCAATGCAGAGACCAGAGGATCGGAGCCAGGCCGCTGCGCTGTGGAAAAATGAATAAGACCCAGAAGAATCGCGCCGCGTGACTGGATGTCCTCTCGCTCCACTAACTATGAAGCGGAACCGCCGAATCAATCGTCTCTATCTGGAGCAGCAAATCTCTTCTCCGCTGATCTAAGACGTGTAGCTCCTCTTGATCTCCGGCTTGTTCCGCTTCTTGTCGCAAATAAATCAATTCAGTGTGCGCCTCTTTCAAGCGCACGCGCTTTAACCGATACGCGGCCTTCGTGGCAACCTTCCTCAAACGCGCAATATCCAGCATTGGACTTGTCTCAAGTACGGGCTGCATCCGTTGCTGGGGTCTCCGTCGCAGGCGGCTGATACTTTCCATCCGCTCGCGCTCCTCTACCTCTTGTCGCAGGCGTTGCGCAGTCGTTTGCAAGACTTCAGGCAAAGCAGCGAGTATGCGTTGGGCGTCAGGGGAAGAACCGCTTGGCAGTCCTGTAACACAGGCATGATAGAGGGCGCGCGTCTCGGTTCCGGTAAAATCTGCTTCATCTATTATACCATACATCTCTGAAGCTAGCGCCGGGCAGACGAGTAGCAATCCAAGGCACTCCTCCTCTAATGCAGCAGCCAGCGCCTCTGCGCTTCCTGGCTTGCGCGCGAACCTGGGGAGCGTCTCCACCTGTGTCTGCCGGTCGTCTGTCGCTTCTGTATCTTCCTCGCCTCCTTCATTCCTATAGGACTTTAGTCCTGGTTCATGCGCGTACTGTCCGCTGCGTGCATTCCGTGCCTGCTCCCGTTGCAGTTGTTGCAATTCCATGTCTAGCGCCCGCTCACTTGTATGCAACAGCCGGGCCATTCGGGCCACATACTCATGTCGCTCCACACGATCACGCACCTCCAACACGACTGGTAACAGCCGCTTTGCCGCTTCGGCTCTCCCTTGCGGAGTATCGAGCCGAAGCCCGGCAGTGAGCGCCTCAAATAAGAAATCAAGGAGCGGTAGGGCTTTTGCAACTGCCTGCCGCCAGAGTTCCACATCGCGCCGGATCACCTCATCGGGGTCTTCACCCGGCGGCAGGTGCAGGATAGTAATCTCTGCATCCACCTGCTCCTCGAAGCGCACCATGCCGCGCGGCTCACCCCGGCGATCTTTGGGTACTCCTGGCGCTTCCTGGGGAACTGGCACATGCGTGTGATCAAAGCCGTGTTTTGCCACCTCGATGCCGCGCAGGGTGGCCGTTTCTCCGGCCATGTCGGGGTCCAGGGCCAGGGCCAGCCGCCTGGTCAGCTTTTTCAGCTGGCGAACGTGTTTCTCGGTAATGGCGCTGCCAATGCAGGCCACCACGTTCTTCTCGCCGTATTGATGCGCGATCAGCGCGTCCATATAGCCCTCAACGATCACAATCTGATCGCGGCGCTTGATGGTCTCGCGCGCCAGGTCCAGCCCATAGAGGATACCGCTCTTATCAAAAAGCGGCGTCTGGGGCGTGTTGAGATATTTGGGGTGCCCGCCGCCCAGTTCGCGCCCGCCAAAGCCCACCGTGCGCCCGCGCGGGTCTCGGATGGGGAAGATGATGCGATTGCGGAAGTAGTCATATAATCCGCCGCCTTTGGCTGGCTCGCGCTCGCGCCCCAGCCCGGCGTTGATGATCTCCTGGGCTGTGTAGTCCTGGCTGAGCAGATATTTGCACAACAAGTCGCCGCCCGCTGGCGCGAAGCCCAGCCGGAAGAGCGTGATACTCTCGTGGTTCACGCCTCGCCCATCCAGGTACGAGCGCGCGGAAGACGCTTCAGACGCGGTGAGCAGCAGATGATGAAACCAGATCGCGGCGGCCTCGTTGATCTGGCGCAGCCTCCGGCGCGCCGCCTCTTCCTGATCCTCTTCCTCACCGCCGGGCAGCGTCTCGCCGCGCGTCTCCAGTGGAATGCCCGCTTTGTCGGCCAGCAGTTCCAGCGCCTCTTTGAAATCCAGCCCCTGCTGCTTTTCCACGAAGGTGAAAATATCGCCGCTCTCGTTGCAGCCGAAGCACTTCCAGGTGCCGCTCCCCGGAAAGACGTAGAAAGACGGCGTGCGCTCACCGTGGAACGGGCAGAGTCCCTTATACGTCTTGCCCGACTTCTTCAGCGGCACGACGGCGCCAATCTCCTCGACAATATCCAGTTTGCTCTTGATCTGCTCAATAATGCTCATCGATAGTCACGTTCTCGTCTGTGGCCGGATAATCAGATAGACCACGACGCCAATGATGAGAACAATTAACCCGGTTCCAATGAGACCGCCGAGAATAGATTGCGTAAACAAAAAGCTCAACATCAGAAAGAGAACTAATAACACGATGGGAACGACAATGCGCTGTAAGCGTCGTCGCCGCGCCAGCGTCGCCTCGGCTTCGCGCCGCGCCAGAGCCACCTGCTCCTCGGTCTGGCGTACCGCCTCCATCAGTATTGGCGGCGCGGGAAAGGGCAGCCGCTCGTCGTTCGAGCTATAGATCGTCAGCGCCCAGTTGTGTTCGTCCCCCTCCTTCAAGAGCCGCTTGAGTTCTTCAAATGCCACATAGTGATCGCGCAGCGCGCCCTCCACACCCGCCCGCCGCGTAGACTTATCCGCCTCATAGCTGGCCCGAAACGTTGTCGTCCAGCATTCCCATTCCAACCGCTCCAGCGCCTCGGTCAGCGCGGGCCACTCGCGCCAGTGAAAGCGCCCCTCGCGGCTGGCCGCGTAACGCTCCTCCAGTTCATCAGGCGAAAGGTAAGCATCGCTGACGAGCGCTCCCTCCATACCTGCGCGGAGGCCGGTCACATGGCGAATAAAGAACGCCTCTTTGGCCCGCCACTCGGCCTGCGTGCAGGCATCGCAGATCAACTCGTAGCGCAGGAGCCGATCTGACGGATGTTCTGCCGGAAGCTGGCTGATCGGTGTTTCCGTATAGCCCTGCGTTCGCGCATCCTTCAGCAATTGCTCCAGGCTCTCGGTCGTTGCCACGCCCGGCTTGCCCAATGGCGCCATCTCAGATGCTTTCACTGCCTGTGCAGACTCCCTGGCTTTGTCGGCCTCCAGGCGCGCCTGCAACTGCTCCACCGTCCACCCGCTATAGATGGTATCGGCCTGCGCGCGATCATACCAGCGAAAAATGATGCTACCCGGCACACGCACCTCACGCTACGCACTCAGATGACACTATGCCCGATAGTTGGGCATCCATAACTCCGAGAATCGGCGGATGGCGTAGGAATCCGTCATTCCGGCCAGATAGTCACAGACAGCGCGCTTGGTTGGTTCTCCGCGCTCTTCTGCGCCCCTTCGATAGTCCTCTGGAACCTCTTCTGGATGCACCAGAAAATAGCGGCAAAGTTCGCCCATCAGACGGCTGGCGCGGATCGAATCTTCGAGCGCGCTGCGCGCATAGTAGACACGCTCGGTCATAAAGTCGCGCAGTTGGTTAGTCGCCGCCAGCACTGGCGCGCTCATGCGCACCTCTGCCTTGTCCCAGCTTTGCGCGATGATGTCGCAGACCATCGTATTGATGCGGGCCGCGTGCGTGTGCCCCAGCACGTCCAGGCAGTCCTGGGGCAAATCCTCCAGCCGCAGCATCCCGGCGCGCAGGGCGTCGCCAATGTCGTGGTTGAGATACGCCACGCTGTCGGCGATTTTGACGACCTGCCCCTCTAGCGTGCCAGGATGCCCGCGCTCGCGGCCCTCCACACTCTTGCCCTTGGAGTGATTCAAGATGCCATCGCGCACTTCCCAGGTCAGATTCAGCCCTTTGCCGCCCTTCTCCAGGACATCCACAATGCGCAGGCTTTGCTCGTTGTGCTTGAAATCGGGCCAGACCAGTTCCTTCAAGACCTTTTCGCCCACATGCCCGAACGGCCCATGCCCCAGGTCGTGCCCCATGCCGATAGCCTCGGTGAGATCTTCGTTCAGGTTGAGGCCGCGCGCGATGGTCCGCGCCACCTGTTGCACCTCCAGCGTGTGTGTCAGGCGGGTGACGTAATGATCGACGAGGGGAGCGATAAAGACCTGCGTCTTATGCTTCAGGCGGCGGAAGGCGTGGGAGTGGATGATGCGGTCCCGGTCGCGCTGAAACTCGGTCCGCACTGGCGACGGCTCCTCCGGGCGCGCCCGGCCACGCGACTGCGCACTGCGCGCAGCCAGGGGCGAGAGCCGCTCTTCATTTGCCTCTAGACGGCGGCGCACGTCAGCGAGGACAAAAGGAGCCGATTCTGATGCCTGGTTGGCGTCGTAATGGGCGCCAGCCTCAGCATGGGCTGATGCCTGATCGACAGGCCGAGCCTGCGCGCTATCGCTCATATGGTCCCCTCCAGGGCTGCAAAGCTCAACAGGAGTGTTCAGGCAACTGCGAGATACAGTTACAGTATGTCACAGCATCCTCACATCATTATTAACGCACGAGAGAGGGCAAAGTTTCTATAAAAAGGTCCACACTGAGGATGTTATCTGCTTCACCAGTAGCGAGTGATGCCATCGAGGCTCTGCAATGGCGCCAGAAGCAGGTACAATGGTAGTTGGCGGCTTATGACATTTCATTTTTCATCCGGCCACGTCTTCGTCTCAACCCGCGCAGGCAGGCTTCGTGGCGCGGGCGCGCGAGCGCAGCGAGAGTGCGGGAACCTAGTTCCCGCAAGCGCCAGAGCCGCGCGAGCGAGCCGCAGGGTTGGGATAATGGCCGAACCCAGTGAGGCCAAGCGGCTCTGGCGAAGCCGCCGCCGTAGGCGCAGCCACCAGGCGCGGTCGAGCGAGAGGTCCGAGCGCAGCGAGCGCGCGGGAACCTTGCGGGGAGCGGCCCTTGCGGGCACGGGGCGCCCCCACTCTCGGCTGCGCCTCGCGGGACGCTGCCCAGCGCCGTCCAGCGCCCGCCGCCGCGGGCGCGGATGTATCCGCCAGCCCCCTACTATGAGCGGCCCCTACCCGATCTGCGCCCAAGCAGAAAGCCGAGTAGAAGCAGCCCCATCAGCGCGCCAATGCCGCTGAACATCAGGCGCTGTGCCCAGCGTTGTTCGTCTTCCTGGCTACCGTTGCTCAGTTTGAGGGCGCGCACAATCTGAATCAGTGGATTGGTGGGCTGGGCCGGGCGTGGAATGATCTGCCCCGCTAGGGCGCGCTGGCTGCCCGTAGGGGCCGCTGATGCACTGACAGGCGCCGCAGCGACCTGCGGAGTTGCCTGGGCTGCCCCAGCAGGCGCCTGTGCAGCGATAGGCGCCGTTGCCGGTTCCTGTTGCGCGCGCAATTCCTCGGCAATGCTGCCAAAGAACTGGTTAATCATCATCTTGGCAACGCCGCTGACCATGCGCATGCCCACGCCCGCGATGGCTCCGCCAAGCTGGGCCGAGCCTTTATAGCTGGCGATAGTATTGCCATTTTGCTGCGCGAGATCAACCGTTCCCTCGGCTTTGACGAAGCCGCGCGCGCTGCTGCCATCTGCCTGGAGGCGGTAATGGGTAGGTTCCTGCTTGTCGAGAATGACGACCTTGCCGCTATAGGCGCCCTTGACGGCGGCTACGCCAACGTGCATGGTCGCCTCGTAGGCGTCTGGTCCGGTTGGGCGCATATGCTCGATCCCCGGCAGGCTGCGCGCCAGCACATCGGGGTCAAGCAGGGCTGCCCAGACCTGTTCAATGGGCGCTTGAAACGTATAGGTTCCCTCAATATCCATTCCTGATCCCCTCCGTTATACAAGCAGAGCATAAAGATAGAAACAGGCTGATAAACACATAGGGATAGTATAACACGCGCGGCAGGCGCTGGGTAACACTGCAAGGGGCTTTTCAGGGCCACCACATGTCAAGGCACAGGAGAGGCAAGCCTGGGAGGAGAGCGGGGATTGCGGCTGAGGAGGGGGGCTGGACCCCTCCCCTGCTGAGGCTGAAAGCGCCGTGTGCCCACCGCGCAGCCCCCCACCTCGCACGGACTGGCCTGCCTGACCTCCTCGCGCGTGGGGGTCACGCCCGGTATGAGCGACTTTTCAAGAGTCTCGCGCTGCTATTGGCCGGTGGCCCAGGGCAGGGTGATCCAGCCGAGCGAGAGAGGCACTAAGATGAGGAAGGAGACCAGTCCCGCGATCAGGCAGTACCAGGCAAAGGGGGTGAGGCGCCCGACTCTGAAGTAGCGGGAGAGGAACCTGACGCTCAGATAGGCAGCGAGGCCCGCGACGATGCTGCCGACCACTCCATCGATGACTGCCGCCTGGCCCGCGTGAATAAGTGTGGGAATTTCGAGCAGCGATGCGGCGCCGATGACAGGGACAAGCAGCAGGAAGGCGAAGCGCAGGGCTTCTTCGTGGCTGAGACGGGCGCGCATGCCCGCGACCATTGTGATGCCGGAGCGCGAGATGCCCGGCAGGAGGGCGAAAATCTGCGCAAAACCGATCAGCGCGGCCTGAAGGAAGGTCAAATCCTCGATGTGAGCATACAACTGCTCTTGCTTGGAGCGGTCCATGTTTGCCGGTTCGGCGCGCTGGCGCAGGGCTTCGGCGACATAGAGGATCGCGCCATTCATGCACAGGAAGGAGGCAGCCAGTACAGGCCATTGGACCCTAAATAAGGCCTCGATGGGTTTCTGGAGAATGAGGCCAGTGATGCCAATGGGGATCGTGCCCACGATGACCAGCCAGATGGTTTTGCCCTGAGGGTCGGCATCCAGGCGCCCGGCAAACATCGTTTTAAAAAACGCGCGAATCAGGGCGACCCAATCACGCCAGTAGAAACTGAGGAGGGCGACAGTCGTTCCCAGGTGCAGCACCGTAACAATAGGAAGAAAGGAATCACTGTTCGTGATTGATTGCCAGCCCAGGAATGCTGGAATGATGACCGTATGCCCCAGGCTGCTGACAGGGAAGAGTTCGGTTGTGCCCTGTAGCAAGCCCAGGAAGATGACCTTGATGAGTTGGTCCATGAGCAGCCAGTGCCTCCTCTTTCGGGCGGAGATAGTCTGCGCAGCACGCGCGTTGGTGTACAGAGTACACCGCCAAGATTAAAAACAGGTTAAAGTCAGTACTTATTCCTGAGCGTCGCTGGCTGGCGGATAAATCCGCGCCTGAAGGCTGCGCCCGCGCCACGAAGCCCGCCTACGCGGGCTGGGACGAGGGCACGCCTTGCCAGACTTATCAATACATTTTCATTATCCGCCGCTCAGGGCTGCCCGCCAGATGCCTGAGACGAAACCTGGCGCCTTCCCTGGGCGGCGTAAGTATATCCACCTTCAATGCCTGGTCATTGCCGCTTGCTGGCTTCAGGGCGCGATAGCGATGGCGCGTACCGGGCTGCCGGAGCCGTTGACGATTTTGAGCGGCGCGACGATGAGGACAGTGCCGGTCGGCGGGAGTTGGTCCAGATTGATGAGGCTGGTGAGGCCAAATTTGCCCGCGCCGTGCATGAAGGTGTGGTTGGGGAAGGCGGGATCAAACGTGCCCGCTTTGCCCGCGTCGGTGCCGACAGTTTCGACGCCGACGCCCAGCACGTCGCGCTCCTTGATGAGCCACTGCGAGCAGGTCTGGTGGAAGCCGGGGGAGTGCGCGCCGTCGGCTTTGACGTTGAGGAAGGCTTCGCGGGTGGTGCGCTTGCTCCAGCCGGTGCGCAGCAGCACCCAGGCGCCTGCCGGAATATGCTCATGCTGCTTTTCCCAGGCTTCGACGCGCTCGATGCTGAGCAAGAAATCTTCGTCTTTCTCGACATCGGCGGTGACATCGATGACGCAGGCGGGGCCGATGAACTTGCGCGGAGGAATGGTGTCGGTGGCGTTGTTGGGCAGGTCTTTGCCTGTGATCCAGTGGATCGGCGCGTCAAAGTGGGTGCCGGTATGCTCGCCGAGGTTGAGGATGTTCCAGTACCAGCCGGGGCCGCGATCATTATAGCGCGAGATTTCGGTGATGGTGAGGCCCGGCGAGGGGGCGAACATGGGGGGCAGGTCGATGACGGGGGTGTCTGGCCCCAGGGGGGTGGTCAGATCGACGATTCTGAGCCGCCCGGCGTCGAGTTCCTGCAAGAGTTGGGCTAAGAGGTTGCTAGGCATGTGCTGCTCCTTTCTTCTGACCGAGGCTGGCGGTTGAAACCGCGCCTAAGGGCCGTGCCGCCAGGTCTGCCTACGGTGGGCGGGCGCTTGCGGACGCTGGGCGCCCGCACTCTCGCTACGCTCGCGCCTGCGCGGACTCCCCACCTCCTCAGCCTGCACGCCTGTTTTTCCTGGGCGCGAATTCGCCTGCCAGCCTTCTGCGCTGTCTCCCTTATACGCTCGTTTGTGTTCGCATGGCTTCCAGGGCGCGTTTGAATTGGAAGCGATTTTCCAGCAGAGGCAGATCCATATGGAATGATTTGGGGCCGACGGCCTCGACTTTGGAGATGATGGTGGTAAGGACTGTGCCTGCCAGAGCGTCCTTGACGGCGGCCTTGAGACTTTCCGGGGTGTGCGCCTCCTGGACGGATTTGACACCGCAGGCTCTGGCGACGCCAGCCAGATCAGTGCCCGTCGCGGTGGCGGTTGGGAAGCCGCCGACGGAGAGCAGGCTTTCGTTATCAAAAACGATGTGCAGCAGGTTGCCGGGCTTGTAGCGTGCCATTGTGCTGAGGGTGCCCAGGTTCATCAGCAGCGAGCCGTCACCGTCGATGACGACGACCTTCTGGTCGGGCATTGCGAGAGCGATCCCAAGGCCCATCGAGGAGGCGAGGCCCATCGCGTGTTCGAGGTAGAAGAAGTTGGGGCGATGGCCGAGCATGTAGAGTTCGGCGGCGACGGCGCCCATGATGGTGACGACGACGCGATCTTTCAAATCAGGATAGATGGCCTCTAAGGCGTCAGCGCGCAGCATGTGTTAGTCCTCCCACATAAGTTCGCGCGAGAGCAAGACGGCGACTGGGTGCAAGGCGGCGTGCGCCAGGGTCTGGGCGTCTTTGAGACGGCGCGGGATGTCGGCAGGATTGGTCAGTTGCCAGATGGGAATGTTGATGGCGCGCAGAATGGGTTCGGTTGCCAGGCCACCCTGCGTCTGCCAGGGGTCTTTTTCGCCCATGTGGCCGCGATAGCTGATGAGCATGACCAGCGGGATTTTGTAGAGGAGGGCGAGCGAGACGATAGGATTGATGGCCGCCAGGAAGCCGTGATTTTGCATGAGTAGGGCGGAGTTGACGCCCGCCAGATGCGCGCCCGCCGAGATGCCAATGCCCTCTTCTTCTTTGGCGAGGCGGACGAGGCGCATGTCGGGGTCTTCTTCGGCCATGCGGATGAGGTGGACGAGCCAGGTTTCCGGCAAGGCGGAGATGATCTTGACATCGCAGGCTTTGAGGGCGTCGTAGATGCGTTTGGAGTTGGTGACAGAGACAGGCATAGGACGCTCCAGGAAGTACCAGATTCCAACATACGACGGTGGATGCGCGTGGGGACGTTGCACCGTGCCCAGTCTAGCATAGTTGGCCCGAAAGGGCAAGGAGAAGCAGGCCGGGGCGCGCATCCGTTGGTGGAGCGGGCCCCGACCTATGCGGAGGGGGAAGGGAGGGCTGGCCTAGAGGATGAGCGAGAGGTCGCCGAACTCGTGCCAGAGGTAGCCCTGGGCGATGGCTTCGTTGTAGGCGCGCAGGACCAGCGCCTGATCGCCTGTGAAGGCGGTTGCCAGGACCAGGCGGGTGCTTTTGGCTTCGTGCAGGCCGGTGAGCAGGACATCGAGGGCTTTGAAGCGATAGCCGGGGGTGATGTAGAGGCTGGTCCAGCCTTCGCCGGGATGAACGATGCCCTGGTCGTCGGTGACGGTTTCGAGCGTGCGCGTGGGGGTGGTGCCGATGGCAACAATGCGTCCCCCGTTGGAGCGAGCGTGGTTGATCGTCTCGGCGGCGGCGGGTGAGACCTGATACCACTCCTCGTACATTTTGTGCTGCTCGATCTGCTCGGTTTCGATGTCGATGTTGCTGACGCCGGTATGCAGGATAATCTGCGCCAGGGCGACGCCTTTGCGCTGAATCTGCTCCAGTAGTTCGGGCGTGAAGGCGCGGCCTGCCGAGGGCATCTCGGCAGAGCCAGGCACAGCGGCGTAGGTGGTCTGGTAGTATTCGATGCCCCACTGTTCGGGCACGTAGTCGTATTTGATCGGGCGGCCCAGCGTCTCCAGCCAGCTTGAGATGGGCCGGTCGGTCTGGTCGAACTGGATTTCCCAGAGCTTGGGGATGTCGCGCTTCTGCCTGACGACAGCGGTCAGGGCGCCATTGCCGAAGGAGAGGCGCAGGCCGGGGCGGATGACGGCGCTGTCGGGCTTGAAGACGGCTTGCCAGGTGCGCCCGCTGCCGTTGCCGTTGGTGCTGTAGGGCGAGGAGAGGCGCAGTTCGATCTGCTGCCCATCGTCGGTGAGGCCAGGCAGGGCTGCCGGAACGGTGCGGCTGACGTTGAGGACGACGACATCGCCGGGGTTGAGATAGTCACTGATCTCGTAGAAGCGGCGATGCTCGATCTGGCCGCTGTCACGGTGGATGACGAGCAGGCGCACATGATCGCGTGGCTGACCTCTGGCCTCGGCTGGCGCGGAAGCTTCAAGTTCTTTCGGAACTGTAAATTGCATCTCTTCGAGTTTCATTGGTTTGCCTCATTGTTCGGGTGGCTGGAACCCTGGCGCGTCGAAGCGCTGGCCGGTCACGCTGGCCGCCGCGTCGGTGGCGAGCCAGACAAAGAGGTCGGTGACGGTGAAAGGGTCCAGCCGGTCGCTGATGTCTTCGCCGGGGAAGGCGAGCTGGTGCATTTCTGTGCGTAGATCGCCGGGATTGACGGTGTTGACACGCACGCCAGTATTCTCCAGTTCGGCGGCCCAGCTTTTGGTGATCAGTTCAAGCGCGGCTTTGGCGGCGCCATAGCCACCCCAGCCGGGATAGCCGATCTGTCCAGCGTCGGAGGTGACGTTGATGATCAGACCGCTCTTTTGCGCCAGCATGTGGGGCAGGACGGCCTGCGCGACCAGGACGGGGCCGATGACGTTGGCGCGAAAGACTTCAGCCAGATCATCGGCGGCAAAGTCGGCCATCTCTGGGCGGGGGCTGGGGCCAAGGATACCGGCGTTGTTGATCAGTACGTCGATGCGGCCAAAGGTCGTGAGGGCTGTCTCGACGATCCGGGCGATGCCGGCGGGCACAGTGGCGTCGGCGGGCAGGGCCAGCACTTGAGCGCGTTTGGCAACGAGTTCGTTGCGGGTGGCCTCCAGGGCGGCGGCGCCCCGCGCGTTGATGACGACGCGGGCGCCCGCTTCGGCGTAGGCGTGGGCGAGGGCGCGGCCCAGCCCCTTGGAGGAGCCGGTAATCAGGACAACTTTATCGGGTAAAAGCATTGCTGTGTGCCTCCTTTGCGCTTCCTGCGGATGAACTGCTGATGGATGATCTCTTCGATGCTTCCTATGGTAGATCATTGGTCAGCGCGTTTCCATACAATCTGAGCATAGCAAATGAGAATGGCCCGCTGCATCGGGCGACGGGCCAGAATCCGGCCTGTCCGAAAGGACAGGGGTGCTGGAAGCAGGGCATCTGCTCCTTAGGCACGGTTCCTGCGGCTTGATGGTGCTGGCTTATTTTGCCGGATGGATTGTTCCATTAGGGAAGGAGCAGCTCAATGAGTAATCTGGTCGTGATTGAGTATCCCGACATTAACCGGGCCGAGCAGGTTCTGGAGACGCTGGGAAGGATGCGCACCGAGCAACTGATCGACCTGGATGATGCGGTCTACGTGACCAGGGATGCCGAGGGGAAGGTGAAACTCCATCAGATGGTGAATCTGGCGGGGGCAGGCGCAGGGTATGGGGCGATGTGGGGTGGTCTCTGGGGGCTGTTGCTTGGCTCACTTGTCCTTCAGCCGATTGCGGGCGCCGCGATTGGCGCGAGCATTGGCGCGGGCACGGGCGCTGTTGCAGGGCATCTGAGCGACTATGGGATTGACGATGACTTTATGAAGCAGCTTGGCGCGACGTTGACGCCGAACAGTTCGGCTATCCTTGTGCTGGTGCGGCGGGCGACGGTGGATAAGGTGATTCCTGAGGTCAGTAAATACGGCGGGACGGTGATGCAGACCTCGCTGTCGCATGATGCCGAGGCCAAGCTCCAGGCTGCACTGTCGCAAGGGGCGCAGCAGCCAGGCGCACCTTCGCAGGGCGCTCCTGGCGTGACCCCCACGATGTAGCAGATTCTGCCCGATGGGCAAGCCCGGCCAGGGATGTAGGCTCCTGGGTGAGGCAGCTTGCATCCCTGGCATTTTCATGGCCTCTTTTCTCCCTAAGGCTAGATGTCGCCGGGTTCGTCGGCCATGCGCACGATGCGCGGGGTGAACTTGCCGATGATCTCGATCAGATCATCCTGGGCGGAGATGACGGCTTCGATGTCTTTGTATGCCTGGGGCGATTCGTCGAGGCCGCCGCTCAGGAGGGTGACGCCGCGCTCGCGCAGGTAGGCGTCGCGCTCTTACTTTGCAATGGATTGGAGGGCGCCTCCTCTCGTCAGTTCCATTTTCTCCCGCTTCCTCAAGAAAGAAGAGGTGACTGGAGCTTTTGGTGAAAGGTTGGACGAGGAAAGGATAGGAGACGATGGCGAGCAGCAAGAAACGCGCGCAGCGGGTGGAGGCGCAGGGAGTGGAGTTGATCGATCTGGTGATTGAGCGGGTGCGGGCTGATCCGGCGTGTATCAGTGGGTTTTGCGGGGACCGCCCGCTGGAGGAGCCGCGCCCGATGTCTGCCGATGCGCTGGAGCGGCTGACATTTCCGAGCGGAAAGCCGCTGCCGCCCAGCTTGAAGCGCTGGCTGGCTTTTGACGAGAGCTGGCTCCAGGAACTGGGTTGGTTCTCGTCTATCGAGCAGGGGAGCTTTACGCCGCGCCGGATCGATCAGATTGTGGCGGATGAGTTTGATGGGCTGTGGGGCGAGATGTACGAGCCGCTGGGGGCGAAGCTCGATGAGTGCTTTCTGCTGCCGGGCGGCAGCGATTCGCGGCGCATCTATGCGGTGACGGAGCCGGATGCGCTGGGCGAGTATCCGGTGCTGGTGATCGATACGGATGATATGCCTTACGCGGCGGTGATGTACCCTGGCTTTGACGTGTTTATGGCCGATGAGGCGGGCATGGAGATTTCGGCCTGGGGCACCTACGAGGCTTTAGCCCGCGATTCGCGCTACAAGAGCCGGATAAAGCAGCACGCGCAGCATCTCTTCGGTGGAAAAGCGGGTATTGAAATCATGGATAAAGAATGGGCGATGAGCTAGTTAGAGCTTGATGAGTCCTTGTTGGGCAGCGATGGCGACGGCTTCGGTTCGGTTGCCCGCGCCGAGTTTGCTGAGGATGGAACTGACGTGGAATTTGACGGTGCGCTCGCTGATGACAAGTTCGACGGCGATCTCTTTGTTCTCCAGGCCACGCGCGAGAAGGCGCAGCACGTCCAGTTCGCGGGGCGTCAGCGTTTCGGGGCCAGGGAATGCTGCCTGGTCCTGGCTGACCTGGCGCAAGAGCTTGGAGGCAACGATGGGTTGCAGGAGTGAGCCGCCAGCATGAACGATGCGGATGGCCTGGAAGATCTCTTCGCGGGGGACGCCTTTGAGGAGGTAGCCACGCGCGCCTGCGCGGACCGCGCCGAGGATGCGTTCGTCGGTGTCAAAGGCAGTGAAGACAATGACGCGCACGTCTGGGCAGGTTTCACGGAGGCGGCGCAGGGCTTCAACGCCATCGATTTCGGGCATCTCCAGATCGAGCAGGACGACATCAGGGCGCAGCGCCGTGACCTGCTCGACGGTTGCAGGGCCGGTGGCGGCTTCGCCGACGACTTCAAAGTCCGACTGAGTATTTAAGATGGCGATGAGGCCGTCGCGGACGATGGGGTGGTCATCGGCGACGAGGATGCGAATGGGTATGGGCATACACTCCTCAAAAAAGAGGGTTTGTTACTCTTTCTCGAAAGTATATTCTACCATGATTCCTGAGAACGTTGAGGGGTCCGCAGAGGGGTGTAGGCGCACAAGGCGAGATGGGAGCCTCATTTCAGGGGGATGGTGACTTCCAGGCAGGCGCCCTTGCCGGGCGTGCTATCCAGGCAGAGAGTTCCTCCAAGGAGCCGGGCACGCTCGTTCATGCCGATCAGACCATAGCGATCGGTGGACACCTGGGATGGATCGAAGCCCTGTCCGTTATCTCCAAGCCGCAGGCGAATCTGCTCCGGGGTGATTTCCAGGCGCAGGCGTGCCTCTTTGGCGTGGGCGTGGCGGGCAACGTTGGTGAGGGCTTCCTGGGCAATGCGATAGAGACCGGCTTCGATGCGGACGGGGAGCGGGCGATCATCACCGCTGGCCTCAAAGCGGACGGCTAGCTCACCCCTGGCGGTCCACTCTTTGGTTAATGCTTCCAGTGCTTTCATCAGGGTGCGCCCTTCCAGGGGGGCGGCACGCAGGTCGAGGACGGAGCGGCGGGCTTCTTCGAGGTTGGCGCGGGTCAAGGTGAGCGCCTGTAGCACAGCTTTGCGGACGCGATCCGGGTTGGCGCCAGCATCCAGGAGGGCGTCGGCGGATTCCAATTGCAAGCTGACGGCAGTGAGACCCTGGGCGAGCGTGTCGTGAATTTCTCTGGCGAGGCGGTTGCGCTCCTCAAGGATGCTCATCTGGGCGTTGCGCGCGAAGAGGCGCGAGCGTTCGATGGCGATGCTGAGCAGGTCGCCGATGGTGTAGAGCAGGCGCAGGTCGTCGGGCGAGAGTTCGCGCCAATCGGTGCTGGCGACGTTGAGGACGCCGAGCTTCTTCTCGTGGGCGTAGAGAGGGATGCTGGCGTGGTAGCGCAGGCCATCGGTCCCATCGACCAGTCCGGAGAGACGGCTACAGGTGAGGACGTTGACGTTGGCGGCGCCTTCCAGGTCGCCTTCCATATAGGTATCCAGGCAATGGCAGGCGCCTCTCATGCGCCGGGGATTATTTTGCAAGGCCGGCGGGAGGTTTTGCGAGGCGGCGAGATAGGTTTTGCCGGTTTCTTCGTTGAGCAGCCAGACCCAGCCGGTATGTAGTCCGAGCAGTTGGGCGACCTGGGCGAGTCCGGTCTGGAGCGCCTGGTCGAGTTCGACTGAGCGATTGAGGGCGCTGGCGATGGCGTTGAGGATGGATAATTCGTGGTTACGCCGTCGCAATTCAATGGCATTCGAGATGGGGAGTGGCTTTTTGTCCATGATTGATACTTTTCGCTGGAATGCGTGGCTGCAAGACCTCGTACCTTGATGATGCTACGATCATATCACGCAGGAATGGAGCGGGCAAACAGGGTAGCAGGCGGGCGATCAGATGACTGATCGCCCGCCTGCTACTATGGATGGTGGCTGTTTTCTTTGCTGGCCGGGCTGCGGCGGGTAGGGATATTGGCCGGGCGCTGGCGAAATGGGTGGAGCCATGCGTTCGGCGGCGGAGGATTGCATGGGAGCGTCCATATAGGGCTGAGTGCCGTTGGGCCGGACGATGACGGCAGTGCCATAGCAGAGGACTTCGGTGACGCCATTGGTGATTTCGGTGGCGTCGTAGCGGGCGCCGATGATGGCGTTGGCGCCCAGGGCGGCTGCGTGCTGAATCATAATCTCATAGGCGTCCCGGCGGGCCTGTTCGCAGAGGTTTGTGTAGATGGTGATGTTGCCGCCAAAGAGTTGTTGGAAGCCGGCGCCAATGTTGCCGATGGCGCTGCGCGAGCGGACGATGATGCCGCGCACGACTCCCAGGTTCTGGAGGACGGTGAAGCCTGGAAGTTCAAAGGTGGTGGTGACGAGCCGATGGTCGAAGTTAGGACCTTGTTGGACCTGTTGCATCTGGGACTTCCTCTCTGTGTTTCCGCAAGCGCGCTGTCGGGAGTTTCTGGCTGCTCGTTGCTGCGCGCTGATCAAGCGGCTGGCTTCAAGCAAGCGAATCTTATAGGTCAATAGCTACCTGTGCCATTATAGGAGTTTTCGCTGACCTCAACAATGCGATGTCAGGGCATAAGACGAGCAGATTTTCCTGGGTGGGCATCTTGCGCAATGGCGGCCAAGCCTGCTATGCTAGGGCGGTGAGATGTAGCTCATCCAGGGATGAGAGCACTGGCTCTGGCGACTCTGTACGCCTGGAGTATGATGGAAATTTGAGCGGGGAGTGGTGTGAGGGTTTGAGGGCAGAGGCCCGCTGGCGTTGAGCATAAAGGAGGGTTTGGTAGCTATGCGTCGATCATATACTGTACGATCACGTTGGCGGCTGCTGGCACTGGCGCTGCTGGTGGGGGCGATTGCGGCTGCCGGGTTAGGGGGACAATCGGCCAGGGCAGCGCGGGTTGGTTCTACGCAAGCGCGCAGCGTGGCACGGCCTTTCTGCTCAGCATGTATCTCTCAAGTTGTTCCAGCGGATGGCTCAACTGCTACGATTGATCCTGATGGCAAAATTACGATCAGTTTTACGGCCCAACTGAATGCGAATTTTTCCAAGTTTGTTTTTAGCCTGGATAATAAGCAGATCGATGCTGCGCAGATTCAGGTGATGGATACCAATCCGATGCAGCCGACGGGGCAATATCGGGCTGCGCTGAGCGCCGGACAGCACAGCGCCTCGATTGAGGCCGATGATGTCAATGGACCGGCTGCGAGCTTTAGCTGGGCGTTTACGGCGCCGCCGCCGCCAACGCCGACCCCGACGGCGGCAACGGCGGGCAGTGGTTCAGGAGGTACTGGGGGCGCGAGCAGCGATACGGGTTCGGGTGGTTTTTTCACAGCAAAGACACTGAGCATTCTGCTCTTTTCGATTGCTGGCCTGGGGCTGCTGGTGATGGTGTTTATTGCAGGCATGTGGTATGGCGGACGCCGCTGGTTCAGTAAAAATCCGTGAGGTGGGGCCACTGGTGCTGTCCCTCTTGCTGTCAAGGAGGTCCCTCTGACCAGGCGCTGTTCCGCGCGGTTACTCCAGGCTGAGCTATTCTTCCAGGAGGCGCATGAACTAGCGGTTGGAAAAATGCCGTTGCTGCACGCAGAGGACCAATATCAG
>JBJKSJ010000247.1:0-5426 GCA_046704085.1 Ktedonobacterales bacterium | reverse complement strand
CGCGCTGCAATCGGCGCAGCAGCGTCTCCTGGCGCATCAAGAAGCCTTTGCGCGCGAAGGTGCGCCGCAGGTCGTCCAGGTCTTCGCTCGCTTCGCCGACAAAGGCTTCAGAGAAAGGCTGGCGCTGGTTCACCCCGCTGGTGATCTCGTCCTGGGCAAAGTGATCGAGGAGGACGACGCGCGCCTGGCGGACCCCAGGCAGCGCGCCGACCTTGCTGTGCAAATCTGAAGCCATCAGATAGGCGAAGTTCGGCGCGCACCAGTAGGTGGGCAGCTTGAAGATCACCGTGACATCTGGACCCTCGATCTGCACCCGATCAATGAAGCCCAGCTTCACCAGCGATTGGTCCAGTTCGGGGTCCAGCACATCAGCGATGGCCGCGTAGACCTGCGCCTCGGTCACGCCGCGCTCCAGCGGCTGGCTGAGCGCAGCATCAAGAGATGGCATAAGTTTCTGCTCCCTCTGCTCAGTCTATGGCCTGGCTGGCCGCTAGACGCTGATCGAGGTGCTTTCCATCGTATCGGCAGGTTTGGCAGCCTGCATCTGCTGCGCCTGCTGGGACAACGCATCGCCTCGGATTTTGTTCTTTTGCGCCTCCACATCGATGCCATAGAGCCGCGCCGCGTTGAGGCCAAGGATTTTCTTCTTAGACTCCAGCGGCAAGTCCACATTAAACTCGGTCTTGAGGTCTTGTGGCAGTTCAAAGGCCATAAACTTCTCAATCAGCCACTTTGGCTCCCACAGCGCGTAGTCACTGCCGAAGAGGATTTTATCCGGCCCGATCCAGAAGAGCAGATTTGCCATGACCTCCGCGAAGTAGCGCGGGCGCGGCTGGATGAAAGGTAGGACGACGGCCAGCCCGGCATAGACGTTTTTCTCCTGTGTGGCAATCCAGCAGAAATCTTCCAGGCGCGGAAGCCCTGAATGCTCGACGATGAAGTTCAGATCGGTGAAGTTCGAGGCGGCGTCATCGACATCGGCCACATCAAAGGCATCGCGGTTGAGCGGAAAGATCGTTGGCCCTTTGTGGACGTGGATATTAGTGATGCCCAGTTTGAGGCACTCCTCCAGATAGCGATATGCCTCTGGCGAGGAAAGCTTCCAGCCCTTGGAGCCGTCCAGCCACTCGGCGGTATAGAGCTTGACGCCTTTGATGTCCCACTGCTCTTTCATGCGGCGCAGTTCTTTCAAGCCCTCTTCGCCTTCGCGGGCATCCCATCTGCCGTTGAGGATGAAGCGGTCAGGATACATTCGCTTCATCACGTCATCCTGCTCGATGGTGTTGAAGCCGTTCTTATAGAACGCTTTCAGGTAGGTGGGCTGAAGGATCGCCATGTCTACATAGCCTTTGACAAACAGGTCGTGAAGCATGGTCTCCGGGGTGTACTTCTGGTACTTCTCCAGCGGCCAGACATATTCTGGCGGAGAGAGGTTGCGATGATAGTCGTAGAAGCACTCAATCCATCCCTGGCCGTACTTGTTCGCCCAGTTCTCCGGGCTGGCATCCCACAGATGCGTGTGGTCGTCGATGATAAAGATTTCTTCGCCGTCGGCAGTGCGATACATGGCTTCTTTGCCTCCTGTGTGTGGCTGTGGAAACATCTAGAATAGGGAAAGCAAGCACTACGGGGTGGCATTACCGTTCACCTATGGCACACACCAGCTTCTTCTTCGCTGCAAGTCTCATTCCAGCAATATGAGACCGAATCCAGCAAAAGCCACACTCAGGTGCTTGCGGATGAGGCCAATGTGAGGTAAAGAAGTTTGTAGAGCCAGACGCATACAGCCCACCTGGCTGCTTTGCTGGCCTCCATCTTGCTTGAGGAACACCGGACATCAGGAATTCTAGCTGGACGAAACCTATCTTGCTGTATAGCGGTATGCTTTCTGAAATCTGCTTTGCATAAGAATGAAGTGCCATGCCAACAGAATCTCCTCACATGCTCTCAATGGAAGAGACTCAACGCGCGGAGGCGCAGCATCTCTCGCGTCCCACGCGCCCGCTGAAGCGCCCTCGCTCGCGGCTCAAACGATTTCTACGTATCTTGCTTTTTGCCAGTTTAGCACTCGCGCTGCTCTCTGGTGGGCTGTTCGCCTGGGGCTGGGCGGCAACGCCCTCCGTCTCTGATCTCGCGGCTCGCGTCCACGCGATAGATCAGGCGCATCAGGCGCCCTACACGCCGCTGGCGGATATTTCCCCGCTCATTCAGCGCGCGCTGATCGTCACAGAGGATGAACATTTCTACTCTCATCATGGCATCGATGTCCTGGGTCTGCTGCGCGCTGGCTGGGATGACCTCCTCGCCATGCGACTTGTGGAAGGGGGCAGCACGCTGACGGAGCAGCTTGCCAAGCAGGTCTACCTGGGTGGAGACGATCACTCGCTGAGCCTGAAACTGCAAGATATGCTGCTGGCGCTCAAGGTTGAGCAGCACTACAGCAAGGCGCAGATTTTAGAGATGTACCTGAACGTGGTGTACTTCGGCGAAGGCGCCTATGGGATTGGGGCGGCCACCGCGCGCTATTTCAATCGCACCCCGTCGCAGGTTGATCTGGCGCAGGCAACGCTGCTGGTCGGCCTTATCCAATCGCCGAGCGCGTATGACCCGGTATGCCATCCCGCAGCAGCGCAGGCGCGCCAGCAGGAAGTCCTCAATCGGCTGGTGGTCGGCCAGGATATTAGCGCGGCAGAGGCAACGCGCGCCCATGACGAATCCCTGACCTTCGCGCTGCGCTGCGGGAAGGCTGGCGGTTAAAACCGCGCCTACGGGCGCTGCGGCGCCACGAAGTCCGCCTACGCGGACCAGGTACGGGCGCCCGTTCATGCTGCATGACCAGCTTGGAGCTAGCCAAGCCGCCAGCCTCCGTGCCCCGACGCGGACTTTTCTATAGCCCTGCCTCGCCCGCAGGGCCATTTAAGAGTCGGGAGGCCAGGTTTCCGCTTTGGTGGTTGGGGGAGGACTGGTTAGCGCCATGCCGACGTGGACTTTTAGATCGCGCTGCTGATATTCGACTCCAGGCTTGACACGAGGCGTATGCTTGATGGAGGAAGTTTGTTGCTGGATCGAGCTGAGTTTGGAGGGCTTCTGCATGTTTGGTCACCACCACGAAACTGCCCAGGCAACGGTTCTGTTCGCCGAAATGGTCATCACTGCGTGGGAAGAAGAGCATCATACGACCTATGAGTTTGTGCTTGAGGTACAGCCTGCCAACGGGCAGGCGTTCAGGGCAAAGACCAGGCACCCCTTTCCCTCCTTTACGCCCCATCCCGAGGTGGGCGATGTAGTGTATGTGAAGTATGATCCTAAAAGCCTGAACGTTGAGCTTCACGTGGACGGTGACAACCGCTATGGCAGGGAGGGCGAGAAACACAAGGAACAAGTTCAGCGCCAGGCAGAACAGGCCAGGCGGGATGCGCTGCTCGCGGCTCCGCCCGGAACGCCGGTTTCGTCCGCCTACGCGCCGAGGGGCGGTGGGGTGAACCACGTGGACACAGAGTTGCAGGAACTGATGCAACTAGAAGAGGCTGAGCGCCGGGCAGCGCAAGTTGGTGGGCAACCAGGGCCGAGCTTCAACCAGAGTATGGCTGCGCGAGACGCCCAAATGCCAGGCGGTTCCCCCGGCATGGCTACTCCGAACACCCCGCAGGCGTGGGTAGAGGCGCGGGCGCTGCATAGAGAACTGCTGCATAGCGGGGTATCAGGGCAGGCAAAAATTCTGCGGAAGCAGAAGACAGGCGAACCAGTTCATCACCATACGCCGTTTTTCGTTGAGGTGCTGGTGCAGCCAAACAACATGGGTTCCTCCTTCCAATGCTCCTTCACAGCCTGGGTCGATCCCAGCAAAGGGACGCTGAAAGAGGGGTACACGCTTCCGGTCAAATACGACCCGCAGAACACGTCGCGCATAGTGTTTGATTTGCCAGCGTAAGCCCTGCCCTTGCGTCTCATAGACGGCCACGAGATAGGGCCTCCAGAGCCAGCCCTCGCTTGTCTCCGTTGCTACTATTTGCTCATGGTAGCAAGGACTGGCTCTTCTCTTTACGCTGGGAGGACTTTTCAATGGCCCTGCCTCGCCCGTCAGGATACTTGACGGCGTGGAGCGCGCATGCTATCATCCAGCGGACTGACGGTATCGCCAGCGCCCGGCAGAGCCTGGTTGTAACGATGTTCAGTCATCCTCTCCCATCTCGCTCTTGCTGGAGGCTTTTCATCGCATGAAACGGGAATATCACCGCTGGTATAGCCCTTCGCTGGAGCAAGAGATGGAGCTATTGGTTTTTGGGCACGCTGGCGCGCGGACGCTGGCTTTTCCAACTTCGATGGGCCGTTTCTTCGATTGGGAAGATCGCGGGCTGGTCGGCGCGCTGTCCGAACACCTGGAGCGCGGCTGGATTCAGCTCTTCTGTGTGGACAGCGTGGACGGCGAAAGCTGGTACGCGAAGAATCGTCACCCTGCGGAGCGGGCGCAGCGGCAGGAGCAGTACAATCACTATCTGCTGACAGAAGTCTTGCCTTTCACCGCGACACAGAACGACAATCCGTTCCTGATCACGACGGGCGCGAGCTTTGGCGCCTATCACGCGGTCAACTTTGCCCTGCGCTATCCCCAACTGGTCAATCGCACCATTGGTATGAGCGGCGCGTATAATATTCGCCACTGGGCCGATGGCTATTTTGATGACAACATTTATTTCAATTCCCCCTGCGACTTCATCGTGAATGAGCATGACCCAGAACGCTTGCAAGCCTTGCAGCGCCAGGACATCATTCTTGCGATTGGAAGCGACGATGCTTCGCGCCCCAGCAACGAGCAGTTGTCGGGCGTCCTCTGGAGCAAGGGCATTGGCAACGCCCTGCGTATCTGGGATGGCTGGTGTCACGACTGGCCCTGGTGGCAAAAAATGATCGTCCTGTATATTGGCGGACATGATTAAAGAAAGAGAGCGCCACGATGACCTTAAAGGTCGGGGTGATCGTCGGGCGGGAGTGGTCCTTTCCCCCCGCGTTTATCGAGGAAGTCAACCGCCGCGACGAAGGGGTCGTTGCCGAGTATGTCCTGCTCGGCGGTATCCACATGGATGAACCCTGCCCTTATGCCGTCATCATTGACCGCATCTCTCACGAAGTGCCTTTCTATCGGGCCTATCTGAAACAGGCTGCCCTACAAGGCACGACGGTGGTCAATAACCCTTTCATGTGGTCAGCCGATAATAAGTTTTTCGAGGCGGCTCTGGCAACGAAGCTGGGAGTCGCCAGCCCAAAGACGGTGCTGCTGCCAAACAAAGAATATATCCCTGGCATCATTCACCCGGATAGCCTGCGCAACCTTGTCTATCCGCTCGATTGGCAAGGGATTGTGGACTATATAGGTCTGCCCTGTGTCCTCAAAGACGCGCATGGCGGCGGCTGGAAGGAAGTATATA
>JBJKSJ010000246.1:0-8335 GCA_046704085.1 Ktedonobacterales bacterium | reverse complement strand
CGTAGCCTCCAGGCGCGGGCGCACGAGCGCAGCGAGAGTGCCGAGGCCCAGCCGAGGCAAGCGCCCGCCGCCGTAGGCGCGGATGTATCCGCCAGCCCCCACCGCCCGCGACTTTTACATCGCCCTGGGGCGAGGGGCGTGCCTCTATACAAGCGGATGTGTTTGTGGTATAAGATGAGCGGCGGCTCGCCAACAAAAATAAAACAGAGGAGCTTGTAGAATGGCACTTGCAGCAATTACTGTAGGCGGGGTAACAATCGGTCTAAAAAGTATCATCGTCTGGCTGGTGATTGGCCTCATTGCTGGTTTTCTCGCCAGTAAAGTGGTGCGTGGGCGTGGCCTGGGGATCATTGGGGAAATTGTCGTTGGCCTGCTTGGCGCCTTGATTGGCGGCTTTCTCGCCAGCCTCATTGGCCTCAGCCTTGGCCTTGGCAGCATCTTCAGCATCCCTATTGGGACCGTTATCATTGCGTTTCTTGGCGCCTGTCTCTTGCTTTTCATCGTCCGTCTCTTTAAGCGCCAAGGCGGCAAACGCCGCTGATAACTTCGGCCAATCGTTAGGCAGCGTCCGCGTGTAGCCCCGGCGTCTCGCCGGGCAATCGTCGGGCTATGGGGACGTTGGCGCGCAGGAGCGAACGTGCGCGTGGGCGCCGCACCCCCCGCCCCAGCCGGCACGGAGGCCGGCGGTACAAGGAGACGCCCCAGTCGGCACGGAGGCCGGCGCTACAAGGAGACGTCCCAGCCGCTACACGCCAGCCCGCGCCAGATGCGCCGCCAGTTGGCGGCGCACCTCCTGCGGCGCGTCTTGCTGGAGGAAGTGGCCCGCGCCCTCGATGATATGCACCTCGGCGTGTGGGATGTCCTGCTGAAAGCGCGCCGCCCAGACTGGCGGCAGAAACGGATCGGCGCCGCCCCAGACGACCGATGTTGGCACACCCAGCGCCGCCAGCTTGCCATCCGTGCCCGCGAAGAGGTTCGGCGAGCGATAGAGTTCCAGGTGCGCCTGGCAGCGTTCTGGCGAGCTAAAGGCGCGATGCCAGTCGCGCAGCGTCTCCTCGCTGGCGTGCGGGCAGATGCGCCGCTGGCCCTTCGCAAAGGTCTCCCAATCTTGCAGGCGCTCCACCAGATGCTCGCCCCGGCCAGGCGCGCGCAGCGCCTCGCCAAACTCCCAGGTGAAATCGGGGAAGAAAGCGGTATCTGTAATGAACAGGCTGGCAATCGCGTCGGGATGCCCGCAGGCCCAGAGCAGGCCGATAGGCCCGCCCCAATCATGCACGCCCAGGTGAAAGCGCGTCAGACCCAGCGCGGGGACCAGGCGATCCAGGAAGGCCACGTAGCTGGCCCAATCGGCGGGGCGGCGCCAGAGGTCGCTCTGGCCGAAGCCGGGCAGGTCCGGCGCGATCACGCGCAGCCCCTGATCCTCCGCCGCCTGCCAGACATGCTCCCAGAGGCGCCCGCTCGTCGGATAGCCGTGCAGCAAGAGCAGCGCGGGCGCGCCCGGCGCGCCGCCCTCGTAATAGGCGATCTTCGCGCCGTCCAGTTCCAGTGATGTCTCGCGCATCGCGTCCCTCCCGCAGCTTTCAATTGCTCGCTTTACGGGATAGTATGCCACATGGCGCGATGCGGTCGTTCCCTGCAATTCTTGCATTTCCTGCAACTCTAGTAACTCTTGCGCGTGGGACTGCGCTGGCCCTGCTCGGAGCGACCAGCCAGGAGTTGCAGCCTTCTTCGTGGGCTGGTCAGGCGTGGTATCATAAGCGGGACAAATCCCCTCCCTACCTGGAATGCCCGGCCCAGAAAGAACAGTTCCAGGGAAGATTGCGCGTGAGGAGGCAATCAGGCGACCAATGAGCGACTCTCAATCCCTCCTGAAGCAGCGTTATCGCCTGCTTGCCCAGATCGGCACGGGCGGCTTTGGCGCCGTCTATCAGGCTCAGGATAGCGAACTTGGCGACCGCGCGGTGGCCGTCAAGGAGATGAGCCAGCGGGGTCTGACGCCAGAAGAGTTGCAAGAGGCCACGCGGGCGTTTCGCCAGGAGGCGCTGCTGCTGGCCGGGCTGACCCATCCCCACCTGCCGCGCATCTACGATCACTTCAGCGAAGATGGGCGCTGGTATCTGGTGATGGATTTCATCCAGGGGGAAACGCTGGAAGCATATTTGAGCAAAACGCCTGGCGGGCGCCTGCTTGTGCAGGAGGTCTTGCGGATTGGCGCGCAACTGTGTACCGTGCTGGACTATCTGCACACGCGCCAGCCGCCGATCATCTTTCGTGATCTCAAGCCCGCAAATATCATGCTGACGCCCGCCGAAGACGTGTATCTGATCGACTTTGGCATCGCCCGGCACTTCACGCCCGGCCAGACCAGAGATACTGTTGCCTTTGGCTCCGCGGGCTATGCCGCGCCGGAGCAGTATGGCAAGGCGCAGACGACGACGCGATCCGACATCTACAGCCTGGGCGCAACGCTGCATCAGTTGATCAGCGGCGCCGATCCCGCCGCCAGCCCATTCCTCTTCGCGCCGCTCCATCTGGCCGAGCCGGATGGACTGGAAGTGTTGATCACGCAGATGCTGGAGGCCGACCAGGCAAAGCGGCCCGCCAGCATGGCGGTGATCAAGCAAGACCTGGAGCGCATGGCGGATGACCTGGCGACGGGGCACAAGCCGCGCCCGCTGGCCGCGCCCGCGCGCGCCTCGGCCAAAAGCGCGCACGCGCCGCTGCTGGTCTATCGCGGCCATACGGACCGCGTGAGCGCGCTGGCCTGGTCGCCCAACGGCAAGTATCTCGCCTCTGGCGGCCACGATCAGACGATCCAGATATGGGAGAGCCTGACCGGGAAAGAGCGTCAAAACTTTCCGAAAGTTGGGCGCGTGCATGCGCTGGCCTGGTCGCCCGATGGCAGGCGCCTCGCCTGGGTCAGCGAAGGGAAGGTCGTGCATATCTGGAACGCGCACGCGGGCGATTTCAACCGCATCGCGCTCCATCGCGTGGGCCTCTTCGATGGCTTTTTGGCGCTGGCCTGGTCGCCCGATAGCACCTGCCTGGCCGCTGGCGGCCTGGGAAAAACCGTCGAGATCTGGGAGGTCAAGACCGGCAAGCGCCTGCTGACATATAGCGGCCATCGTCGCTTCTTTGAGGATTCTGCCGTCTATGCAGTGGCCTGGTCGCCCGATGGGCAATGGATTGCTTCGGCCAGCGCGGACGGGGTGGCGCAGGTGTGGAACGTGACCACCAGCCGTCTGCGCTGCGTCTATCGCGGCTATCAGTTCGGGACGAAAGGCGGGGTCGCCTGGTCGCCCGATGGCAAACATCTTGCTTCCGCCGGGGAGAAGTCGAGCATCCATATCTGGAATGCAACTACCGGGAAGCAATACCTGATCTTGCCTGGGCATGGCGGGCCGCTGAATACGCTGGCCTGGTCGCCCGATGGGAAGCACCTGGCCTCTGGAGGCTGTGATCGCGAGGTGCGCGTCTGGGATGTCGCGGCAGCCAGAGAGACGCTGGTCTATGCCCATCATACGGGTGAGGTGAACGCGCTGGCCTGGTCGCCAGATAACCTGCACCTGGCCTCGGCAGGCGATGATCAAACGGTCCATATCTGGCGGGTGAAGTAGGCTGAAATGTATCTGCAACGCTTGCGTTTAACCAACTTTCGCAATTATGAGTCCCTGGACCTGACGCTGCGCCCCGGCCTCTCCATCTTTCAGGGGCGCAACGCGCAGGGCAAATCCAATCTGCTGGAGGGCATCGCCTTGCTCGCCACCAGCCGCTCGTTTCGGGCGGGCGGCGAGCGCGAAACGGTGCGCTGGGGCGCGCCAGGCCATTTTGCCCGCGTAGACGCGCAGCTTGAGCGCCGCGCCGGGCCGCTGGGCGTGGAGATTGTCATCGCCGATCCGCAGCCGCCTGCCCCCGGCGCCACGCGGCGCTCAGAAGACGGCGGCGTATTTCAGCCGCCCCCGGCGCTGCGCAAGCGCATCAAGATCAATGGCGTGCCGCGCCGGGCGATGGACCTGCTTGGGCAGGTGAACGTCGTCCTCTTTGCGCCGCCCGACCTCGATCTGGTCATCGGCACGCCGCAGTATCGGCGGCACTATCTGGACGTGACGCTCTGCCAGGTGAGCCATCACTACTGCCACGCGCTCGGCCAGTTCCAGAAGGTTCAGGCGCAGCGCGCGGCGCTGCTGCGGCGCATCCGCGAGCATGAGGAAGACCCGCGCTCGCTTGCCTTCTGGGATGAGCAGTTCGCCACGCTGGCGGGGACGCTGATGCTGGAGCGCGCCCGGCTGGTCGAGCGCGTCGATGTCGGGGCGCGCAGTGTCTACGCGCAGCTCAGCGGCGGCGCGGAAGACCTCCAGGTCGTCTATCGCCCGTCCTTTGTGGGCGCGCTGACCTCCAAGACGCAGGCGGAGATCACCACTGCCTTGCGCGCCGAACTGGCGAGCCTGCGCAAGCGCGAGATTCAGGCGGGGGTGAACCTGCTGGGGCCACATCGAGACGACCTGGCCTTCCTCAGCCAGCACATGGACCTGGGCGTCTACGGCTCGCGCGGGCAGCAGCGCAGCGCCGCGCTGGCCGTCAAGCTGGCTGAACTGCATTTCCTGCAAGAAGAAACCGGCGAGCAGCCTATCCTGCTGCTGGACGACGTACTCAGCGAACTGGACGAGCAGCGCCGGAGCTATCTGCTGGGTATGACGCCTGGGCTGGAGCAAGTCCTGCTGACCACCACCGATATGCGCACCCTCCCCGCCGACCTGCTCTCCAGCGCGGCCTGCTATACCGTCGTGGCACGCACGATTCAGGAGACAGGGGCGGCGCGTAGGGTGTAAGGCGCGGTGGTTCAACCCCAGAGAATGATGATCAGGGCAAAAACCAGATAGAGGGCGATGATGATCTCCCCGTCCAGGCGGGTGACGCCCCCCTTGAAGGCGGCCAGCGCGAGCGTGATCAGCGTCATGCCCAGCAGCCACCCGACGGCCAGGATAGTTTGCCCGGAGATTGCTCCCAGCCCGACAAACAGGATCGGCAGGCAGATGCCCGCCAGCACATTGAAGGTGTTGCTGTTGAGCGCCTCGCTGACGACTGCGGAGCCGCGTTTGTGCAGCGCCAGCCGCACCGCCGCGACGACATTGGGGATGCCGGTCAGGGTCGCCAGCACCAGTGTGCCCACCACGCTGGGCGAGATGCCCCAGACATTGCCGAGATGAGAAGCGGTCTGGACCATGCCGATGCTGCCCAGCACGACCGAAACCAGGGCCGGAATGATCGAGAGCATATCCAGCGACGAGGCGCGCGGCGGCGTCTGGTCCTTGCGCGCATCTTTCTGCACATCTTCCATCGTCGTCCTGAGCAGGCGCTTCACCACCGCAGGGAGCCGGAGCCGCGCCAACTGCTTCGGGCGCAGCGCCGAGATCACCACATAAGGAACCAGGAGGATGCCCAGCAGGATGAGGCTCAGGCTCGCCCCGATGGCCCCAAGGATGAGGGCAGCGGCGATCACGGCCACCAGGAAGGCCACGATGCCATCCAGGAGCAGGCTGGGGCGCCGGACGCGCACGCGCCCGGCCACGACGGCGCTCAGCCCCAGCAGGGCGGCGAGATTGAAGATATTCGACCCCAACACGACGCCCAGGCCAAGGTCATGCTGGCCGCTGCTGAGCGCCGTCACGGCGGCGGAGATTTCCGGCGCGTCTGCCCCCAGCGCGGTGATGATCCCCAGTAGTCCTTCGGAGAGATGCAGGCGCGCGCCCAGCTTATCCAGGTCGCGGGCCAACACGATACTGGAGATGAAGCTCAGAGCAAAGCTGAGCAGGAATAGCACACTGGCGGATAGCACAGACAACGATTGGCTCCTTGATAGGCGGATGGCTCCAGACGAGAGGCGCTCTTTCCTCTCATCTCTGCAAGGGTTGGGCCGCCTGGGCGGCTTGTTCAGGCGCTGGACCCGCGCCGGGTCTGGCGGTGGCGTGGAGAGGGCTGGCTGCGGGAGTCTAGCGCGCGGCTGACCGGGTGAGGTGTGTGATGTGCTGGAGGAGGGCATCCAGGTCGAAGGGCTTGAGGATCAGATCAACCCAGGGGTCGTTGAGGGCGGCAACACGCTGCACCGCCTCTTGCATGGCGGTAATAATCAGCACGGGCAGCGTCTTGAATCGCTCCTGGCGCCGCAGGGCAGCCAGAATCTCCCAGCCGCTCTGCCCTGGCAGGTTGATGTCCAGCAGCACGATCCCTGGCGCGGTTGCCTCGACCACCGGCAAGACCAGTTCGGGGGTGGCTGCCGTGACCACGCGAAAACGGCCCTCCTCGGTCAAGGTAGCTTTGAGAACATCCAGCAGCCCGGTTTCATCATCAACGACTATCGCCACCCTGGCCCGTCGGCGGGGACCATTCACCATAGGGAGTCTCCCTTCCTCTGCGGATGATGGGTGGGCAGTCAGTCATCATGTATAGTATACAGCAAGAGGTGAGTATTTTCAACAAGCGCCCGTTGAAGACCACCTTGACAAGCTGGCGCGCGCATGCTATAGTGGTCGCCATGAAGACAGAAACGATACGCCCCTACGAATGGAAGGCGCTGATCCTCATGGCCGTCCTGGCCGCATAAGCCTGGCGCGTTCGCTTATGCGGCAGAACATGGCGCCAGCCCTCCTGTCCCTGCTCATAGCTTCTGAATGAGCAGGCGTCTCTTGCTGGAGTCGGCTCGCCGTGTTCTTCCCTCCCTACACTGGCTTTCCCTCGCCGCGTTCGTCGCCGGGTTCTCTCATCTGGCTCGCGTTTGTCTGGTTTGCTCTGAGAGAAGGACGGCTATGCTGACTCCGACTGATGTTTCGACCTCACACCAAGAACCTGTCTCACCGCCCCGGCCTGTGCCGCTCTGGCGCAACCGGGATTACCTTTTGCTCTTCTGCGGGCAGATGGTCTCCAACGTCGGCACGCAGGTCTCGCTGCTGGCGTTCCCGCTGCTGATGCTCTTTCTGACGCACTCGCCCGCCCAGGCCGGGCTGATCGGCGCGCTGCGCGGCCTGCCCTATTTTCTGCTGGGCCTGCCTGCCGGGGCGCTGATTGACCGCTGGGACCGCAAGCGCGTGATGATCCTCTGCGACAGCGGGCGCGCGCTGGCGCTGGGCAGCATCCCTGTCGCCTATGTGTTCGGCCAATTGACCATCGGTCAGTTATATCTGGTCGCGTTGATCGAGGGAACGCTGTATATCTTCTTCAGCCTGGCCGAGACAGCCTGCCTGCCGCGCGTCGTGGCAAAAGAACAACTCACCGCCGCCCTGGCGCAGAGCCAGGCCATCGAGGCCACGTCGCAAATGCTGGGGCCATCGCTGGGTGGCATCTTCTATAGCCTGGGGCGCGCTGTGCCCTTTCTGACGGACGCGCTCTCCTACGTGGTTTCGGTGGCCTCGCTGCTCTCGATCAAGCGCGAGTTTCAGGAAGAGCGCGCCGAGCCGCGAGGCAGCCTCTGGGCAGAGATTGCCGAGGGGCTGCGCTGGCTCTGGCATCAGCCGCTCATCCGCTTTCTGGCAGTGATGATCGGCGGAATGAACCTGACCGGCGCGGGCTATATCCTCATCATCATTGTCCTGGCGCAGCGCCAGCACGCCTCTTCGTTCGTGATTGGCCTCATCCTGGCGGGCGCGGGCGTGGCGAATGTGCTGGGCACGCTGATCACCAGCCCGATTGAGAAGCGTTTCAGCTTCGGGCAGATCATGATTGGCGCCATCTGGGTGCTGACGCTGACCTGGCCGCTCTTTGCCTTCGCGCCCACGCCTCTGTGGCTCGGTGTAGCGTCGTTTCTGACCATCCTGGCAGTGCCCATACAGGGCATCGTGCAGTTCAGCTATCGCATGGCCCTGATCCCCGACCAGTTGCAGGGACGGGTCAACAGCGCCTTTCGCATCATTGCCTGGGGCGCTCAGCCGTTGGGATTGGCCTTGACCGGCGTGCTGCTTCAGGCGTTCGGCCCGATTGCCACCGTCTGGATACTCTTTGCCCCGCAGGTCGCGCTGAGCATCGCCACGACGCTAAACCCGCATGTGCGCCGCGCGCGGCCAACCGGCAAGCAACATCCCTTGTAGCGCCGACATCTGTGTCGGCAGGGGTGGTGGCGGTACACGCGGCCCAGCCCCAGGACGCGCCGCCAGGGACGGCCCGGCGAGACGCCGGGGGTACATACGGGCGCGCGTGTGGAGCGCCGACCTCCGTGCGGGCCTGACGATTCGCCGGCTAGAAGCCGACGCTACGCACGGGCCGCCAGGGACGGCGGCGCTCCACGCGGTAGTGGCTAGAACGGCCTGGCTAGTCCATCCAATCAGGTGGGCGGCCAGGGCCACGC
>JBJKSJ010000245.1:0-44018 GCA_046704085.1 Ktedonobacterales bacterium | reverse complement strand
TCATACCCTGCACGTAGACCTCGCCGGTCTTCCAGCCCTCCGGCTCCAGGAAGACTTGATGCGTCTCTTTCTGGGCAAAGCGCACGACCTTATCTTCAATCGATGGGCAATAGCGCGGCCCGATGCCCTCGATCAGCCCGCTGTAGAGCGGCGAGCGGTGCAGGTTGGCGCGGATGACGGCGTGGGTCTCGGCGGTGGTATGCACGAGATAGCAGGGAAGTTGGGGACGCCAGGCGGTCTGCATCTCTGCGGGGATAGGATAGAGCGGGTTGGGTCGGCCCGGAGGCAGCAAGACATCTTCGCGCGCGGGGCGATCAGCCGAGAAATAGAGGGGCGTAGCGCTGCCGGGCTGCGGGATCGTCTGGCTGAAATCGATGCTGCGGGCGTCGATGCGCGGCGGTGTGCCGGTCTTGAGGCGGCCCAGCGTGAGGCCAAGCTGTTGCAGCGAGCCGGAGATGACCAGGGCCGGACCTTCGCCCGCCCGCCCGCCGGGCTGCGTCTTCTCGCCGACGACCAGCCGCCCGTTGATAAACGTGCCGGTGGTCATCACGACGGCTCTGGCGCGATATTCCCAGCCCTGGGCGGTGACAACGCCGCCCATCACGGGGCGGCCATCCGGGCCAATCTCGCTGAGGAAGCCAGTGATGGACGCCTGCTTGAGATCGAGGTTGGGCTGCGCCTCCAGGGCATACTTCATTGCCAGTCGATACGCCTGCTTATCGCACTGCGCCCGCAGCGCCTGGACGGCTGGCCCTTTGCCGGTATTGAGCATGCGAATCTGGATGAAGGTGCGGTCGGTGTTGCGCGACGCCTCCCCGCCCAGCGCGTCGATCTCGCGCAAGAGATGGCCCTTGGCCGGGCCGCCCATCGAGGGATTGCACGGCATGAGCGCAATGCTATCCAGATTCATCGTAATCAAGAGCGTCTTGCAGCCCATTCGCGCCGCCGCCAGCGCCGCCTCGCAGCCCGCGTGCCCGGCGCCCACCACAATTACATCATAGCTGCCGCCCTGGGGCCGCGCGTCATCCTGATCAGTCGTCTCAGTCATATCATCTTTGCCCTTGCTCGCGCTGGCCTCCGCCAGCGCGACCCGCTGCTCTTTGTTCTCTGTTCTGTCGTTACACATGATAGCTATCTTATTATCGCGTACCGGCTGAACTGCTGTCAATCCAGGCGGACGGCGCTATTTTGCAGGAATGGGAGCGGCTGATCGCTAGAAAGCGCAAGAGTTGCAGAGGCAGATCGAGGTGCAACTCTTGGGCGCGCTTGCAGACCAGGCTCCAAGCAGCCCCGCGCCCAAGAATTGCTAGAGTTGCAGGGAAGGCCAAGAATTTACAGAATTTACAGAATTTACGCAATAGGAGCTACTGGACTGGGCAGCAAGGCAGGCACGCAGATTGCACCGAGGGCGATCTTATGGTATGCTAGATACTGCCTGGGGCGGTGGCGAAACTGGCAAACGCAAGGGACTTAAAATCCCTCGGGGCAACCCATGAGGGTTCGATTCCCTCCCGCCCTACCAAACGATGAATCCGGTCTCAAATTTTTGCCTGCATGGTATACAGGCGCGCGTAGACGCCATTGGCGGCAAGTAACTCTGCATGCGTGCCCTGTTCAGCGATCCCGCCGTCAGCTAACACCACGATGCGCCGGGCATTGCGGATGGTGGATAAACGATGGGCGATGACCAGCGTGGTGCGGTTGGCGGCTAGTTGCTCCAATGATTCCTGCACTGCCTTCTCGCTCTCGTTATCCAGCGCGCTCGTCGCCTCATCAAAGATGATGATCGGCGGATCTTTGAGGAAGACGCGCGCGATACTCAACCGCTGCTTTTGCCCGCCGGAGAGCCTGACGCCGCGTTGACCAATGTCCGTGTCATAGCCACGCGGTAACGCCATGATAAAATCATGCGCGTGCGCCCGTCTGGCTGCGTCAATGATCTCTTGCCTGCTGGCGTCCAGTTTCCCGTAGCGGATATTCTCCGCAACGGTCCCGGCAAACAAGTAGACATCTTGCTGGACCATCCCGATATTCCTGCGCAACGAGCGCAAGGTCACGTCGCGGATGTCTTGCCCATCCAGCAGGATTTTCCCCACCGTCACGTCGTAGAAACGCGGAATTAACGAGCAGAGCGTCGTTTTGCCCACGCCGGAAGCTCCGACGAGGGCCACGTACTCGCCAGCCTGTAGCTCCAGCGAGAGGTTCTTCAGGACAGAGGGATGATCGGCCTGATACGTGAAACTGACCCCTTGAAACTCCACCTGCCCCCGGACCTGGGTCAAATCACGCGCATCTGCCACATCCTGGAGGTCGGGGGCCACCTCCAGAATCTCCATAAAGCGATGAAAGCCGGTCATGCCTTCCTGATAGAGCCTGCCAAAATTGACTAATTTCTGAATGGGAGCGATGAGGATACCGACGCATAACAAATAGGTGACGAGATCAGCTAAATCCAGGGAGGCGTGAACAATAGCGACGCTGCCAAAGATGATCACCGCGATGGTCATAAGCTGCGTGAAGGCTATCAATCCGCCGGAATAGTATGCCTCACTTTTATAGCCGTCTCGGCGGCTGGCGAGAAAACGCTGGTTGGCGTCGGCGAACTTGCTGGTTTCAACCGCTTCGTTGGTAAAGGATGTGACGACTCTGATGCCTGCCAGCGTATCTTCAACCTGGGCATTGATGTCACCGATGCGATCCTTGCTGCGGCGTAACGCCCGATTCATCTTCTTATTGAAATAGAGCGCGTACACGGTCATCAGCGGCAAAAAGAGAAAGACGATCAACGTCAGGGCCACATTGATCTTGAGCAGGATGATAAAAGCGCCGACGACGGTCAAACAGCTAACGACGATATCCTCCGGGCCATGATGATATAACTCGGCCAGCGCGAGGGTATCGGTGGTAATGTGCGTCATTAACTGGCCGGTTCTGTGGTGATCATAAAAGCGGAACGAGAGTTTCTGAAAATGCTCGAACAACTCGCTGCGCATGTCGCTTTCCATCCTGGCGCCCATCAGATGGCCTTGAAAGTCAATGAACATGATACACAGGGTCTGGAGACCAATCAGCGCCAGCATGAGCGCGCCCATCAAAGCGATGTCGTTGAGCGCATGAGGAGCCTGGCCTTCTAAGAGGTTTTTGGTGATGTATTGCGCAGATAATGGGAGCAGCAGCGTAATCGCCGAGACGATCAGCGCGCAGGCCATGTCCGCGAGAAATAGGCCGAGGTAGGGTTGGTAGTACGAGAAGAACTTCCTGGCGCGCGAACGTGCGGGCGCAGCCGCGCTGGATGCAGCGCCAGCTTTTGACACGGGAAGATCAGTCGCCGCTGGCAGAGCCGAGGGCGCTTTCGTGATCGAATCAGGTGAAAGCAAAGGGATGCTCCTCATGGTGGTGTTCAAGCAATCGCAGATCGCACAGGGAACAACCAGCCCACATGCCCGAAAAACAAACGAGCGGAATCAATGGGTGAGGATGCGCGCGACAGGGAACACCAGCACGAGGGGAATTTCAGCGGAAGGCAGAACCATCCTGGCGAAGATGTGGCGTATGGAGGGTGAAAGGGGATGCGTTTGCTTGTGAGCGAGAACCGTATGGCGCGAATTGATCAGGCAGCCTCTACGTTCTCCGGGCATCCTCGATACATCTCCATCCCTGTATGCTGGGTATCGCTGTTGCGCGATGCGCGCACTGAGGGCATCTCTAGACCTCCTTTCTGAACTGGCGGCGCGGGCTTTCCCGCGCCAAAGACGATCATCTGTGAAGGATGATAGCATATGGGCCATGCCTGGTCAACCCGGCGCAAGGAAGGGCAGAGCATCTCCACCGCCCGATCTCGACCAGGTGAGGAGCATGTCCCACACGAGCGGCGGGCTGGCCTCACGGCTCATACTGCTGGCCTTTCAGCGTTCCTGGGGATCATCGGCCTGCGTTGGGCGCAGCCAGGTCTCCCCATACGCGCGCAGGGCATCGACGACGGTGACGGCGCCGTGCCCTTTTTCGGTCAGTTCATACTCAACGCGAGGCGGAATCTCTGGGTACATGCGTCGTGTGAGCAGGCCAGCGGCGCTCATGGCGCGCAGCCGGTCGGTTAGCACGCGCACGCTGATGCCAGTGGATGCTTGCAACGCGCCGAAGCGGCGCGGCCCCGCAGCCAGATCGCGCACGATCAGCAATGTCCAGGCATCGCCCAGGAGGGCGACCGCCGCAGCCACGCCACAAAAGCTCTCTCCGCCAGGACGCGCCCGCCCATCCGGCCAGGCGTGGGCATTGGTTGCTCCTTCAGTGTGGGTATCATCCCCGACGAACTCGCCCTCTGGAGACTGTTTCACAGAAGCCATCGCTGCGCCTTCTCTCGTCTGTCTGGCTGGCAGCAGTTGAAACCTGCTGCGCATAGATAATTATACGACTATTTCATCCCTTGACATCGAAATGGTTCTTATGCTATATATTATACAGCTACTGCGCAATGCGCAGTATTAGAGGTCAGCAGACCAGGGTGGCAAGATGAGACCTCCCACCTGCTGATGTGCTTGAGTAGTTCGCGTGATCTGCCCGGCGCTCTGGCGAGCAGACACAGAGAGCCACAGACTGGAGAAGTTCCCACATGACTGCTCAACCCCAACAGGACGAGGGCGCCTCGATTGCCCCGGAGACGCAGATGGGCCTCGTTTCCCTGGCCGTCGCCAACCTGCAAGACTCGCTGAAATACTATACGCTCGCGCTTGGCTTCACCGTTCTCGAAGAGCAGGAAAAGCAGGCTACGCTTGGTGTCCCTGGGAAGCCGCTCCTGGTTCTGAATGAAGAGATAGGAGCGAAGCCTTTCCCGCATGACCGCTACGGCTATACCGGGCTGTACCATTTTGCTATTCTGGTGCCTAGCCGGGCCGATCTGGGTCGCTGGCTGCGCCACTGGATCACGCTGGGCCTTCCGTTCCCCGGCCAGGGCGACCATCTGGTGAGCGAAGCTTTCTACATTACCGATCCTGATGGCAATGGCATCGAGGTGTACCGCGACCGTCCGCGCGCGGAATGGCGCTTTATCAATGGGCAGGTCCAGATGGCGGCGGACCCGATTGACATTCAGGGCGTGTTGGCGGAAGCCGAGCGCGAGGGCAAACCCTGGGATGGCATGCCGGTGGGCACGCGCCTGGGCCATATGCACCTTCAGGTCGGCGACATTCCCCAGGCCGAAAAGTTCTATCACGAAGTTCTCGGCTTCGACATTATGGCGCGCATGCCCACCGCGCTCTTCATCTCTGCGGGGGGCTACCATCACCACATCGGCATGAACATCTGGCACAGCCGGGGCGCTGGACCCGCGCCAGCGGGCATAGCAGGACTGCGCTACTTCACTATTGAGCTTCCCAACGAGGAGGCGCGTTCGGCTGTGCTGGCGCGTGTTCGAGCGGCGGGACAGAGCTACACGGAGACTGGCAAGGTCGTCACGATTCAAGACCCCTGGCGCAATAGGATCTGCCTGACCATCGGGCCGGTGGCCGCCGCGCAGGTGGCAACAGAACTCACAGCAGCGGCAGCGGGAAACTGAGGCCACCTGCACGCATCAGGGAATTGGCGGGAGGCCACCGCCACCAGGCGAGCCAGTCGAAGCAAAGGTGAATTGAATCACTCCGTCCTGAATGGCAATGGACTGGAACGAGCGGCCAATCTGACCGGGCACGGATTTGAAGTTGTTATTGAGCGTCTGGGTCAGTTCTTCGGGCGATTCAACCCAGGAGAGCAGACCAGAGTCACCGACGTTTTGGGCAACGGGGTTGCCGTTGGAATCAACGGTCAACCCCATATTTACGCTCATACTAAAACCATACGCCTGGAAGGTGAGGGTGATCACATTCGGCTTCAGCGAAACATGCAGGTTGGTAACGGGTTTGAGCCGGTCAGCATTCTGGGCAATGAAACTGTTGATGCGGTCTTCCGTCACTGGAATCGTTGGAATGGAAATGCCCTGGGGCACCAGCGAAACGACCGAGGGAATCTGACTGATGGCCTGTTTCAGTCCCGTGTTAATCTGGGCATCTACCTGTTGATGAATGGCCGGGCGAATCAGCACGATCCAACTCACCGAGAGGACCAGCGCCAGAATGACGACTGTGAGCAGGAGTATCCAGGGCCACCGCCGACGGCGTTTGCGCGCCGCGACAGGCTGGGCTGGCGCGGCGGGCTGGGCAAAGACCGGAGGCGCGGAGCGGCTGGGCTGGGAGGCGGGAGATTCTGTCCAGGCGTTTTGCGCAGAGGGGCTATAGCCTGGTCCTGACTGTCCAGGCCAGCCCGCGCCGGGACTCTGCGCAGGGGGGCTGTAGCCTGGGCCAGATTGTCCAACCCAGCCCGCGCCTGGGCTTTGGGCGGGAGGCGCGTACTGCGGCGGCTGAGATGGAGGCAGTGGTTGAGCAATGGCCGGGCGATTGATCGGGCTGGCATACTGCGGCGCCGCCGGTCCACCTGCCTGATTACTTGCCGGGGATGAAGGGGACGCTACCAGTACAGCGCCACAGTCCCCGCAGAATCGAGCGCCGCCCTCGTTAGCTGAGCCGCAACGTTGACACACCATAGCGCAGTTCTCCTCTCTCAGACAATCTCCGCATCTGGCCCAGTGTAGCCCGCCCTCAAAGCATTGTCAATGACCTTTTTCACGTCTTCGCATCATAGCACAGGCACGAGCAGGTGGGTGGAGATTTATTGCTAGCTTGACATGCTGCTACGAGAGTGAGATACTGGCGAGAGCAAAGCTCTTTGGGACTGTCACTGGCTGACCTGCCAAAGAGCGGTTGTTCGTATCAGGAGGGGTGCTTACGAGTAAAAACTCGCGTTTGATTGATCTGCGCACGGAAGGGGCGGCAGAGAAGGCGTTCCTGGCAGGGGTGGAAGTGACGGCCAGCGAGAGTCTATGGAGTACCGAGGATTCGCTGGAAGAATTGGCGGCGCTGGCGCGCACTGCCGGGGCGGAGGTGATCGGCAGCATGATGCAGCGCCTGCGCGCGCCAGACGTGCGCTACTATCTGGGCAAGGGGCGCACCACCGAACTGGCGCAGCTTCAGCAGGAACTGGGCTTTGAACTGGTGATCTTTGATGATGAACTTTCGCCCTCGCAGCAGCGCAACCTGGAACACGAGGTGAACGCTCGCGTCATTGATCGCACCGCGCTGATCCTGGACATCTTCGCGCAGCATGCCCACACCCGCGAGGGTCAGTTGCAGGTGGAACTGGCCCAGTTGGAATATCGACTGCCCCGGCTGACCGGGCATGGCACGGCGCTTTCGCGCGTGGGCGGCGGCTCGCGCAGCGCGGGCAGCGGAAGCGCGGGCGGCGCTATTGGCGTGCGTGGTCCTGGCGAAACGAAACTGGAACAGGACCGGCGGCGCATTCGCAAGCGTATTAGCGACCTGCGCCATGAACTGGAAGGCATCCGGCGGCAGCGGACGCAGCAGCGGCGTGAGCGCAGCGAGCAGGCCATGCCAGTGGTCTCGATTGTGGGCTATACGAACGCGGGCAAATCGACGCTGTTTAACGCGCTGACCCTGGCCGGGGTGCTGGTGGAAAATAAGCTCTTTGCCACGCTCGATCCAACGACCCGGCATCTGGTGCTGCCCAGCCATCAGGAAATCTTACTGAGCGATACCGTCGGCTTCATCCAGAAGCTGCCAACCGATCTGGTGGCGGCGTTCCGCGCGACGCTGGAGGAAGTCAGCGAGGCCGATGTGTTGATCGAGGTGGTAGACAGCAGCCATGAGAACGCGATTGAGCAGAGCCAGACGGTCAACGAGGTGCTGAAGGAACTGGAGGCAGGCGATAAGCCGCGTGTGACGGCGCTCAATAAAATTGATCTGCTGGATGACCCCGCGCAGCTTGATCTGAGCCTCTTCCCCAATGCCGTGCCCATTTCGGCGCGGGAGGGTCGCGGGCTGGACGCGCTGCTGCAAAAAGTGGGCGAGGTCGTGGCGGCAGAGATGCAGCCGGTGCGCGTGCGCATTCCCTACGAGGCCAGCCAGATGGTGGAACTCTTCCATCGACGCGGGCGCGTCTTGCGCGAGCGACATACCGACGAGGGTACGACGATTGAAGGCAGCCTGCCGCGCGCGCTGCGCCCACTCTTTGCGCCGTTTCAGCGCCTTGGCGATTGAAATCGCCGCTACGGGCGTGCTGCCAGGGATGGAGCCTTCTGCGCCATTAGGCTAAAGCTGATATTGGATGAAGTTCGAGAGGACGACGGCCAGCACCAGCAGATTGCAGATGGCAAGGGTGATGCGAGAGAGGCGCGCATAGCTGCGGCTGAGGAGCAGAATCCCAACGGAAACGACGATGACCATCAACGTTTTGTAGAAGATGAGCGCGCCAAAGCCGTCTTGATTGAGCAAGGCCCGCATGAGCGGATTGCCCTCGCGCATACCCGCGTGGAGATCAACATAGGTGGTAATCAGATCAAAGGCATTCAGGATCGCAAACAGCGCCAGCCAGAAGAGGGATGGAAGACGCGCGCGCCGCTGCTGGCGCGAAGGGGACCGTAAAATCATCGGCAATCCTTTCCCAGCAGGCAGGTGGAAAGCAATCGGAATGGGGTGGCTCACGCGGCGGCCAATCGCCAACGGCTCCATCACCTGTCCTCTAGGAGTGCAAGTACCAAAAATCGTGCCAGGAAACCGCTTCAGCCAGCAGACATTGCTTTCTGACGTGTTTTGAGCAAGAACGCCAGGAATGGCTGAAGATCAGCCAGGATGTGATTGTCAGGCGCGCGTAGATATGGTATGCTGAGCAGTGAAAATAGGCAGATACGCTCAAGAGCTTCCATGAGAGGAGCGCGATAGGAATGGCTAACTGGAAGACGCGCTTCTTCTCCCAGCCTTCCAATCAATCGAACGCAAAATCAGCATTTTCCGCGCAGGAGACAGAGGCCGCGCGCCGCGCCAGGCAGATCAAATAGGTGCTGCATCTAGGCAATGCTATGCGGGCTGAACTCCAGCTTGATGTTCTCCTGCGGCAGATCGTTGAGTCCATCGGGAACTGTATCGGCTTTCGCCAGGCCATTCTCAATCTTGTCCACGAAGATGGATCCGAATTGGAGTGCGCCGCGTTCATCGGCATCAATCAGGAAGATGAGATGCGCATGCGGGCGTCTCCGCCGCCGCTCAGCAGGATGCTGGCGATGATGCGCGCGGAGTTCCGCATGAGCCAGTCCTACTTTATCTCCCACGAGCATGCGTATCTGGTGCAGGGAATGCAGGTGGTGACGCCAAGAAATATTACCTGGGAGGGTGGCAATAGCTGGCATCCCCAGGACATGCTGCTGGTCCCGCTGGTCAGTCCGCGTGAGAACAAGCTGCTGGGCATTCTCTCGCTGGATGATCCCGAAGACGGCCAGCAGCCCTCGCTGGAGACGATTGAGGTTATCGAACTCTTTGCCAACCAGGCTGCTTTAGGGATAGATAACGCGCGGGTCTTTCAGCAGCGTGAGCGCGAACGACGGGCGGTGGAGTTGGCGATCTTTGATCTGTTGGAGGAGGTGGAGCAGGCGCGCCAGGGGAACCTGACGGTGCGGGCGCGGATCAGCGAGACCAGCCTGGGCGCGGTGGCCGACTCGTTGAATGAGATGCTGCGCGCGCTCAATGTGGTGCTGCTGGAGGTGCGGCGCGCGACAGGGGTTGTCAGCAAGAGCGCCTCAGAGTTGCAGCTATCGGCCTGGCGGCTGGCAGCGGGGGCGCAGCAACAGGAGCGACAGGTCAACGACATTTTCACGACCATCCGGGAGATGGCTGCCTCGGTGCAGCAAGTTTCCAATAACGCGGCGACGGCGGCGGGGGTGGCGCATAACGCCCTGGAGATTACCAACGAGGGTCGCCAGGGCGTGGAGCGCGCGGTGCAGGGGATGAACGACGTGCGCGAGATGGTCTTACAGTCGGCCAAAAAGATCAAGCGGCTGGGCGAGAGCAGCCAGGAGATTGGCGAGATTGTACAGCTTATCTCGGATTTCGCCAGCAAGACCAACCTGCTGGCGCTCAATGCCTCCATAGAGGCGGTGCGCGCAGGCGAGCATGGGCGGGGTTTCTCTGCCGTTGCCCAGGAGATTCGCAACCTTGCCAACAGCAGCGCCGAAGCTACCAAGCAGATTTCCGCAAAGATCAAGAGCATCCAGAACGAGACCAATGCCGTCGTGGTGAGCATGGAGCAGAGTACCCAGCAGGTGGTGATTCAATCGGACCTGGCGACGCACGCGGGCGCGGCGCTCCAGGCGATGGACGCGGTGATGCAGCGGATTGTCCAGCATATTGAGGGGATTAGCAGCGCCGCCGCGCAGCAGGCCAACGCTGGTGGCTTTGTGGCGCGCTCGATGGGCGACATCGCGCAGATCACGGTCTATACGGCGCGCAATATCGACCAGATGCACCATGCCATGGGCCGGTTAACCGAACTGGCTGAATCGCTGCAACGGCGAGTGGATGTCTTCCATCTGGGCGAAGAGGAAGCACCCCAGCAAGAAAACCGGCTGAACGGCAGGGCGAGCAACCCACTCTTGATGAGGCATACCGACCAACTCCGCCAGGTGGAGATTCAAGAAGAAGGGTCGCCACGCGAGTGAGGCGCAGAGCCTGAGGCGCTTCCAGCAGGTAGAAACAAACCAACGATTCATCCAGATGTACAGCCCATCGGGATGAATCGCGTTTTTGCGCCCCCCTGCCCGTGAATAACCGGCCAGGCGACTACTTTCCCGCCGGAGTGGAGGAAGAGATGTCCGCCAGCAGCCACCCACGCCTTCTGGTCGCCTGGGGCACAGCGCCCGCCTCATCGCCAGATGCCCCGCACAATTCGGCTGGAGAGGTTTCCAGGACGGTCGCCAGGCGGCGCAGCACGTAGGGCTGTGGCTCTTCCTGGCCGTGTTCCAGGCGGCTTATGCTTTCGCGCCGCAGGCTGGTCATCTCCGCAAGCTGGCTGATGCTGAGCCCCTGGCGCTGGCGCGCCTGACGCAAACCACGTAGCTTCATTACCAATCCTCCGCGTTGAGGTGGCTCTTTTCAATCTGGCCCCGTTGCCAGATCGAAGCGCTACCTGTACTTTTATCATAGCATCTAAGAACGCGCTCGTCCAGCCCCATGCTTCCGGGCGGTTCTGACCCCGCCCCTGCCGGCGAGACGCCGGCGGTACAAGGCCGCCCCACCTCTGTCGGCACGGAGGCGGGCGCTACAGGTATACCTTTTATTCCTGGACGCGCAGATGGAGATCGCGCAGTTGCTCTGGCGAGACCGATGAGGGCGCCTGCATCAGCAGGTCTTGCGCGCTCTGGGTCTTGGGGAAGGCGATCACATCGCGGATGCTCTCCTCATCGGCCAGCAACATGACCAGCCGGTCCAGGCCGAGCGCAATGCCGCCGTGCGGCGGCGCGCCATATTCAAACGCCTCCAGCATGTGCCCAAACTGCTCCTGAATCTGTTCCTCGGACAGCCCCAGCAGGCGAAAGACACGGCGCTGCATCTCGGCCTGATTGATGCGGATGCTGCCACCGCCGATCTCGTAGCCGTTGCAGATCACATCATATTGGCGCGCGCGCACTTTAAGCGGCTCGGTTTCCAACAGCGCCTCGTCTCCTGCCTGCATGCCAGAGAAGGGATTGTGTCCGGCTTGATAGCGTTGATCTTCTTCGTTCCATTCCAGCAGGGGGAAATCGACCACCCAGCAGAGGCCCATCACATCGTGGGGAATCAGCCCCAGACGCTCGCCCAGGCGCACGCGCAGGCGCGAGAGGACATCGTTGCAGACTTTGGCGCTGTCGGCCACAAAGAGCAGCAGATCGCCGGTTTGCGCCCCCAGGCGGGCGATGATGGCCGTCAGTTCGGCTTCGCTCAGCGCCCTGGTCAGGGGCGAGCGGATGCCTTCGGCGCCAAGGGCCACCGTCACCAGTCCCCTGGCGCCGAGGACACGCGCCTGCTCAGTCAGGTCATCGATCTCTTTGCGGGTATAGCTTGCCGCGCCGGGAAGGCGCAATCCTTTGACCATGCCGCCGCCGCGCACTGCTTCGCTAAAGACGCGAAACTCGGTTGGCGCCGCTAGATCGCTGATCTCGACCAGGGGCAGGCCAAAGCGAATATCGGGGTGGTCCGTGCCGTAGCGGTCCATCACCTCAGTATAAGTGAGATGCGGAAAAGGCTTGTGCTGGATGCGCTTCTGCGTGGTTGTTTCGACCAGATCGGTCAGCAGCCCTTCGATCAGCCCCGTGACATCCGGCTCGGTGACAAAGGACATCTCTACATCCAGTTGGGTAAACTCTGGCTGGCGGTCGGAGCGCTGGTCTTCATCGCGGAAGCAGCGGGCGATCTGGAAATAGCGGTCCAGCCCGGCGACCATGAGCAACTGCTTGAACTGCTGGGGCGCCTGGGGCAAGGCGTAGAACTTGCCCGCGTAGAGGCGGCTGGGCACCAGATAATCGCGGGCGCCTTCGGGGGTACTCTTGGTCAGAATGGGCGTCTCGACTTCGACAAAACTGCGCGCATCCATATAATCCCGAATGAGCTTGACCACGCGATGGCGCAGGATGATATGCTCGCGCAGGGCGGGCCGCCGCAGATCGAGATAGCGATATTTCAAGCGCAACGGCTCATCTGCTGTCGCTTGATCGCTGATCACAAAGGGCGTCGGGCGCGCAGGGTTCAGCACCTCAACCTTGCGCGGAACGACCTCGATCTCGCCAGTGGCAAGGTCGGGATTCTCCGAGCCAGGCAGACGACGCTCCACCGTTCCCTGGACGCGCAGCACATATTCTGCACGCACCGACTCGGCGATCTCATGCGCCTCGCCCGCGCCAGGGCCGCGTTCGGGGTCAAAAATAATCTGGGTGATGCCATAGCGGTCGCGCAGATCGAGAAAGATCAGCCTGCCATGATCGCGTCGTCGGTTCACCCAGCCAGTCAGCGTCACCTGCTGGACGACATTGGCCGCCGTCAATTCACCACAGGTTGCGGTTCGTAGTGTGGTCTCCAAACCCATCGATGGCTACCCCTCTTCTTGAAGACAATGCTACTGAAGTTTAGCACATTTTAGCGGGAGGAAGCATGGACGCGGGATTCCCTGGATTCTGGCGCGCCAATTGCCAGCGGCGCTCAGGAGAGGGTGATTACGAGCAGAGAGTGACCCTCCAGCACGTAGAGCGAGAGGCTTTGCGGCCCTGGCGCGACGGCGCTGACGCTCAACAAACTATCCAGCGCGGAGGGGTCGGCATATTGCTGGCCGGGTGTTGGATCGCTGGCCGCCTGGGTGGACGCATCCAACTGGATGATGCGGTGGTCGGCGCCATCGCCGATAAAGAGGTGATCTTGCTGATCGCTTGCCAGGACGGTTGCGTTGGCAAGCTGCACGCCGCTGGGCGTATAGGGCGGCGGGGTGGCCGTAGGGGTTGCAGTGGGCGTGGCGGCGCCCGTGCTGGTGGGCGAGGGCGAGGGCGAAGCCGTCGGAGAAGGCGCCGGAAAGGTGGTCGTGGTTGGAACCATTGGCAGCGCAGTCATCGGGCTGAACGAGTTGGGATCGCCCACTGGCAAGACGGGTAAGAGCGAGGCGAGATTGGCCGGATGCAGGCCAGTCGGTGTCAAGACGCCAATGCTGCCATCGACCAGCAGGAGATAGAGCGCGCCATTGGGAGCCAGCGCCATGCTATGCGCCTGCACCGGCAGCGGCGCGGGTGTCCTGGGCGCGCAGGGGATCGCTGGCGTGATCTGGCAGGCATACACGATGTCGCCTGTGCCCCGATAGAGGACATCAAGCTGGGGGCCGTGAACGGCCAGCAAAATCGGCAGGGCGCCTGTGGGGTCTGACGGCAGGGTCAGCACCGGCTGTGGTTTGGCGTTGGACGCCGCCATCTGTTCAAGCGTAAAAGTCCGCCCATCCTCATGTAAGAGATAGAGCAGCGAGCCATCGGTGGTCATATCCACCACCGATGGGTCGATGACCGCGCCACAGCTTACCGCTGTGCCATTCACCGTCAAGGCGTAGACCGCCGAGGGCGTATTCGTCGAGTGGGAGCGGGCAAACAGCAGAGGCATGCCGCTGCCAGGTCCGCTGGACGAGGCGGGGGCCGATGCTGCCTGCGGGATCGCAACCAGTTGATCGAGTTGCCCACCAGGCGCGGCGCCACAGGACACGGAGAAGTGGCTCGTCTGGAGGGCGCTGAGCGGCTTCACCTGCGCCAGCGTATTATAGGCGCTCAGCGCCTGGCGAATTGGCGGAGCCAGCAGTTGCTGGAGTGAGTTGGTCGCCTGCTGGCGGTCATCGCTGCTCAGCCAGGAATTACGCAGATCATTCAGGAGCGGATGCTGCGCCATTGCCAGGGTGTTGATCGCCTGGGGCGGCGACTCTTGCTGCGCCTGCGCGATCAATGTCTGCGCGCGACTCAGGTCGGCGCTGAGTTGGTTATGGGCGTTGCGCGTCCAGGCGATAGGGCCAAAACCAACGTCCCAGACGGCCAGGGAGATAAAGAGGACCAGCACAGCGCCAAAGATGCGCAGCGCGAGCGCCACAGGCGAGAGGCGCTTGCGCGGCTTCTTGAGCAGTTTCAGCCCGCCGGTTTGTTCTTTATAAGCGCCGTCAGCCATCGCCGCTAATCGCTCTTGCATCTCCGGGGCGAGGGGTGGCGCTTCCAGGATATGAATAAGGACTGCGGTGATATTATCCGGCCCGCCCTGTTCATTGGCCTGAGCAATGAGTCCGCGCACGGCTTCCTGGGGCGAAGAGGAACTGATAATGCGGTTCAGCTCCTCATCGGGCACTGGCCCGGAAAGGCCGTCCGAACAGAGCAGCAAGAGATCGCCATCCTGGAGTACTTCGGCAAACAGGTCCGCCTCGACTTCTGGCTGCGTGCCCAGGGCGCGCGTGATCACGTTGCGGTGGGCATGTGTGCGCGCCTGCTCATCGGTCAGCATTCCGGCGCGCACCTGCTCGGCTACCCACGAGTGGTCGTGGGTCAACTGGCGGATCTGGCCTTCGCGGATCAGATAGACGCGGCTGTCGCCGACATTGGCAATATACGCCAGGGAGCCGCGCACCACAACAGTGACACAAGTGGTGCCCATGCCGGCCCGCCCGGCCTGCTCGGTGGCGCGATCATAGATAACCTGATTGGCCTGCTTGATAGCTTGCACGAGTACCTCGGCCACGTCATCCGATTCTGCCTCATAGTAGGTTTCCCGGATGGCTTCGACAGCAATCTCGCTGGCGACCTCACCGGCAGCATGCCCACCCATGCCATCGGCGACCACAAAGATAGCCCCTTTGCGCTCCAGCACTTTGGGGTCTTTGGGGACGAGGCGAGTCATGTTATCTTCATTAGAATCGCGCCTGCGACCAACATCCGTTAGTTCCGCAACTTCCAGACGGAGCTGTTTGGACAACGCCTTCTCCTCGACTTTGGCCTGATGAGAGCATCCCCTGGCAGGAACAGGAGGGGCTGTACTCGGATAGTATAATACACTGGCATGCTGAAAAACGCAACGAACTGGACTCTTTCCTGCCGAATGTCCCATCTAGCTCACCAGGCGTCTCTCCTCTGAACCTGCATCAACTGTTTGAGCCGCGCCCGCATGAAGGAGGCAAGCGCGAGCGTCCGGAGCCATCGGCTCTACTGGACACGGAGCGCCTGGCGTTAGATAATAGGCAGGACCAGAGAACCCAGGCAAAGAAGAGTACCACGCCCGCGTGGGGCCGTTACCCGCGCTCTCCAGAACCGTTCATCCTACAAAGGGGGCATCTGCACGATCAATGCGTATCGGGATCAACGCGTTGCTCGTTTCAGCAGCGCAATCCTATCGCAATGCCGGGATCAGCCGCTATACGCTCAGCCTGCTGAGCGCGCTGAGAGCCTTTGACGACACCCATGAATATACCGTGTTTGTCAGTGAGCGCGGCGTTGCCGAACAACTGCCTTCCACGCCCAGGAGTGTGAGCGTGCTGGCAGGCTGGTCCACTGCGCATCCCGCCAGCCGGGTACTCTGGGAGCATCTCCGCTTTGCAGGCGAGATACGGCGTTATGGTTTGAGCCTGCTGCACGCGCCGATGAATATTCTCCCTCTGCGGTTGCCCTGCCCTGGCGTCGTGACGATCCACGACCTGGCTTTTCTGCGCTTTCCCGATCTCTTTCGACCCTCCCGACGCGCGTATCAGCGCCTCTTGATCGGCCACAGCGTCCGGCAAGCAGCAGTCGTGATCGCGGTTTCTGAGCAGACGCGACGAGATGTCATTGACCTGCTGGGCATTCCAGCGGAGCGGATTCGGGTGATCTACCCGATCCTGGAAGAGCGCCTCTCGCGCACCCACGCCGCTGAGGAGATTGAGCAGTTTCGCCAACGCCAGCAGTTGCCAGAACACTTCATTCTGTTTCTTGCAACGCTGGAACCCCGCAAGAATATTCGGCGGCTGATCGACGCCTATCGCCTGCTCAAGCGCGAGACGGGCCTGCCGCACATGCTGGTGCTGGCAGGGGCCAAAGGCTGGTATGAGCAAGGGCTGGAACAACAGATCCATGATCTGGGCATGCAGGAACAGGTACGCTTTGTGGGCTACGTGCCAGAGGAGCAGAAAACCCTCTGGTATCATGCCGCCGATCTCTTTGTTTATCCGAGCCGGTACGAAGGATTTGGACTGCCGGTTGCAGAGGCAATGGCGTGCGGCGTGCCGGTTGTTACCTCGAATAACTCCAGCCTGCCCGAAGTAGTGGGGGATGACGCGGCATTCGGGGCGCGGGCGGCGCTGACGGTTGCCCCGGATGACACCGAAGCCCTGGCACAGGCTATGCAGCAAGGATTGCTCGATAATACCCTCCGCCAGCAATTACGCGAGCGAGGCCGGGCACGGGCACAACGCTTTGCTGCTGGCCCGATTGTCCGACAAATGCTGCAAGCCTACCAGGACACTGTGCGCTTAGGAAGCTCAGCAGAGAGGTGACGTTGAACCAGGGGAGGAGACCAGTGAAGAAACAACCTGTCCACACAACCCGGCCACTGACCTTGCCAATTCCAGATCAACCAACGCTGCCAATGGCCGCGCTGCGAACGACAGCGCGGCGGAGTCCTGGCCCCAGGCGAACCACGGTGCTGCTGCTCCTCCTGATCGGGGATGCGCTGCTGATCAATCTGGCGTTCCTGGGCGCGTATTATATCCGTTACCATCTCCAGAAAAGCTACAACCTGGCCGACCAGAACATTGGCTTTCCTTACGTTCCCTATCAAGCCTATCTGGGCCTGGAGATCAGCATTACCCTGGGGCTGCTGCTGATCCTCTGGCTGAGACGGGTCTATCGCGTGCGCCCCACCGGCCATTGGTTCCAGCATTTTTCGGTTATTCTCAGCGCGACGACCACCGGGCTGGTGGTTCTCACGGCCTATGAATATTTCCTGACGAAATCACCCGATCTGCTCTTTTCCAGCAGCAATGGCGCCTCGCGTGGGCTGATTATCTATACCTGGATTGGCGCGACGCTCACGCTCTTCCTGGGACGCCAGATCATCAGCGCCGGGCTGGTCTACGCCTATCGGCATGGACTGCGGCGCGCGCGGTTGCTGGTGATTGGCTCCGGGCGGCTGGGCAAAATGATGATGCAGCATATCGCCGCTACCCCTCGGCTTGGCTATCAGATTGTCGGCTTTATCGATGACGAGCAGGCGCCCGTGACCCGCTTCGGGCGCTTTCTGGCACTGGGAACGATCAACGATCTCGAACGGATTATCCGTGTTCATCAGATCGATGAGGTGTTGATCGCGCTGCCCGCCCACCAGCACCAGGAGATCATCCGCAGCGTGCGGCTGTGTGAGCGCGCAGGCACGCAATTTAAGCTGATTCCCGATCTGTATGAACTGAGTTTGTCGCGGATTGATATGGATACGATTGAGGGCATCCCGCTGATTGGGATTAAAAGCAGCGGGATCGGTCCATGGCAACATACGCTCAAGCGGGGTATCGATCTCCTCGTTGGCGGGTTCGTCCTGATCGTGGGGTCGCCCCTCTGGTTGCTGACGGCATTGGCGATCAAACTGGAATCGAGAGGCCCGGTGTTCTTTAAGCAAGAGCGCCTGGGGTATCGAGGGCGACCGTTCACACTCTATAAGTTCCGCTCAATGCGCGATCACGCCGAGCGTTATATACAGCAGCTTCGGCCCCTCAATGAAGCCAGTGGTCCCATGTTTAAGCTGAAAGCCGATCCCCGGCGGACGCGCGTTGGCAAGTTCCTCCGCAAGACCAGTATCGACGAGGTTCCGCAACTGCTCAACGTATTAAAAGGTGATATGAGTCTCGTGGGGCCGCGACCACCGCTTGCCAGCGAAGTGGACAGGTATGAGGAGTGGGAGAAAGGTCGGCTGGAGGTGCGTCCAGGGATCACGGGTCTCTGGCAGGTGCGTGGCCGCAGCGAACTGGATTTTGATGAGATGGTCTTGATGGACCTGTATTATATTGAGAACTGGTCGCTCAGCCTGGACCTGCAAATCTTATTGCAAACTATTCCCGCTGTCCTCTTCAGTCGCGGCGCTTACTAAGCAGCCTGGCGCGCCAGGGGACGCGAGAGCAAGCCTCCTGGCGCGCCAGGCGATCAGAAGCAGGCCGATGATGAAGGTCGCATTGGTCCACGATTATCTCAATCAGATGGGCGGAGCCGAGCGCGTCTTGCTGGCGCTCCACGAGTTGTATCCTGACGCGCCGATCTACACGTCCATCTATGCCCCGCAGCGTGTTGATCCGGCCTTTGGTCGGCTGGATATTCGCGCCAGCTTCATGCAGCGGCTGCCGCTTGTTACCCGGCATCATCAGCCGTTCCTGCCGCTCTACCCGCTCGCTTTTGAGCGCCTCGATCTGCGGGCGTATGATCTGATCCTGAGCAGCAGCAGCGCCTTTGCCAAAGGGGGCATAGCGCCGCCTGGCGCGCTGCATATCTGCTATTGCCACACGCCGATGCGCTGGGCATGGTCCTACCAGGACTACATCGCGGGGGAACGGGTGGGGCCTCTGCCGCGTCTGCTGCTTCCGCTGCTGATGCGTCGTCTGCGCGCCTGGGACCAGGCCACCGCCAGGCGCGTGGACCACTTTATTGCCAACTCACCGCTGGTGGCCCAGCGCATTGCCAGCTATTATCAGCGCGAGGCAGTGGTGATCCCTCCGCCCGTGGAGACAGTCAATTACTCTCTGGCGCCTGTTCAGGAGAATTTTTTCCTGATCGTGTCGCGGCTGGTTCCATATAAGCGGATCGACCTGGCTATCGAAGCCTTCAACCGGCTGCGGCTCCCGCTCAAGATTATCGGGATCGGGCGAGATCGGGCGCGGCTGGAGCGTCTGGCCGGGCCAACGATCACATTTCTGGGCTGGCTCCCCGACGCGCAGGTACGCGATTACCTGGCACGCTGCCGCGCGCTGATCCATCCGGGCGCAGAGGATTTTGGCCTGACGCCCCTGGAGGCGCAGGCCAGCGGGCGCCCGGTGATTGCCTATGGCGCGGGCGGCGCGCTGAGCAGCGTGATCGAGGGGGTCACGGGCCTGTTTTTCCGCGAGCGGTCTCCGAGCGCGCTGGCCGAAGCCGTCCAGCGTTTCCGCCCTGACCAGTTCGACCCCCAGACCATCCGCCACCACGCAGAGGAGTTTGATATTCGGCGCTTTCAGCAGCGCGTGGCCCGATTCATCCAGGCTAGCCTGACAGCCAGAGAAGGAAGCAACAGGACACTCATCCCAACTCTTCCTGGCGCTTGATCTCGTAGAGCAGCACGCCCGCCGCCACGCTGACATTGAGCGAGCTTGTGGTTCCCCACATGGGGATACGCGCGAGCGCGTCAGCCATCTGGATCGTCTCCAGGCGCAGCCCTTCGCCCTCATTGCCCAGCAGCAGCGCCAGGGGCCGTCGATACTTCAGCGACCAGAAGGATGGCCCGCGCCGGGCAGTGGTGGCAACGGTCCAGACGCCGCGCTCTTTGGCCCAATGCAGAAAGGTTTCCACGTTCGCCGCCCGCGCCAGGGGCTTGCGGAAGATTGTGCCCATGCTGGCCTTCAGGCATTTGGGATGAGTCGGGTCGGCGCCAGAGCCGACGACTACCACGCCGCTGCCGCCAATGGCATCAACCGTGCGCAGCAGCGTCCCCAGGTTGCCAGGGTCGCGCATCTCTTCGGCCATGACCAGCAGGGCTTCTGGCCCCGACGGGAGCGCCTCCAGGGCCAGCGGCGCCCAGCGGACAATCGCCGCCAGCCCAATCGGATTTTCGCGGTCGGAGAACCGCTCAAAGCTCTCCCGCGAGAACTCGACGAGCGGCGTGCCCAGCGCCTGCTGGGCGCGCGCCATACGCCAGGCCACCTCGCTGCGCAGCAACTCTGGACAGACCAACAATGCTTCCAGGGGCGCCCCGCTCTCGATGGCATCCAGCACCGGGCGAATGCCTTCGACATAGCAGGCGCCCTCCTCTTCACGAGCGCGGCGCCCTGCCAGGCGGCGCACGCGCGCCTCCCACTGGCGTGTCGATGTGGGCATCAGGTATTCTTGCTCCTCTCAATAACCCTTCTGGTTGAACGCTGCTGCTATCGAACCGCTGGCCCCGCCCCGGCTAGCGGGACGCTGGCGATACAAACCCCCACAGCATCTTATCGCATCTGGCCGCTTATGCAAAACAAATGGCCGACCCCGGCTGGGGTCGGCCACCTGTTCAGGCAAGTGGAGGCGTTGGCCTTCACTCCCCTTGAGGGAACCCTATTGCGCGGCCTTGACGTACCACTCGCCGACGTTCCACTGGTTGCCAGAGGAGGTCGGGTTGTCAAAGTAGTTGCCCACTTTGCTGTCCGTCAGGGTGATGTTCGGGCGCAGGTACAGAGGAATCGTGTAGACTTGCTGGACCAGATACTTCTGCATCTGCTTGAAGAGCGTCGAGCGCTTGGCAACGTCGATGGTCGCGGCGCCCTGGGTGAGGAACTGGTCTACCATCGGGTCGTTGATGCGCGAGTAGTTGCCGCCGGAGGGGTTGGCCGCCGTCGGAATCTGGCTGCTGGCAAAGCCCGACAGGTTGCCCAGGGAGTCCAGGCTCTCGACATAGGCGAAGAGCGCCAGGTCGAATTTGCCGGTCGCCAGGATGCCGCCGCTGGCATAGTCGCCAAACAGCGTGCCTGCCGGGTACTGCTGCCCATCAATATTGACCGGAATGCCCAGGGCCTTCAGGTCTGCTTGGATGAGCTGGACGGTGTTCAGGCGCAGCGCGTTGCCGCTGGTTGTCACCAGATTGAGGGTTGGGAAGGCCGCGCCGTTCTTGGTGCAAGGGGTGTTGCCGGGGCAGCTCCAGCCCGACGCCTGCATGTCCGCCATGGCGGCGCTCAGGCTGAAGGGCAGTTCCTTGATGCTGGGGTCCGAGTCGGGATGCGGCGGCGGCTCCAACTCATCGACGATCAGTTGGCTGCATTGCTCATGCAGCAGGCTTTGGATCAGCGTGCAGCGGTCAATCGCCTGCTCAATCGCCTTGCGCACGTTGATGTCTTGCAGGGCGGGGGTCGCCAGGTTGGGGTCCACATGCTCGTAGCCAATCGCCGGAGCGATGTGCAGACCGGGCAGGCCGTTGAGCTTTTGCAGGTCGGCCAGGGTGAAGTCTTCCGCGTGGTCGGTCTCACCGCCCGAATAGCCCGCGATCAGGGCGTCTTTGGTCTGATAGCCCTTGAAGACCAGCTTATCCAGCACCGTCGCGTGCAGCGAGGTGGAGACATAGTTCGTGTTGGGGACCAGGGTGAAGCTCTGGCCGCTGGCGTAATCCTGGACGACGAAGGGGCCACTGGTGACCTTCGGTGTCAGGTTCACGTCCTGGGTGTTCATCAGGTCTTTGTCCGCGATGGTGCCCCAGGCATGCTGCGGAGCTGCACTCGGCAGGAAGTAGATATAGGACGAGAAGACCTGGGAGTATTTGATGACGACAGTATAGGGATCGGGAGCCGTCATGCTGGCAACGTAGCCAGTGGAGGCATCAAAGCCGTAGGTGCTGGCAGCGCCGGTAGCCGGGTCCAGCAGGGTCTTCCACCAGTAGACGAAGTCGGCTGAGGTCAGCGGCTGGCCGTCAGACCACTTGAGGTTGTGGTTCAGTTTCATGGTGACGGTCAAGCCATCGGCGCTGACATCCCCGTTGGCCTGAGTCGGAATCTCGCTCAGTTCGTCGGGCAGGAATTTGCCGTCAGAGGTGACCGCGTAGGGGCCGCCCCAGAGGGCTTGGCCCACTTCAACACCCACCACCGAGGTATTGAACCAGGAGTTGGTGCTGCTGGGGAATTCCCAGTCCGACATAAGAATCGTGCCGCCCTTATTGGGGGGCGTCGTATAGTGGTAGCCATTGGCGTTGCTCGTGGGGGTGCTTCCACCACTGCCGCCGTTGCCACTGCCACAGGCAGCCACGACAAGGGCGACGAAAACGAGGAAGGTTGAAGCGAAGGCAATGCGACCCTTCTTCAACATAGATACCTCCTGAAAAAGATGAATTGCGAAATGGCGCGCTGCATGTTCAGCGCACATCAACGTAAGGTGCTTTCACAAGGTTTGCGCGTGAGTCTGCGCCACCTCCTTTCGCCAGGTAGCCCCTTTCCGCCAGTGCCAAGAGGCGCTTGCCAGGAATGTCGATGAGATCTATAACCCGGCAGCAGATTGATATATTTCACGTAAGCGCGATGGCTTCTGGGCCATCACACCAACGGCTGGCAGCGTGATCGGCTGCTTCTAGTTATCATCCGGTGGAGCGCCCTCGGCGATATAAACGGCAGAGCCGGTTTCAGGCGAGACCCCCGCCGGAAGCAGCGCCACCACCTCGCCTAACTCCGCCGAGCTGAGCGCCGCCGCCAATTGGGCGTGTGCGGGCTGGCTCAGATCGGGCAAATGTGAACGCGGCTGGCCCAGATACAACCGATCCAGCGCCTGTGCCCATTGCCCCAGGAGGGCCATCGTGGCGCCATCACGCTGATCGGCGGTGATCCAGAAGACCAGTCCATAGGCCTGGTAGAGCAATTCGGCCTGCGTGCCATATTGCCAGACAATCCCCTGGCGCTGCTGCACCCAATGCCCATCAATAAAGATAGCGGGCTGGTCGCCAACCTGCGTGGGGTGGGCGGCGCCTGCCGCGACGACCTGTAAGACGGTGGCTCCTGCCGCCGGACGAAACTCGCGGACGATCAGGCGACCATAGCCAATCGATGGATCGGCATGCGAATATTGCAGTTCGACCACTGGCCCTTCGGCCCAGGGCTGGCCTATATGTAAAACCAACTCCTGGTATTGATAGCTGCCGGGGTTCAGCCCCAGCCAGTAGACCGGGAAGGGCACAGCCTCGCGCGTTTCGCGCAAAGAGAGGTATTGGACCTGCTCCGGGGGGGCCAGCGTGGGGTGAGGATAGTGGGGCACAAACTGCACCCCGGTCTGTCCTAAGAGCATACGCACGCCCTGCGCAAAGGAGGGGGCCACTGTTATCAGACTCAAGAGCGTGAGCGCCAGAACCAGGCTCAGCGCGACGGTGCGTGGCGCGTGCCCCAGGCGGGTTACGCCGCGTGGCGGCTCCAGGGGAGGCACGCCAGCGCCTCCAAAGAGGCGCCGGGGTAGAGACAGGCGCCGAAACACGCGATAGGTCACACGCTGATCCAGGCCAGTGGGCGTCCTTACAGCGCGCTCAGCCTGAGTCAGTGTCTGGATATAGAAGGGAGGGAGTTGCTCTTGATCCAATGGAAAGAGCGCCTGGAGGTCACGCGCCAGGGCCAACTCATCTGCGGAAAAGTCGGCGGGCGACTTGCGTCCTCCCTCGGTCACAGGAGCGCCTCCGCCCGTGCCTTCCCGCTGGCTCCAGGCCAATGAAGGAGTAGCCCCTTCAGCATCGGCTGAGAAGGAAGTATCGCTCGACCATTCTTCCGAAGCATCATCAGCATCGGAGAAGGAGTCAAAGTCGTTTGGTTGTTTTGAGCGAGGGATCATGGACCGGCTCCTGAAGAGTCTCGCGTAGACTCTTGCGCACCCGCCATAGCCGGGTATCGACGGCATGTTTAGACAGGCCAGTGCGTAGGGCAATCTCATCGATGCTCGCCAGTTGGAAATAGCGCAGATAGACGAGCAAGCGATCCAATTCGGGCAAGCGACTCAGGGCGGAGCGAATCTCTTCACGACGCTCACGTTGCTCCAGGAGGGCGTCAAGACTTGGCTCCATCCGCTGGCTGAGACTGGCCCATTCTCCATGAAGATCATCACCAGCAGCGCCCTCTTGGGAAGCTGTGTGATCGGCAAGCTGGCTGACCATCAAGGAGCCTGATGGATTGCGCCGCAGCAGTTGGCGGCGGCGATCCAGAGCGATATATTTCGCGCGCATGGTGAGCCAGGTGCGCAGCGAGCCGCGCTCCGAGTCAAAGGAGGGAAAGTCCTGCCAGACCGTGACGAAGAGATCATTGACACACTCTTCAACGTCTTGCACCGAACCAACTCCCTCCAGGACCAGACGAATGAAATAGAATAATTCATGGGAATATTGGGCGATGAGGGCTTCTAACGTGAGCGGATTGCGTGCGCGCAACCCCTGAATGAGTCGTTGCTCATCCAAACAACCGTCTTGCACCATGCCTCTCCTTGTGGAATCTTGCCGGGGGGCGCTGGGCGCCATTGCGCAGCGCCAATCTCTAGGCGTCTTGCCTGCCGGTGTGTCCATGTGTGCATCCGACCTGGTGCAGCATTTGCCTCAACGTACTCTGCCAACCTCTGAGAAACGCACCATGAGAACGTTCCCCGCTTTATTGAAGTCAGCAGCTATTAAAATATACGTCATCCGTAGCAAGAAACTCACACCGGGGTCAGATGTCTGAGTGGAGCGTACTGCGAGGCCATCTTAACGCAATCTGCCGAAAAGTCAAGGGGGAACTTGTCGGTTTGCTCAAATCAATGGGGCTACTACAGGCCAAATATGTTGCCAGTTTCCCCAGGACATGGTACACTATATGCGGAAGCTCGGCGCAAGCTATCCTTTGGGTTGGAACGCCCTGGTAGCCTATCTTGCTGATCCCATGCTGCGCTCGCCGAAGCGATCCCAACCTGACAGTGCCACGCAACAAGGAGTGTACGCTTGTCTGGAGGGCAGGGATCGATGCTGTGATGCGCCTTGATTGCAGAGGATACCCTGTGACCAAACGAATTCTGGTGATTGACGACAAGGCTCACTTACTACGTTTAATGCGCATGATCCTGGAAGATGAACATTATCAGGTTTCCATTCTTCAGGAGGGCAAAGGAGCCTTTGAGCGTGTGAAAGAGAGCTTGCCCGATCTGATCATTCTGGACCTGAAGCTGGCTGACGCATCAGGTCTGGATGTCCTCCGCGATTTGAAGGGGGATCGCGCCACTGCGGACATTCCGGTCATCGTCTACACGGCGGCTGTGCTGGAGGCCGAGGAGGTCTTACAGCTTGTTGCCAGTGACCAGGCCCGTTATCATGGGGTGCGGGTGCTGCAAAAGCCGTTTGAACTAGATGCGCTGCTGGGGTTAGTGCAGGAAGTGCTGGGCGCGGGTGATCTCTGCTAGGCAGAAAAAGCCTCGGTGGCCCTCGGCTTCCTGACCTTTGCTCCACTCGCGCATCGCGGGGAAGAGACGAGAGAACGGTTGACCATAGTACGTCGGCAGGAGAGCGCTCCTTGCCGACGCCGTTTGTTGTCGGCGCCTGGTGCTGCGACAACAAGACCAGAAGAGCGCAGCATCAAGCATAGGTTGCCTGGAGATCAACAGAAAGGAAGAGTTACCTTGAAGAGTCGTGGTTCCGGTTTTTTCCTGGGGCTGGTGCTGGGGGTCGTCGTTGGCGCTACCCTCGCCATCCTCTTCGCCCCGCAGGAGGGCGAAAAGACGCGCAACCTGCTGCTGGAGCAGAGCGGTGATCTGCGCAAGCGCACCGAGGGCACGCTGGATCAGCTCACCAGCCAGACCAGGGGGCGCCTCAACGACGCCCTCGCTACCGGGCGTGAGACCTATGGCAAGGTCAAAGAGGAACTCAGCACACGCTATAACCGCGCCAAGACTGGCGAGTATTAAGCCGCGCCTGGCGCTGCCAGCTATCTCATCGTGCCTCGCGTCGCCTGGGAAGTTGCTTTCCCAGGCTTTTTTGCGCGCTTCAGCGGCAGACTTGCAAGAGGCGGTGTGGGAGGGCAGTCAATAATTCAGCGCGATGCCAATTTCGGCCAGGGCATCCTGATAGGGGTAGAGCGCCCGCGTGATCATCTGGCGGGCTTTCTCCTCGCCGAGCAATGCGGCGCAGCGGCGCTCAAAGTCGCTGATGAGCAAGACGAATGCGGTAGCCACCTCCTGAAGCGGCTGATTCAGGAGTTCGTGGGCACGCAGTTCGCGCAGCCAGCCATGCCGATCCACCTGAAGCAAGCCCAGCACTTCCGACCCCTGGCTGCGTTCGGCCAGCACATGCTGAAGGATATTTTGCGCCTGGCGTTGTCCAAAGAGGCGCCCAACGCTTTCCAGCATCACGCGCACCACTTCGACCAGCAGTTCCCATTGCTTAGGCGAAAGCAGCACCTCTGTTGTGGCAGGTGGGGACGCAGGCGGCAAAGGACCGGAATAGTCATGCGGCGGCGCGGAAGGCACCCGATGTGAAACACGACGTATCTCGCCGGGCGTGGGGAAGGGATCAAACGCGGGGGAAAATGGCTCTGGCGACCGCTGGGGCGTCTCCGGCAGAGCAGGCAGCCGCGCAGGCGTCACCCTGGACAGGGGGCGCAAGGGATCCGGCGGCGGAGTCGGGGTCAGCGGCGCGGTGAACTGTGGGGTCTCACGCACAGGGGCCAGTACGCCATGTTGTTGTAGTAAGATCAGGGTGCGCTGAAAAAAAACTTCTTGCTCTGGTGTGAGCGTCTGGCGCTCAGGCAAGACGCCACTATCGAAGCGAAGCGACCCCTCGGTCCAACCGGCCAGATCGATCAGCGCGTCATCGATAGTGGCGCGTATTCCCTCCAGATGGACCAGTTGGCCGCGCTCAAAGTAGAGGTGCAGCATGCCCCTCCGCGCACTATTGCGCAGCGCCAGCCGCCCGGTGCCGCCAGTCGCACGAAGCCTGGCAGCCATCACTCCCAGATTCCGCAGTGGCTCTTGCCGTTCAGTACCCATTCGTTTCCCCGGCTCAAGCAAACCATCCAACGCACTCCCTCAACTCTTGCTGACGTTTCCGCTCATACTTACGTGTTATTATACATCATCTTTACTCTTCACCGCCTCCTCTTTAGAACCTGGCTGCTCGCGCCCTCCGGGGTATCCCACCGATTGGTTGGGCGGAAATCGGCGGATGGGCAGGGACGCCCTCTGGCTGAGCAGCGGGCGCCAGGTCAGGCGGGAGGTGTCTGAAACCAGTCGGGAGGCGTCATTGACAAGGGATCGGGCGATGTTGGCATTGAGGCATCTCGTGGTGAAACGGCTGCGCCAATCTGCTCTGAAGCGCCCGCTGAGGCTGGCTGCTGGGATGAAGGCGGCTGCGCGCCAGACCCGGCGGTCCCATGGGGATAGCCCTTATTGAGTCCTGGCCCATAGCCAGCGTAGGCTGGAGCGCCCACGCCGCCGCGCCCACGTCGGCGCCAGAGCAGGATGAGCGCCAGTGAAATCACCAGCAGCGCCAGGGCCACGATCAGCGCAATGGCCCAGCCAGGCAAACCCTGGCTTGCCAACGGCTCGTGCGCCGCCTGTGCCCTGGTGTAGGCGAGGTATATCTGCACGCCCTTGAAATTGGGGTAGAGACGCGCAATCTGGGTATACTGAGTATAGGCAGCGTGCCAGTGGCCCGCCGCCGTGCTGCTACAGGCGTCATAGGCCGCCGCCCAACGCTGATCAAAGGCATCCTGGGCCAGATTGACCCCCGCCTGCCGCACCAGCGTTTTGGCGTCGTTGACGGTATGCAAAAAGCTGGTCTGGCCGGAACCGCTGGAACTGGAGACTGCGAAGCTGACCACCCCGACCACCTGCCCATCGGCATTGAGCGCCGGGCCGCCGCTGTCGCCTTGCTCTACGTTCCCACCAACCTGAATCACCTGCGAGCCGTTGTCGGCTGTCTTGAAGGCGCTGACGGTGACGGTGTTCACCGAGGCGGTCGTAAAATTAGCAGGATTGATCGAGCCATCCGAGGCGGGCAGGTCGGCGCTGCCTGGATACCCAATGATCGTCAGGGTATCGTCTTGATAGACCTGCGTGGAATCGCCCAGGGGAATCGTGGGCAAATCATGCAGGCCATCCACATGCAGGATCGCCAGATCGGTACTCTGCGGCTGATCGGGCGAGCTTTGCGCGGTGATCCTGACGGGATAACTTTGTCCGTTTTCCAGCGTTCCTGTTCCCGCATACTGGCTGCTGAGAACGAGGGTTGATTGGGGCTGCTGATAGGTGGCCTGCCAGATGCCGGTATCACTGATGAGTTGATTGTAAATCTCGGCTGCCGTGATGGTCTGGCTGGGATTGGAATCATTCAGCGCCTGCGCAATGTCTGGCGCTGCCTGCTGCAAGAGCAAGGGGTTGAGGTCATTCTGGGACAAATTGACGACATGATAGGCCGTCAGCACGTCTCCATTGGCCGAGATAAAGGCTCCGGCGCCAGTGGTGGTCAGGGTATAAGCGCCGCCGTACTGGGGAAAGACCACCGTACTACCATCGCCAGCCGTATAGGTGAGTTGGGCCTGATAAGTGGTGGTGATGCGCACCACCGCCGGGAGCGCCAGATTGACCCCGCGCTTGGCCGGGGTGCAAAGTCCGCCGCTGGCCGCCTGGGCGGCAGGCACCAGCGCCAGGGAACTCAACGAGACACAGAGCAGCAAGAGCGCGCCAATTCTGCCCATCAGGCGCCAGCCTGCACTCCAGGCAGAGGCTTGTTCTGGTTTGCTTTCGCCAGGCATACACACACCCCTTTTCCCGCTCATCGTAATCTAAGGAGGAGAGGCGCCAATTTGGAGAAAATGTCGGATGACCCGATTCGATTGCAGCCCCTATCATATCATGTGCTACACATCTTGTCTGCATATAGCTCAGCCGTATAGGCTGATCATCCCACTCAGGCTCTCTGCACGCGGATAGGCTCTAGAGCAAAAACCTTGCCACCACCCTTGCGCCAGACACATTGACGCGCTATAGTTACAGCGCCAGCGTCTGCGCATCGGGCTATCAGGCGGGGTGGACCGCCAGCGGCGCTGCTATCTGCCAGGCTATTGTTGTCTGCTCTATCGCTCGATAGCTGGCTACTGCTCACCAGTCGCTCACTCTCAAGGGAGTTGTTTTATGGAGTTTCTTATCCGCTTGCATCTGTCGATGTTCTATATCCTGGTCACTGCCGGGACGATCTGCACGATCTGGGGGCTGGGACTGCTGATCGCGCGCTATCGGGCCATGAAGCAGGTCGCTTTAGAGGTCGGCGCCAGCGGGGCGCAGCAGGACGTGGCTGGCGGCACGCAGCCAGCAACGGATACGTCCTCTGGCGAGGGCAGCAGCCCCAAAGCAAAAGCGGCGCGGGTCAGCGACCAGCCGACAGTTGCCGCTGCGCAGGTTAGCGCCACGCCGCCAGCCAGCCATGAGATTCCGCCACGCCGTCAGTCGCTGATTAGCCCGCTGTATCGCAGCGCCTTGAAAGTCACTGGCTACCTGGCGCTCATTCAGGCCATCCTGGGAGGCGTGCTGTGGCTCACAGGCGCGCGCCCTGCCGATCAGCTTCATATCGTCTATGGCATTGTCGTCCTGCTGGCCGTGCCTGTGGCCTTTGTCTATATGACCGGCAAGCCAGAACGGATGCGGCGCGATCTCACCTTTCTCATCATCGCTGCACTGGTCGTGGCCGCCGCTGCGGTACGCGCCTGGATGACCGGCTAACCAGGGCGTACCTCTGCTCTGCTTCAGGGCCAGGTGTTGTTCTGGCGCTCGGCTGCTGATGGGCGCGCGCCGCCAGGGAACCCTTGGGACCAGGCCATTTCCATTTTCAAAGCGCCGCGCAGGAAATTATCCACAGAAGGTTTTGTGGTTGTCGCCAGCGGAGGAAACGATGCGCGCACAATTGATTCACCTGGCCGATGTGCATCTCGGCTATGACCAGTACGGCTCCAAAGATCGCTACGACGACTTTGCCAAAGCGTTCATGGCTATTGTCGCTGACGCCATCCGGCGTAAGGTGGATGCCGTCCTGATTGCGGGCGATCTCTTCAACAAACGGGCAATTGACGCCCGCACGCTCTCTCAGGCATTCCTATCGCTTCAGCAGTTGAAAGAACAGGGCATCCCCGTCGTGGCGATTGAGGGCAACCATGATCGGTCCTATTATCGGGATGGCATGTCCTGGCTCAAATTTCTCGCCTGGCAAGAGTTGCTCTATCTGCTCAGCCCGGCGATGCGCGATGGCGAGCCGTCGCTGGCCGCCTGGAATCCACAATCGCTCGTCGGCGCGTATGTCGATCTGCCGGGTGGGCGCCTGCGCGTCTATGGGCTGCCCTGGTTTGGAGCCAGCACGGCGCGGGTCGTTGAGAGCTTCGCCAGCGTCCTCAAGAATGCGCGCGCCAGCGAGGAACGGCAGGGTGTGGAGTATCGCGCGCTGATGATGCACACTGGCATCGAGGGGATCGTGCCCCAACTGCACGGCCTGCCCACGCGCGCCCAACTGGAGCCGCTGCACGGAGTCGTCGATTATCTGGCGCTGGGCCATGTGCATAAGCCCTATGAGCAGGACGGCTGGATTTATAACCCCGGCTCAACCGAGACGTGCAGCGCGGAGGAAGCCGACTGGCAGGATCGCGGCTATTACCACGTCGAGATCGATACCGAGGGCGTTGGCGAGGACGCGCACGCGGGCGAGAGCCGCAAGCATATCGCCCATCATCTGGTCAATCAGCGGCGGCCTTTCTGGCGCTTCCCGTTCCGTGTCGATGGTCTCACGGAGCCGGAGGCGCTGGCGACCCACTTCGAGGAGTTCTGTCGTCGCCAGGCCGAAGAGACACAGAGCAGCAGTGAGAAGCCCATCGTTGAGGTGACACTGCGCGGCGTCCTTGAATTCGACGCGGGCGCGCTCGACAAGGACCGTCTGGAAGAGAGCATGCAGCGCCACTTTCGCCCACTGATCGCGCGGCTGCACAACCTGACGCGCGATGTCAATTACGACCCCGACGACGAGGGTCTGGATGGCCGTGACCCTGGCGCCTTGCACCAACTGGAACACAGTATCTTCCGCGATATGCTCACGCGCGACGCTCGCTACGCGCCCGCCGCCGAGGAATGGTCCAATACGCTCTCTGAAACCAAGCAGCTTGCCCTGCAAGGCGAAGACCCTGCGGTGATCGCCCGCCGCCTGCGCGAAGAGCGCGCTCGGCTGCTCTCCTGAAGGAAGGTTGCTGCTGGAGCGCCGTCCCTAGGGGACTGGCCGCCGTCCTTCGCGGCAGTCCACCTGTAGCGCTGTCCTTCCAGGCGGCAGAGCGTTGGGCTACCGCGACGTGACGCGCTGAAGGCGAACATTCGTGTGCGCGCCAGACCCCACCCCTGCCGGCTGGAAGTCGGCGGTACAAAGAGGGGCGCGGGCTGAAAAGATTCAGCCCGCGCCCCTGATGGTGTTCACACTGCACGCGCTATGAGCGAATGACCTTGAGCAATTGCCGCCCGGAGAGACCCGCCGCAGCCAGGCCAAAGACGGCGCCAACGGCGATGCCGGTTGGCACTGTCCAGGCGCCGCGTCCTTGTGGGAGTCCACCTGCCGGAATCCAGACGGCCAGGTAGGCCGCGCCGCCTACGACGATCAGAATGATCGCGCAGATGATTGCCACGCCAGCGACGCTGAAGAAGCGCCCCAGGCCCAGCGCGCCAGACTGCACGCCACGCACATAGCCGAAAACCAGCCCGCCAACGACGGCCAGCAACACAGCGGCAACAAGCCAGTGACCGGCCACCGGGATGGCGCTCAGGCCGAAGAGGATGAGGGCCGCCACGATGGCAATTGCCAGCGGAGCCCACTTGCCAAAGGCGCTGAAGAAGGTGATCAGGATGCCCAGCGGCCAGGCGATAAAGCCAGGGCGGCCAGAGGCGCGCTGGGCCATCATGTAGGCCACCGCCGATTTTGGATACTGCCGCTTCTTCAGGTAAATCTGGCCGCGCAGCCCCAGCAGCGTGGCTGGCGGGATCGGCGCGTTCAGTTCTTGCGCTTTGTCCAGCGCCTCCTCCGCCTCATTCGCCTGCTTGAGCTGATTGAGCGCCAGCGCCAGGGTATAGTACGCGGGCGCGAGATTGCGATCAGCGCGGACCGCCTGGCGCGATTCCTCCGCCGAACCAGCCGCGTCGCCATCTTGCAGCAAGACTACGCCCTTGATGAGGTGGGCTGCCGCCAGGCGCGGCTCCAGTTTGATGGCCTCATCGGCGGCTACTTTGGCTTCTTTTAACCGCCGCCGGGCCAGCGCCACCTCGGCAAGCTGCACACGCGGACGAGCGGAGCGCGGCATCAACGCGCTGGCCTTGCGCGCGGCGGCTTCTGCGCGCTCCAGCGCCGCTTTATTGGAACTCTGCGAGAGCGCCGCCGAGAGAGTCAATTGCCCATCGGCGTTGTTGGGCTGGGCGTCCACCACGCGCTGCGCATGCTCGGCGGCTTCATCCGCCTGCTGCAATTGCAGCAGCGCCTGCGCCAGCACCAGCCGCGCCATCGTGTCATCCGGTTTGCGCTCCAGCCGACGGCGAGCCAGCCGTTCGGCTTCATCAAAGCGATTTTCGGCGAGAGCCTGTCGTGCCCGCATCACCGGGTTGCCGCCGCCGCCCTGCATTGTGCCGCCCCCGCCAAAGGTTCCTGCTATTCGCGCCATAAATAATGCCTCACACCTGCCCTTATGCCATTGAGATAGTCAATGGCATCTGTATAGATAAAATGAGCCAGAGCATGCTGACCCAGGGAAAAAGTCTGCCCTATTATAGCACGTAGCGCGGCATTTCTCTCTGTTTCAGACGCGCCTGCGACTTTTGCTCAAGATTTTGGAGGAGAAGGAGAAGCCCAGGTCGTTGCGGTCCGCGAACTCCTGGAAGAGCCGATAGAACTCCTCGCGGTCGCGCATGGAGATGACGGCTACGGCGTCGGCAGCCTCAATCGCGTAGGGATAGCCATTGCCCGCGATGACCTCGGCGCGCACAATATCCAGCACCTCGTCGAGTATGCCCGCTTCTAGTATCCAGCGGGGAAACTCCAGGCGCGCCGGAGGGCGATAGCTGGTCATCTGGACATAGACAAAGGCGACCTGCTCAGCATGGTGTCCATACCCGCTCTGCAAGACATCACCACGCGCCGAGACAAAGGCTGGCGTGCGGTCGCCCCATTCGAGCGCGCCCTGCCAGAGCAAGGCATCGTGCAGATGCTTTGATTCCGGCAGATGCTCGAAGAGCCGCGAGAGCAACGTGGTGACATCGCGCGCATAACTCGTATCGATATAGCCAATCAGCGGCACCTGATAGTCTTCCGAGGCTTGCAGGAGAGAAAGCGCCGCCGAGACGTAGCCCTCTCGATAGGGCAGAGGCATCGTCAGGGCGAAGGAGACGACCAGGGAGCCATCGAAGAAAACGACGGGAAACCGCTCCGAGGCGTCCGCCGGGCGCTCACGATAGCGCCGCATCCAGTTGACCAGCGTCTCTGCCTCCAGTTCAAAGCGGCGCAGATTGACCATCTGGTCGGAATAGGCAAAGCTCTCCTGAACACGATGCCCACTCTGACCACTTAGACCCCCTATGCCGTTCTGATCGGAAGGCGCCTGTCCATTTGTCGCGGCTGGCTGGATCGCGTTCTCGCCCTCGGCGAGATCGACGGGCGAGAGGATTTCGACGACCACATCCTTGACATAGGGCCGCGCCGGGTCGTGGGGGTTCTCGAAGAGGCCAACCTGCACCATCCCCACCGGCAGCGAGGCATCGCGCCAGGGGGGAAGCTGGCTGCCATCCACCGCCAGCGTAGTCACGCCGCGAATGCGTTCCGCCCAGGCGCGCGACTGCTGGTGATGCTCGAATGACTCTCGAAAGGTCAGCGCGGGAATCAGCCCCCCGGCAGGATCGCCCACCAGGGCGTGCCAGCGATCATACTCCTGGGTCGGCAAGGCTCCGGCAGGGGAGCTATCGGGCCGCGCTGCCAGCTTTGCGCTGATGTCGGCAGCCGTCGGATAGCGCGAGCCAAGCTGGCGCAGCGCCTCACGATAGGCATTGACCTGTTTGCCAAAGTCAGCGCCAAAGCCTGTGAAGTGATCGCGCTTGGCGGCCAGCGCGGCCAAGACCCTGGAAGCGTAGAGCATGCTCGCATCCTTCCTGCCCCGGATCAGTCGCTCAAGCTGTCGATGTCCATCTCCGCACCGCTGCCCACCAGCACCAGATCGCCGCTGCCCACAATGGTTTCGCCATCCAGCTTGTGCAGGGAGATAACGCTATCAAGACCTTGCTCGAAGGTATCATCGTGGCTAATTACGATGAGTTGATCGAAGCCGCGCACGCGCCGGATTTGCTCGGCCAGATTGCTGCGGCGCAGTTCGTCCATGTTCTGGGTTGGCTCGTCGAAGAAGGCGATGTCCAGCTTATGCGCCAGCGTGCGCAGCAGGGCCAGCCGGACGGCCAGCGCGGCGCTCATCTGCTCGCCGCCGCTGAACTGCGCGAAGCTGCGCGCCTGGCCGCGCGCGCGCAGAACAATCTCGTAATTCTCTTCCCAGGAAAGCTCGGCGGAATGATCGCCCAGAATCTCGCCAAAGATGCGATTGGCCTCTTTGGAGATGTGCCGGAGCAGTTCTTTCATTACGTAGGGTCCGGCGTCTTTGATCGTCTCGCGGAACTGGAGGAGCATCGCCAGCGTTTCCTCAAGCTCGGCCTGTTCGGCGCGCGCCGCCTCCAATTCCACTTGCTTCGCTTGCCCCGCCGCGATCTGCTGTTCTCGCTGATCAATGGCTGTTTTGAGGGTGCGCAGGTCTGCGCGTAGCTGGCTGATCTCGTCGCTCAAGTCCGCTTTCTCTTTGTTAGCACTCGCCAGCGCCTCTGGGTCGAAGCCTGCCGCCTGTTCGGCATAGTGTTGATCGGCCAGCGTGAAGCCTTCCTGAGCATGGCGCTCGCTTGTCAGCGCGGCGTCACACGCTGCCTGGCGCTCCGGGACTCTGGCGGCCAACTGCTCATGCGCCAGATAGGTCTGATAGCCCGCGCGGCTCTGTTCGGCCTGCTGGTTCAGGCGGGCGATACCATCATCCAGACCCGCGTACGGGGCAAGCTGCGCCTCCAGGGCCGCCAGCGCCGCCTCGGCCTGCATCACCTGCTCGCGGGCGCTGGAGAGCAAACGCCTGGCTGTCTCATCCTGACGAGCGATGATCTCTTGCTGGGCATACCTGCGGCGTGGATCGTCCAGATCACGTAACTGCTGGCTGATCTGCTCCGCGCGCGTGGGCGCGTCGGCCAGTTTGAGCCGCTCGGCCTGCAACGCCTCCAACCGCTGCGCCTGGGAGTCGAGTTGGCGCTGCTGGTCGGCTTGCCGCGTCAGCAGCCCCTCCAGCGCGCGCACCCGCTTATCGGCCTCGTCGCTCTGCTTGAGAAGCTGTTGGGCCTCGCTCAGGCGCTCGGCGCTCGCGCTGGTGGCATCGAGGAGGGCCACCAGTTCGCGCTCGCGGTTCGTCAGACGCTCTGCCTCCTGGCGGGCAACCTCCTGCTGTTCCTGGGCTTCGCGCAGACGCTGCTCAAACTCATCCAGCCGATCTACATAGCTTTTCTTGACGCGAACGTCTTGTACCTGCTGCTCAAGAGCGGCCTGTTTGATCTCCAGCGGGACAAGCGCCACCTGGTCGCGCTCGATCAATCGGTCAAAATAAGCCTCCAGGCTGGCAAGACCTTTTTGCTGGATATTGAGACAACGCTCGTGTAAGAAGGGGCACTGCCCTCCTGCGGATTGCAGCCTGGATTCGTTATGGCGTTTGATATTGCCTTGAAGCTGCGCCACCTCCTGGCGCGCATCGTTCCACTGTGTTTCCAGCGCGGGGAGCGTTTCGACCAGTGGGCGCGCCTCGTGGAGCTTGTCCACATTTTCCTGCTCCTTCGCCACCCTGGCCGCGTTCTTCTTGCGACGCTCGGCCATTTCCTGAAGGCTCTGGCGCGACTGGCGCAGTTCGCCCTCCCGGTCGGCGCGGCGCTGGACCTCCAGGCTCAGCCGCTGGACTTCGGCGCGGCGCTCGTCTAGCAGCGCCGCCTGCGGGCGCTGCGCCTCAATCTCGGCAATGCGCTGGGCCTGGTCGGCAAGCTCTGCGGAGAGGCGAGCGCAGTCGGCCTCCAGTTGCTCGATCCCCTGCCCAATCTCGCCCAGGCGCTTTGCTTGCTGCTGCGCCGCGCTCAACTGCTGCTCCAGCCCGGCCTGTTCTTCCACCTGGGGAGCCAACGCGACCATTTCGCGCCGCGCCGCCTCGGCCTGCGCCACCTGCGCCGAGGCATGCTGAAGAGTGGCCCTTGCCGAGGCGTGCTGCTCACGGTAGGTCGTCTGCTGCTTCAGCAGGTCTTGCTGCGCCTGCTGCTGCGCGTGGGCCGTCCGCATCTCTGCTTCGATGTGCAGGTGGAGGGCATGGGCGTCGGCGTTTTCATCCAGCACGCGGTGAGCCTTTTTCGCCTCGTCCAGCATGCCCTGTGCCTGATCGAGTGCCTGCCGAGTCAGTTGCCAGGTATACTCTGCCTGCTGTCGCGCGGCATCCAGCGCCGCGAGGGCATCGCGCAGGCGCTGCAACGCTTCGTATCGCTTCTCCGCCTGCTCACGCGCTTCTTCCCGCGCCTGGAAGCGTTCATTTCCTGCAATATAGTCCGCGTGTTGCTGGGTCAGTTCAGCGCGCAGGGCGGAGAGAGCGGCTGTCTCGGCTTCCAGCCCCTTGATACGCAGGCTCACCTCTGTGATCTGCTCTTGGAGGTAGTGCCGCGTGTCAACAAGTTTATCATACGCGCGGCGATACTCTTCGACCTGAAGAAGCGCGTCAAACTTGCGCTTGCGGACGGCTGGCGCTGCCAGAAAATCGCTGGTAAAGGTGCCCTGCTGGACGCCGAGCGCGTCGGAGAAAAACGCGCCCAGTTCAATCTCCCCCTGGAAGGGCAGATGTTCGCGCAGCCAGGCGATCACGTCGGCGCGCTGCTCCACCTCGCGCTTATTCAGCAGCGGATTGACGACATACCAGGCGGATTGCGCGCCGCAGCGGCGCACAACCTGATACTCGCAGTCATCCAGGCCCGATTGAAAGGTCACGATCACCGTTCCGCTGCGCTCGCCCTCGCGCACAAACTGCGCCTGGCTATAGGGCAGGTAATCAAAGAGCGCAAAGCCAATGGCTTCGACCAGCGTGGTTTTTCCCGTGCCGTTCTGGCCGCGAATCGCGGTCGTGCCACGCCGAAAGCTCACGTTGGCGTGGCGATAGCTCTTGATATTCTCTAGCTCAACTCTGGTAATCAACATGGCAGTTCATCCCCTGGCGACAGCACACGACACCCCTGTTTTAAGAACAGTTCTCCACGCGCGGCGCAAAAGCGGTAATCGGCTCTGGTTGGACCGCCAGCCACGCCATCCCGCAGCGCAGCCGTACCAGCGTCAAGGGCATTATAGCATAGCCGCCGTGAAGCACCCGGAGCCAGGCAAAAGGAAGGGCCGGCGAGCCAAACCATCTTGCATCTCCCCTGGAAGTCTGCTAGAATGGATGCAGAGCGCGGGCAAGGTGGCATCTCCACATGTAAGGAGTTGCCCGCTGCTATGGAAGAGCAAACATGAGCAATCCTTATTCATCCGATCCATACAGCTCCCCATCGAGCTATGATCCCTATCGGCAGCCAGGCGGAGAATCCTACCCACAATACAGCCAATCAGGGGAACCCTATCAACCATACAGCCAGTCGGCAAACCCTTATCCACCGGCTCCTCCACCGATCTATCCGACACCGATGCAGCCGTTCTATGTCCAGCCAATGATTGGTGTGCAGCGGCCAACCAATAGCAAGGCGCTGACCGCGATGATTCTGGGCATCGTCAGTTGGGTGGGCTTCAGCATCCTCGCCGGCATCCCCGCGATCATCTTTGGGCATATAGCGTTGGGCGAGATCAACGCCAGCGGCAACACCCAGGAAGGGCGCGGCATGGCAATCACGGGCCTGGTGCTGGGCTATCTCTCGCTGGTGGGCGCGCTTTGTCTCTGTCTCTTCATCTTTGTGGTCCTCAACCGTGCTGGCCCTTATTAAAGTTTGGAAACAGTTCACACACAACCAGAGCCTCCAAAGCCGAGAGGGGAAGAGCAGAAGCATCTGGCTCTTCCCTACTGTTTTGATCGATGGACGATAGCAGCAAACATGCCTCAAAACTGATCTGGAACCCCTTGCTGGGGGTATGGCAGGTGAACGCGCCAGGGCGGATGAATCGCCGCGAGGGAGCCAGCGCCTGCGCGTTTTGTGCTGACATGCGCCTGGGGAGGGTATCCGACAATGCCAACGCCTGGGCGCGCCCCAACGATTTTCCGCCGCTGCGCCCGCCGATGGGCGAATGCTACATCATTGTGTATAGCCGAAACCACGAGCAGACCTTCCTGGACCTCTCCAACGAACAGGTCTACGAAGTCGTGCGCGTCTGGCAAAAGCTGTATAGCGACCTGGCGACGCGCTACGCCTGCGTGCTCATCTTCGAGAATAACGGCGCTGAGATTGGCCAGACCCAGACCCACCCGCACGGCCAGACCTATGCCGTCTCGCAGCTTCCCGACACTGTAGCGCGCGAACTGGCTGCCGCCGCGCGCGAGGCCGAGGCCGGGCATGGCTGCATCTTCTGCAACATCCTGGCAGCAGAACTGGCTGGCCCGCGCCTCATCCTGCAAACGGCGCATTGGGCCGCGTTTATCCCGCCTTACGCGCGCTATCCCTACGAAACGCATCTGTATCCACGTCGCCATGTGCGCGACCTTCAGGCCATGCGCGAAGAGGAGCGCCAGGAGCTAGGAAGCTTGCTGCTTCGCATCGGGCGAGCTTATAATCTCCTCCAGGGCGGCGCGCTCGCCCCCATGCCCTACATGCTGGGCATGCACCAGCTTGCCGACGACCGTTTTCACTTTCACGTCGAATTGCTGCCTGCCCGGCGCGCACCCAACAAGCTCAAGTTTCCGGCCAGCGCCGAGACGGCTTTTGGCCTCTGGAGCAACGAGTCGCTCCCCGAAGAGAAAGCGGCAGAACTGCGCACAGTCCTGGCGCGCTGAACCCATCACCTGGCTGCGCCTTCCTGGCGGAGAGGCGGACTGGATGGGCGCGCCTATCTGTCTGAAACATTCATCGCATGAACAATCCATCCGAAGCAATACGTCTGGTTGTTGTACTCCTGCTCATCGCGCTGGGGGTCGCCCTGGCCGCGCGATGGGCCAAACTCCCCTATACCCTGGGGCTGGTCGTCGTTGGGCTGGCGATTGGCTTCTTTCAGTGGCTGCCTGGAGTGGTTCTCACACCCGATCTGGTCCTGTTGATCTTTCTGCCCGCTTTGCTCTTTGAGGGCGCCTGGAATCTGGAGCAGCGCGAATTGCTGCGCAACTGGCTGCCCATCTTTCTGCTGGCAGGCCCAGGACTGGGCATCTCCATCGTCATTGGCGGAATCATCCTGCACGTTGCGGTTGGCCTCGACTGGAATGTCGCGTTTTTATTGGGCGCGATCATCTCGCCAACCGACCCCATTGCCGTGCTGGCGCTGCTGCGCGAGATGGGCTTATCTACCCGCCTGCGCATCTTGATCGAGGGCGAAAGCCTCTTCAATGATGGCGTGGCGGCGGCGGTGACGCAGGTATTGCTGGCAATCGTGGTCAGCAGCGCTATTGGAGCGACAAGCCTGACCAGCAGCAGTCAGGCTAGCGCGAACGGTGGCGTCATTGTCGGCCAGATTTTGCTGGGACTGGTGCGGCTGGTGGGTGGGGGCATTGGGCTGGGACTGGTCGTGGGCTACGTGGTCAGCCGACTGGTGCGCCATGTGAATGATCGCCTGATTGAAACAACGATTACGGCTGTCGTCGCCTATGGGGTCTATCTGCTCGGCGAGGAGGCGCAGGTTTCTGGCCTGCTGGCTGTTATCACCGCCGCGCTGGTCCTGGGGAGCTTTGGCCGACAGACAGGCATGTCCCCCGACACGCAAGAAGCGGTAAATGGCTTCTGGGAATTTGCCGCTTATCTCGCTAACTCGCTGCTCTTCTTGCTCATGGGGCTGGAACTGGGGCAGCATTCAAATACCGGGGCGCTGGCGCCTGTTGGTTGGGCGATCCTGAGTGTGATCGCTGGCCGCGCCTTGATGATCTACGCGCTTATCCCGCTCTACAACCTGTTCGTCCGGCGGTTGGAGGGAACAAAGATCGGCGCTTATATCGCGCCCGGCGTCATCCCGCGCCGCTGGCGGCTGGTCTTGTTGGGGGCAGGCTTGCGCGGCGCGCTCTCCATTGCCCTGGCGCTGGCGCTGCCGCTTTCTACGCCCAGACGCGATCTGCTCATCTTCATTGTCTACGGCGTCGTGCTGATCACCTTGCTGGGACAGGGATTCGGCCTGCGCTTTCTGCTGCCATTGCTGCGGCGTAGGAGCCAGCGGGAGCAAGCGCCAGAAGTGCAAGTGGTCCCTTCAGGCGCGGGCGCCAGGAGTGCAGACCCGCCTGATCGGAAATGAGCAGCAGAAAAGGTGAGCATCTCCTAACCTTGTGCTATAATCATCACAGGCGCTTCCCGACCGCTTGCCTGGTTGGTTGCCCGTTCACAGTTGGAGGCCCAGCGCACATGATCAGTGGAAAATGGGTTAGGAGCAGTGTCTGGCTGGTTGTCATTCTTGCCATCCTGCTGCTGCTGTTCCTCATCTTTAAACCCGATACAAGCGTGACTGATGTCAATATTTCGCAGATCATCACCGATGTGCAGAAGGACGTTGCTCAGCACTATTACAACGATACGATCTCCGTCGCCAGCGATAAAATCACGCTGACCAGACATGACGGGACGCAGGAAGACGCAACGGTTGACGCAAACTTTGTTATCACCCAGGTTCTTAAGGATAATGCCATCGCCTACGCGCAGTATACCGACGCCAGCGGCTCCCATCAGGCTGTTGTCGTTCTCCAATATGAGCCGCCAAGCACCTTCAGCTACCTGCTGAATATCCTGACCGCGTTTCTGCCGTTCCTGATCATCGGTGGCGTGCTGATCTTTATGATGCGCCAGGCGCAGGGGAGCAATAATCAGGCGCTATCGTTTGGCAAGAGCCGGGCGCGCATGTTCATGGGCAACAAGCCCACCGTCACCTTCGCCGACGTGGCCGGCGTGGATGAGGCCAAGCAGGAACTGCAAGAGGTCGTCGAGTTCCTGAAATATCCCGATAAGTTTGCCGCCGTCGGCGCGCGCATCCCGCGCGGCGTGCTGCTGGTTGGCCCGCCAGGCACCGGCAAGACGCTGATTAGCCGGGCGGTGGCCGGCGAGGCGGGCGTCCCATTCTTCAGCATCAGCGGCTCCGAGTTTGTCGAGATGTTTGTCGGCGTGGGCGCGTCCCGCGTGCGCGATCTCTTCGATCAGGCCAAGCGCAACTCGCCCTGCATCGTCTTCGTCGATGAGATCGACGCGGTAGGCCGCCAGCGCGGCGCGGGCCTGGGTGGCTCGCACGATGAGCGCGAGCAGACGCTCAACCAGATTCTGGTCGAGATGGACGGCTTTGACACCAACACCAACGTGATCGTCATTGCCGCCACCAACCGCCCAGACGTGCTGGACCCGGCCCTGCTGCGCCCTGGCCGCTTCGACCGACAGGTGGTGCTGGACCGCCCCGACATCAAAGGTCGCCTGGCAATTCTGCAAGTCCACATCAAGGGTAAGCCGCTGGACCGCAGCGTGCAGCTTGAAACGCTTGCTAAGCAGACGCCTGGCTTCTCCGGTGCGGACCTCCAGAACCTGCTGAACGAGGCGGCGATTCTGGCGGCCCGGCGCACGAAGCGCACCATCGGCATGAGCGAGTTGGAAGAGGCCATTGATCGCGTCATCGCCGGGCCAGAGCGCAAGAGCCGCATCATCAGCGAGCGCGAAAAGGCGATCACCGCGTATCACGAGGTCGGCCACGCGCTGGTGGCGCGCGCGCTGCCCAACTGCGACCCGGTGCATAAGGTTTCCATCGTGGCGCGTGGCTCGATGGGTGGCTACACCCGCCTGCTGCCGATGGAGGATCGCTACCTGAACAGCAAGCCGCAGTTCGAGGACTTCCTGGCCTTCGCGCTGGGCGGGCATGTATCCGAACTGGTCATCTTCGGCGAAGTGACCACTGGCGCCTCGAACGACATCGAGCGCGCCACTGGCCTCGCGCGCAAGATGGTCACAGAGTATGGCATGAGCGGCAAGATTGGCCCCATCGCGCTGGGTCACAAGGAAGAGATGGTCTTCCTGGGCCGCGAGATCGGCGAGCAGAAAAACTACAGCGAGCAAACTGCTCGCGAGATCGACGAAGAGATTCGGACTATTATCATGGGCGCCTTTGCCAAAGCGCACCGCATCCTGACCGAACATAAAGACCGGCTGATTATGATCAGCGAGAAGCTGATCCGCGAGGAGACGCTGGAGGGCGTGGCCTTCGAGGCGCTCTTCACTGCCGAGATTCCCGCTGGGCAGTACGCGGCTCCTTCCATTGGCGCCTCCTACTCCAACGGCTCGAGCATCGTTGAGGCCGAAGGCTTCAGCGACAATCTGCCAACCGGCGAAGCGCGCAACTAAACAGACTCTCTGAGAAAGACTCAGCATGGCTCACTGTTGGGAGCCATGCCGGGTCTTTCTCTATGCTATAATTGGTAACATGTACTCGTGTTGAGCGTCTCTTATAGAGAGATGCCTGCTATCACCTTTGTGCCGCGCAGCCCTTCGAGAAAGGAAACCTCTTTCCCATGAATACTGAGGCGCCAGCAGTCGGAATGTCGGGAGCCAGCGCCCCGCAGAATTATTTTTATCATGCCTTCCCCAATGGATTGCAGGTGGTTGGTCAGCGCATGCCCAGCCTCAGTTCGATCACCTTCGGCGTGCAATTTGGCGCCGGAACCAAAGATGAACCCCAGGAGCAGCTTGGCCTGGCGCATCTGATGGAAGCGATGATGTTTCAGGGCACAAAGTCACGCACCGTGCGCCAGCTTACCGAGGCATTTGAGTCGCTGGGCGCGCGCAAAGGCGGCGGCGCGGGGACCGAAACCAGCACCTACTGGTGTCAGATTGTGGCGCGCCAGTTGGACCCGGCGCTCGATCTGATCGCCGATGTCGTGCTGAATCCAACCTTCCCGGCAGAGGAGTTCGAGCAGATGCGCCAGGTGGCGCTGCAAACAATTCGCCGCCGCGAAGACGAGCCGATGTCGCGCCTCTCCGATCTCCTGCTGGAGCAGTTTTACCTCGGCTCCAACCTGGGCCGACGGATGATCGGCACGCGCGAGAGCGTGGAGGCGCTGACGCCAGGCAACCTACGCGCGTATTGGGAGCGCGTCTATTGCCCCGGTAACGCGCTTTTTGCCGTCGCCGGAAACTTCGATTGGGAGCATCTGATCAGCCGTCTGGAGGCGCTCTTTGGCGGATGGTCAGGCACGGGCGATCCAACGCCCGCCGAACGTCCTATGCTCGGCAATCGCGTCGTCATCCAGCACTACGAGGGGCAGCAAGAGCATATCGGGCTGGCCGCGCCGAACGTGACTTTTGGCGACCCTGATTACTATGCCGCGCAACTCCTCAGCGAAATATTTGGTGGGGGCATGACCTCGCGCCTCTTTGTGGAGGTACGCGAGAAGCGTGGCCTGGTTTATGCCGTTTCCTCGCGCTTCGGCGCCAGCAGCGTCACCGGGCGTTTTCATCTCTACGCGGGCACCACGCCTGAAAAAGCCCACGAGACGATGCAGGTTCTCACCGAGGAACTGCATAAGCTAGAAGCCGAGGGCGTGACCGACGATGAACTGCGCCGGGCCAAGGTGCAGCTTAAAAGCGAACTGGTGATGCACGCCGAAACCTCCAGCGCGCGCATGGGCGCCATCGCGCATTCCTGGTGGTTCGAGCATCGTCTCAAGAC
>JBJKSJ010000244.1:0-12904 GCA_046704085.1 Ktedonobacterales bacterium | reverse complement strand
CTCTAGAGCGTCTGCCCGCCTCTGCTTGCTCTTGAGAGGATACAGCAGCATTGCCTCATTTGCCTGTCCGGCTGATTGTGTCGAGCGTAATCTGGAGTGTTGCTGATTGGTAATAATCCGCTTTCCTGTGTAAATTGAGGAAACAGTCATAGTAAATGCTTGACTTCCTCTGTATAATAACGACGAGGTTTCAGAGTATTGAGGATAGAAGGGCTACCATAGTGGCACTAGCCGCTTAGGCGCTTGCTTGAAAGGAGCAGAAACGATGTCATACCCTGGACAACCCCCACGACCTGTTATGCTGACTGGCAAACCTGGGAACGAACTGCAAAAAACGCTGATGGGCAATGAGGTCATTTTGGCGGCGACTCAGGTGGGCGCCAGCGCGCTCATTGCCACCAATTTCCGGGCGATCATCATTAAACCGTCAGGACTTTTTGGCAGCCTCACGTCAACCTATACGTACCAGCAGATTACGAGTGTCGATATACGCAAACAATTGCTGGGAGGCTATATAGAACTCAGCGGCGGGGGCGTGCAAAACTTTCGACACAGACCAACCGCCCAGGATATTGGGCAGGCGCCCAATACCTTCCCTTATGGGAAGCTCTTTGGCAACAAGGAGCAAGAAGTTGAGCATGTGGTGGCCGTCATTCGCCAGCAAATTAGTATTGGGCATGCGCCGCAAGCCGTCTATGCCCAGGCCGCGCCAGTGAGCCAGCCGTTACCAGGCATCCCCGAACAAATTCAGAAACTGGCCGCGCTGCGTGACGCTGGTGTGCTGACCCCGCAGGAGTTCGAGGCCAAGAAAGCCGAACTGCTCTCGCGCATGTAAGCGTTTAGCAAGCAGCAGGCACGTGTTCCGCAGGAACACGTGCCTGCTGCTTGCTAAAACCCTAATACACGTTGATCTCGCTGCCGTAGCTTTCCAGGCGGCGCTTGACGACGCCCAGGAAGCGCGCCGCGCCGAGGCCGTCGTTGATGCGGTGATCGAACGAGAGGCTGACAAACATCATCGAGCGGATAGCAATAGCGTCATCCTCGATGACGACGGGACGCTTGACCGCCGCGTCCATGCTCAAGATGCCCGCGTGCGGCTGGTTGATGATCGGCACGGAGATGATCGTGCCACAGACGCCGGGGTTGTTGACCGTAAAGGTGGAGTCCTGCATGTCCTGCATGGTCAGCTTGTTGGCGCGCGCCCGCGTGGCAAGGTCGCTCACCGCTCGCGCCAGCCCGGCCAGGTTCAGCGTGTCGGCGTTATGCACGACGGGCACCATCAGCCCGGCGTCGGTGGAGACAGCCACGCCCAGATGGATGCGCTTCTTCAGGATGATCTGGTCGTTGACCCACGAGGCGTTCATCGTGGGCACTGCTTTGAGCGCCTCGACGGTGGCCTGCATCACAAAGGGAACAAAGGTCATGCTGTAGCCTTCGCGGCGCTTGAACTCCTCGCGGTTGCGCTCGATCCAGCGGGCGATGTTGGTCATGTCGACCTCGACCATCGTCGTGGCGTGCGGCGAGGTATGCTTGCTGCGCACCATATGCTCGGCAATCGCCCGCCGGATGGGCGAAACGGTCAGCGCCTCTTCGTCGGCTTTGAGCGTGTAGGGCGCAGTCGGCGCGGCAGCAGGCATCGGCGCGGGCGCAGTCGGCGCGGCGGCGGGCGCCTGCGTTCGCTGCGCCAGATAGTCCAGAATATCATCCTTGCGCACGCGGCCCCCTTCGCCGCTGCCAGGGATGGCGCCCAGGTCAAGCTGGTGTTCCTGGGCCATGCGGCGCGCCAGGGGCGAGATGCGCTGGCGCTGGCCGTTGGTCTCCGCCGGGCGCGATGTATACACTGGCGCTGGCGCGCTGGCGGCTCTGGGCGTCGCGGCATGGCTCGCTGGCGCGCTGGCGCTCGCTGCGGCGGCAGGCGCAGGCTCTCTGGCTGGCGCGCCTGCTGAGGCTGCTGCCCCTTCTTCGATCTGCGCGATTTCCGCGCCCACTTTCACCGTCTGGTCCGACTGGACGAGGATTTTGACGATCCGCCCGGCGACGGGCGAGGGCAGTTCAGCGGTAATTTTATCGGTGATGATCTCGGCGAGGGACTCATCTTTTTCGACAACATCGCCCTCTTGCTTGAGCCAGCGCCCGACGGTTCCCTCGGCCACCGACTCGCCAAGTTTGGGCATCGTGACCTTCGTTGGCATCTTGCACCCCTTTGTGATCGAACTGTCCCCTGTGGCGGACGCCTGGCAGGAGACGAGGAAAAACCCAGCGTGGATCGGCCAGCGCACATCATTGGGTCTGGCCGATGCGCCCCTGGCCGGTGGATGGGCCGAAGATGGGCGCAGGTGTCATCTGATCGCGTCAAGTCCATGCTAGCATGTTGGGGCAGAGGCTGTCAAGCCGACCTGGCGGTTTTAACCGTCGGCCTAATTTCCCTGAAAAGCAGGGCGGCGTTTTTGCAAGAAGGCCAGCATGCCCTCGCGCACGTCCTCCGTTGTGAAGCACGTCTTGATGCTGTTTAGCTCCAGTTGCAGCATGGTGCGCAGGTCCAGGTCGGGGCTTTGCGCCAGCAGGCGCTTGGCAAGCGTCTGGGCGATGGGTGGGCCGCTGGCAAGATCGGCGGCGTAGCTGGCGACGGCCTCGCGGAAGCCCTCAGCAGGCAGGACGCGGCTGACCAGGCCGATGCGCTCGGCCTCTTCGGCGTCGATGTCGCGGGCGGTCAGGATCAGTTCGGCGGCGCGCGAGGCGCCCACCAGGCGCGGTAGGAAAAAGGCCATGCCGCCATCGGGGACCAGACCCCGGCGCAGGTAGCCTGTGGTGAGGCGGGCGCCTGCGGCCATCAGGCGAATATCGGCGGCCAGCGCCAGCGAAAGGCCCGCGCCCGCCGCCGCGCCGTTGAGCGCCGCGATGATCGGCTTATCGCAGCCGGTCAGCGCCAGAGCCTGGCGGCCCACCCAGCCCAGCGGGTCGAGCCTGGCCTGGCGTCCCTGGCCCTCCAGCACCCCGGCGGCGCCATCGCTCAGGTCCAGCCCGGCGCAGAAGCCGCGCCCGGCTCCAGTCAGCACAATCACCCGCACGGCATCATCGGCGGCGGCGGCGGCAATCGCCGCCTGGATCGCCTCGGCCAGTTCAGTCGTCAAAGCGTTCAAGCGGTCTGGGCGGTTGAGGGTGATTGTCCGCACGCCTTGTTCTGTTTGGAACAGAAGATGCTCGGCATTCGTGGTAGGCATGATGGAGGCTACTCCTTATGTATAAGTAGAGAACAGGATGGCTGCGGGCGCATGGCCCTGGCGCGATGCGTAATTGGCGCGCGCGGCTGGCGCGCGTTCTGCCAGTAGCATAGCGGAAAGTTGTTTATTCTGCAAGCGTTTGGCCGGTGTGAGTTTTTGCGTGATTTCGTCGTACCATGTAATAGAAGGGGGAGCATAGCAAATTGTTATCCCCCTCGGATGGACATTGATCCCAGACAGCTATGCTTAGCGGAAGCGCGCCGCGTATTTAAGCACATTTGAGGCCGCCGAGCCTGTACTGGCGTGCCTTCACAGGCCGGTTTGATTGACGCCCTATCGGTTGCTGTGTTACAATGCGAGACAAGAACCGCTGGCGTAAGTCTGTAGGGCGGCCACGCGAGACACGAACCGCTACCATAGGGCTGTGCAGCAGCGGCAAAAAGCGCGTCGATCCAGGCTCAGGGATGTTCTATCCGTCGTTCTTCTGGCTTTGGGCAGATTCACGCGCCAGCCTCCTGAGTGGTGCCACCGCAGCGTCTGTCATCTGCCTACTTCGTTCACTGTCGCTTGAGTAAGGAGGGAAAAGTCTAACCAGCGATACGATCTCTAGTCAGGCATCTGATGCATTCACACTTGAACGCATCAGGACGTGGCGTGACTCAGTGAAAGGTGCGGATGTCTTCACCGCAGCCTTCTCTGTTGACTGACAGAAAAGCAGAAAGGAAGGTGTTATGCTGACCTACACAATCCGGAGGTTGCTCATCGCCATCCCCATCTTTCTGGGGATCACGATCTTGCTCTATTTGCTGGTGAGCATCACCCCCGACGGCGGACCCCTGGCGGCCTACGTTGGCCCCGGCAAACACGTCAGCCCGCAGCAGCTTGCGGTTCTCACGGACAAGTTTGGCCTGAACCAGCCGGTGCCCGTGCGCTACTTCAAATGGTTGAGTGCTGTCGTGCGGGGTGATCTGGGCAACTCCACCCAGAGCGGGCTGCCTGTGATCCAGGAGATGAAAGATCGCCTCCCCGCGACGATCCTGCTGATTGGCATTGCCTTTATCTTCCAGGAGTTGATGGCGATTCCTCTGGGTATCTTTTCCGCGCTGCGCCGCTACTCCCTCTTCGATCAAGTCTTCACGGTCATCAATTATGTGCTGTATTCGCTACCGACCTTCTGGTATGGCTTGATGCTGATCATCCTCTTCGGCGTGATTATCAAAGTTCCCGACCCGGCCAATCCGGGCTATACCAAAGGCTTGCTCCCCTTCTCTGGCATGGTGAACCTGCGCGTCTCTCCACCCTTTGGCTCGGCCGACTATGGCGCCTACTTTGCCGCCCATCCCTTTACCGCCCTGGGTGATCTGGCCGCGCATCTGATCTTGCCCGTCATTGTGCTGGCAACCGTGGGGGTGGCAGCGGACAGCCGCTTCATGCGCGCCAGCATGCTAGATGTGATCAACATGGACTACATCCGCACGGCGCGCGCGAAGGGGCTGCCGCAGCGCATTGTCATCTGGAAGCACGCCGTGCGCAACGCCATCCTGCCGATTGTGACGAACATCGGCCTGCAACTGCCCGCGCTGCTGGGCGGCGCGATTGTGACGGAGCAGATTTTCTCCTGGCCGGGCATGGGGTCGTTCTATGTGCATGCGGCAGGCGCTGGCGATTATCCGGTGGTGATGGCCTACACGGCCTTGCTGGCGGCCGCCACGATCCTGGCGAATCTGCTGACGGACCTGTCCTATGCCTTCGTAGACCCACGTATCCGCTATAGCTGATGGCTCTGGCGCCCTGGTTTCGCCAGAGCAGTGTCCAGGCTGATACGTTGACCAGCATGCTTTCAAGGAGAAAAACGATGCTTGATAACCGAAACACCGCTCCAGATGAGGATCTGGTCGCGGCTCAGAAGACGGAAGGCGCCCATGAGGTTGGTGAGCGGTTTGCCGGGAGTACCGGAGAATTCTTTTTGCCGACTCAGGTCGGCGAGCCGGAGACGCCCCACGAATACGTCGATAGCGATGTAGCCGTTCAGCAACTCACCCAGCTTGAACTCACCTGGCGGCGGTTTCGCCATCACCGCCTGGCCCTCGTCGGCGCCACGATGCTAGGGGTCATCATTTTGATGACGATCTTTGCCCCTTTCCTCACGCATACCGGGCCGGCTGACATCCATCTGGACTGGATCAGTTTTGAAACCGGGTCCACCGGGCCGACGCTGGCAAACTTCCCTGACCGCATCATGGGGGTCGATACTGTCGGCCACAGCATCTGGTCGGATGTGTTGTATGGCGGGCGCATCTCCTTGCTCATCGGCATCGGGGCATCCTCAATTACGATGATTATTGGCACCGCTCTGGGGGCCATCAGCGGCTATTTCGGTGGCATAGTCGATCTGCTGCTCCAGCGCTTCACCGATATGATGCTGTCGATCCCTTTCCTGCCGCTGATGATTGCCATTTCAGCGATCATTATTCACGATCCAGCCCTGCATGAGAATTCGGGCTTTATTGTGACCTTTATCATTCTGGCGTTTAGTCTGCTGAGCTGGCCGGGCGCTTCGCGTATCGTGCGCAGCTATTACCTGACCTTCCGCGAGCGAGAGTTTACCGAGGCCGCCAAAGCGGTAGGCGTGAATGATTATCGCATCATCTTCCGCCATATCCTGCCCAAAGCGGTTGGCCCGATCATCGTTTTGTTTACCTTGTTTGTCGCGTCGTTTATTACACTGGAAGCGACCCTTGATTTCCTGGGGTTGGGCATTGAGTTCCCCCCGACGCCGACCTGGGGCAACATCTTGACCAACGCGCAAGATGAACTGCTCATCGGCCACTGGTGGTGGGCAACCTTCCCTGGCTTGATGTTGCTGCTGACAGTGCTGGCAATCAACTTCATGGGTGATGGCCTGCGCGACGCTCTGGATGTCCGAAGTAAGGATTAAGGCGGCGAAGCGGAGAGCTTTGGTCCTGGGCATGGGAGCGATCTGGTCGCCAGGTCGATAGCTCCCATGCCTGATGTCCGGTCCAGCTTGCCTAAATCAACGGGGAAAGGGGTTAAGAGCATTGGTAGTACGAGAAGCACCATCGACAGACTATCTGCTCGATGTACGTGGGCTAAAAACCTATTTCAAAACCCATGACGGGATTGTCAAGGCCGTCGATGGGGTCGATTTTCGCGTCAAGCCAGGCAAGACGCTAGGCATCGTCGGCGAGTCCGGCTGTGGCAAAAGTGTCACTTCGCTTTCTGTGATGCGCCTGATTGATCGACCCGGCTGGATTGAAGCTGGCGAGATCATCTTTGAGGGGCGCGATCTGCTGGAACTTTCGGAAGAAGAGATGCGCCATGTGCGCGGCAACCAGATTTCGATGATCTTCCAGGAGCCTATGACCTCCCTCAATCCGGTCTATACCATCGGCAATCAGGTTGGCGAAGTCTTGCACCTGCATAAGCACCTCAAGGGCCGCGAGCAGCAAGACCGCAGCGCCGAGATGCTGCGCAAGGTGGGTATTCCGGCCCCGGAGCGCCGCTTGAAAGATTATCCGCATAATCTTTCGGGTGGCATGCGCCAGCGCGTGATGATTGCGATGGCGCTGGCGACCGACCCCAAGCTGCTGATCGCCGATGAGCCAACAACGGCCCTGGATGTGACCATCCAGGCGCAGATTCTTGACCTGATGCGCGGCCTCTCGCGCGAGTTCAATACGGCGGTGATGTTGATTACGCATGACCTGGGTGTGGTTGCTGAGATGGCCGATGAGGTGACGGTGATGTATACCGGCGGGGTGGTGGAGCATGGCACGGTCTATCAGGTGTTGAAAGAGGCCAAACACCCCTATACGCAGGGGCTGCTCAACTCCATTCCTGGCACGACCAAGAAAGGCCAGAAGCTCAACGTCATTAAGGGCGCGGTGCCGAATCCTTTGAATCTGCCCAAGGGCTGCACGTTTGCGCCGCGCTGCCCGCATGTAATGGATATTTGCTGGCGGCAGACGCCCAGGCTGCTTGACATCGGCAAGAACCATATGGTTCACTGCTGGCTCTATCAGATGGCGGGAGGGAGTATGCTCGAACAAGGGCGCGCGCCTGAACTGGTGAGCAGCGAGACCCCGGCACAGCATGCGGCAGCCGATGCCAATATACCCGACGCGCCCACCCAGATAAGCGAGCCGCTCTTTGGCGCTCCGGCGGGAATGGATGAAAGCCTGTTGAATGCCACCGCTGTTTCTGGTACAACGCTGTCTTCGGAGCCTTCCGGTTCCTCGGATGTTGAGGCGCCTGCGGGCGGCGATCAAGAAGTAGGCTGAGGAGGATGCCAGTTCTCTGGCACACGCATATGAGTATGAACGCCGAAACTCCCCAATCCACTGAAAGCAGCGCCCCCCACGTTGATCCCACGCCGATGGAGGAGGCAGCGATCACGCCCGCCAGCAATGGGGCTGGCGGCGATACCCTGATCGATGTGCGTCATCTGGTGAAATATTATCCCGTGCTGGGCGGCCTCTTCCGCGTGAAGGTGGCCGACGTGAAGGCGGTGGATGATGTTTCTTTCTCGATCAACCGTGGCGAAACGTTTGGGCTGGTGGGCGAGAGCGGCTGTGGCAAAACCACGACCGGGCGCACCATTCTGCGCCTGCAACCGGCCACTGGCGGCGAGGTCATCTTTGAAGGGCAAGATATTCTCAAGCTGCCGCTGGGGGCGATGAAACCGCTCCGTCGGCATATGCAGATCATCTTCCAGGACCCCTATTCATCGCTGAATCCGCGCATGCCGGTGGGTGATATTGTCGGTGAGGGATTGCGGGCGCAGGGGATGTCGAACCGCAAAGAGCGCGAAGAAACGGCCCAATACTATCTAAAAAAGGTGGGATTGCGGCCAGAATATGTGCGCCGCTATCCCCATGAGTTTAGTGGTGGGCAGCGACAGCGCATCGGCATTGCGCGCGCGCTGGCGTTGCGCCCCAAGTTCGTGGTCTGCGATGAGCCGGTCAGCGCCCTGGATGTCTCGATTCAATCCCAGGTGCTGAACCTCTTGAAAGATCTGCAAAGCGAATTTGGCCTGACCTATCTCTTTATCGCGCATAATCTCTCGGTCGTTGAATATATTAGCGACCGAGTGGGCGTGATGTATCTGGGCAAGATGGCCGAAGTGGCTTCGAGCCAGGAAATCTATACCAACCCTAAGCACCCCTACACGGCGTCGCTCCTCTCGGCTGCTCCCATTCCCGATCCAACCATGCGCAAGGAGCGCATCATTCTGACTGGTGACGTGCCCAGTCCGCTCAACCCTCCTTCTGGCTGCCGGTTCCATACGCGCTGCCCGCTGGCCCAGGCCATCTGTCGGGAAGTGGAGCCGCCCCTGGAAGATAAGACGGGCGCCGGGCATTATTCTGCCTGCCACTTTTCCGAGAAGGTTGAGCCGCCGGTCCCACACTAGAAGGGCGCTTTCAGGTTGCTTGCCAGGCCGCGTCCGCGCTTCAGGAAGAAGCGCGTGCGCGGCACGCGCGTAGCCGCGAGGCTCCTGCCCAGATAACCTGGGCAGGAGCCTCTTGTGGGTGGCTGCCTGGCGAAAGCGGCGCGGAAATGCTTGACATTTTGCGGCCAATGCGGTATGCTTATCAGTGCGCGTGAAGGCGCGCATTGCTCATGCTTTGTGCCCGTAGCTCAGTGGATAGAGCGTTGGCCTGCGGAGCCAAAGGCCGCTGGTTCGAATCCAGTCGGGCACGCCCTGGCCGCCAGGATGTATCAAACATCTGGCGGCTTTTTAGTCTTCTTCTGCCTGGCCCTCAAGCGCCTCTGGCACAGTCGTTTGCGCCCTGAATCCCTGATAGAGTGCTGTCACCGCGCAGCGCGCACCCAGGCTCGCTAGCTCCAATCGCTGGTACACGGCGCGTCGCTCCTCTCCCCTGGTAGGGCAGCCCCACTTCATTGTTCTCATCATAGCATATCCGCTCATAGCATATCCGCATGCTGACAGAAAGCAAGCAGTTGCTTCGGCCTTGGCACATTCTTTGCTCAGATAATCTCTAGAGAAGGAGAGGAGCGTGGGGGATGGGCAGCGGATGGTTGGGAGCAACAAGATGCTTCCAGAGAGCAAAGAGCCGCGCCGTGAGTTGGCGACGGAAAGGGATGTTTCCCAATGAGCCGATTTGACCAATACTCCAACGACGCTCGTAGGGCACTTGCTCAGGCGCGCGAAGACGCTCTACGGCTGAATCATAAAACGATTTGTACCGAACACATCTTGCTGGGACTCTTGGAGATTAACGACCCCCTGATTGAGAGCGTCATGGGTGGGTTGGAAGCCAGCCCGTCTCGTGTGCGCCAGGCGCTTGAGTTTGTTATTGGGCATAGCACGCGCCCACTGCTCAGCGAGCCGACGCTCAGCCCTCCGGCCCGCGCGGTCCTGGACCTGGCTGAGCAGGAAGCGCTGGAGGTTCACGCGCCGGAGGTTGGCCCAGAGCATCTGCTGCTGGGCTTGCTGCGCGAAGGCAGCGGGATTGCTGCGGGCGTCCTGGAAAGTTTTGGCGTGACGCTTGAGCCAGCGCGTGCCCAGATCGAGCAAATCCGTCGGCAGGGGCGCCGCATGACGACCTTTGCAGCGGAACACATGGCTAGGTACAGTATGACTCCCACCCTCAATCAAGTCAGCCATGATCTGACGGCGGCGGCATTGGCCGGCCAGCTTGATCCCGTCATCGGGCGCGAGAATGAGATCGAGCGCACGATGCAGATTCTGGCGCGCCGCAGCAAGAATAACCCGGTCTTGATGGGCGAGGCGGGCGTGGGCAAAACAGCGATTGCCGAAGGGCTGGCCCAGCGCATCGTCAACGGCCAGGCGCCTGATCTGCTCCAGGATAAGCGCGTCGTCTCCCTGGATGTTGGTTTGCTGACCATTGGCACCAAGTATCGCGGCGATTTTGAAGAGCGGCTCAAAAAGGTCGTGCATGAAATTGTCACGGCAGGCAATTGTATTATCTTCATCGATGAATTGCATACCCTGCTTGGCGCTGGCGTGGCCGAAGGGTCGGTGGATGCGGCCAACCTCTTCAAGCCACTGCTGGCGCGCGGCGAGTTCCAGTGCATCGGCTCAACGACGTTGGATGATTATCGCAAGAGCATCGAGAAAGACCCGGCGCTGGAGCGTCGCTTCCAGCCGGTGATGATCCATGAAACCACCCCGGAGCAAACACTGGAGATTCTCAAGGGGCTGCGCCCACGTTATGAGAGCTATCATCGCGTGCGCATCACCGACGAGAGTCTGCGCGCCTCCGTGCAGCTTTCGGTGCGCTACATTCAGGATCGCCACCTGCCCGATAAGGCCATTGATCTGATCGATGAGGCGTCGGCCCGGCTGGCGGTCAGCCGCTCGGTGATCTCTGGCGGCGTGCGCGAACTGCGCGCGCAGCTTCAGCACCTGGAGGATGAGAAAGACCTGGCGATTGCGCAGCGCGAATATGCCCACGCGGCTGATCTGCGCGATGACGAGAACCGGCTGCGCCAGCAGCTTATGGGGATTGAAAACCGCTGGATGCGCGCCCGCGATGAAGATGTGGCCGAGCTTGGCGAGCGCGAGATTGCCGAAGTGGTCTCGATGTGGACGGGCATTCCGGCGCTCAAGGTCAACATGGAGGAGTCGCAGCGCCTGCTGCAACTGGAGGAGGAACTGCACCGCCGCGTCATCGGCCAGGAAGAGGCGGTCTCGGCGGTGGCGCGCGCCGTGCGCCCCTCGCGGGCCGAACTGCGCGATCCGCGACGACCCATCGGTTCGTTTGTCTTTGTCGGCCCCACTGGCGTGGGCAAGACGGAACTGGCCCGCGCGCTGGCGTCGGCGCTCTTTGGCAGCTAAGACGCGATGATCAAGCTGGATATGTCCGAGTTTATGGAAGGGCATCACGCGGCGCGGCTGGTCGGCGCGCCGCCGGGCTATGTGGGCTATGACCAGGCCGGGCAGCTCACCGAGGCGGTGCGGCGCAAGCCCTACAGCGTGATCCTCTTCGATGAGATCGAGAAGGCGCATCCCAAGGTCTTTGAGCTGCTCCTTCAGATTCTGGAGGATGGTCGCCTGAGCGATGCCAAGGGGCGCGTGGTTGATTTCAAGAATACCATCCTCGTGCTGACCTCCAACGTTGGCGCGTCGCTCTTGCTGAAGCGTGGCGCGGTTGGCTTCAGCCCGACGCGCGCCGACGCCGCCTCGGAGCAGGCCGAATACGAGCGCATGAAAGAGCGCATCATGCCGGAGATTCGCCAGATCTTCCGGCCAGAGTTCCTCAACCGCCTGGATGACATCATCATGTTCCACGCGCACTCGCGGGCGCAGGTGCGTCAGGTGCTGGATATTCTGCTGGAGCAGATGCAGGCGCGCCTCTCTGAGCAGTTCATCACGCTGGAACTGAGTGACGCGGCCAAAGACCAGATCGCCGCGCGCGGCTATGACCCCGACTTTGGCGCGCGCCCGCTGCGCCGCGTCTTGCAGAACATGCTGCAAGACCCCCTGGCCGAGGGGCTGCTCCGCGACGAGTTCCAATCCGGCGACCGGGTGCTGGTGGACGCCGGATCGGATGACACGCTCCAGTTGCATGTCATGGCCCTCGTCAGCGGCGATGGCGATGAGCGCGCTCCCTTGTAGCGTCGGCTTCCAGTCGGCAGGGGTGGGGAAATCGTCGGCATGCGCTCCGGTTCAAGCGAATATGGTATGAGACGCCCCTGGCGGCATGGGATTGGCTGCCAGGGGCGTCTCTTTGCTTGAAGTGTGGGCAGCTCTGCGATCAGGAGTGTTCATTCAGACCCAGCCGGGCGCGCAGTTCTTCGAGCGAGTCGGTGCCCGCGTGGGGAGCGATCTCGCTGAGCTGCGCCGCGTCGCGAGCATTGATGGCGTCCACAATGTCCTGGCTCAGCGGGCTGAAGCGCCCCTCCAATACCTGCTGAATCGCCAGCCGCATGCCCTCAGCTTTGCCGAGCGCCTCGCCCTCGGCTGTCACCTTCTCCCAGACATCACGAAGGAGTGGATTCTGCCGAATGAAGGTATCTGTGTTTGTCATAAAGACCCTCTCGAATAACTGGCGCGCCAGCGATTTGTCATCTCGCGCGTGCGCGAGGAAAATGCCCAGCAGCGCGCCCAACGACATCGCTTCCTCTGGCGGCGCCTCCTGCTTCAAGCGCAGCATCGCCGCCTCGGCGTCGGCGTCGCTGGCATCTTTGGCGAGCGGCACCAGCGGCAGAATGCCTGGCAGCCCGGCGTCCAGCAGCGCCTGGGGCGATTGCTCATACAATTTGATCGAATCAAAATGCCACTCGCCGCAGAACCGGCTCCCCACCCAGACCTGATAGGGCGAGGTGGGCACCTGCCCGCGATCAAAGACCCAGATCACGATAGAGATGACCGGTAGCCGGTATTCATGCGTGGCCCGCGCCGCATAGATGTACATGCGGTACGGTATTTCTTCATCTGGTTCGGACTGCACTTCGACGTTGGCAAGACACGGGACGCCCTCAAAGGTCGCGCGATAGAGTGTGTCGGGCAGCAATTGGCGCTCTGTCGCCAGGTCGGTTGGCACTGGCTCAATATCCTTGATCTCGCCCAGCAGCCACTTCAGCAGCGCCGCCATCTGCAACAGAAAGAGCCGCTTGAAGCTCTGGTCTACCTCGCCCATCGGTCCCTCCTCACCTGCATCTGCTCGTAGTATACA
>JBJKSJ010000243.1:0-14709 GCA_046704085.1 Ktedonobacterales bacterium | reverse complement strand
GACCTGCTCCCCCTGGCTTTCGGCCTGGAACGCCGCAGCGATTAAGCCTGCTGCTCCCGTGAAGCCCGATGCTCTGCGGCATAGCGATGATAGCGCCCTGCGCGAGCAGGCAGGTCGGCGCGCTCCTCGTCGGTGAGTGCCCGCGTCGATTTCGCCGGGATACCCAGATAGACTGATCCACCCGACAGGTGCTTGTGTTCGCCGACCAGCGCGCACGCGCCAATGATCGTCTCCGAGCCAACCTCAGCATGTGAGAGGACAACAGCATTCATCGCCACCAGCACGCGGGCGCCCAGCGTCGCCCCATGCACCACAGCGCCGTGCCCGATGCTGCACTCGTCGCCAATCACGCAGGGCGCATCTTCATCCACATGCAGCGTACAGTTATCCTGGATATTCGTGCGGCGACCAATCGTAATCGGCGCCGTATCGCCGCGCACGACGGCGTTATACCACACGCTGGCCCCCGCGCCGATGGTCACATCTCCAATAATCATCGCGCCCTCAGCGATAAAGACATCGGGCGCTATCTGCGGCCACTTGCCGCGATAGGGCAAAATCGGCATCATCCCCCTCCATCAAGAATCTTTGAGGCAAGCTCTCAGCCCTTCCGTTTTCTCCACCTGCTACGCCTCTCCACCTGCTACGCCTCTCCACCTCTCCACCTCTCCATCTACCACCCGGCGCGCCCCGCAATACAGTTCCACCAATCGGTGATTGTAGCGCCCGGCATGAGCCGGGTTCATGCTCTGGTGGATCACCTGATTGGTGGTCACACCCTCGGAATGAATCAGTTCACCCTCGCCCAGCGATATGGCTACATGAACAACGCGCCCCTCTTTCGCAAAAAAAAGCAGATCGCCGGGTTCGGGCGACCCCTCCGGCTCATTGGCGAGGGCCGCGAATTGCTCGCGCGAATCACGCGGCAAGACGTAGCCCGACATACGGAAGCAAAGCTGCACAAATCCGCTGCAATCGATCCCCTGGCAGGTCGTGCCACCCCAGAGATACGGCGTGCCCAGAAAGCGACGCGCCGTTTCGATCACAAAGGCCGCATCGCGCCGGGGGAACGGCTCCGCTGCCGGTCGCAGAGCAACATCGGCGGCTCCCACCCAGCCTACCACTCCGCCAGGCAGCGCAACCGCCAGCCGCTCAGCATCGCCAACCGGCTGCACCAATGGGAGCGTCGTCGAAAGAAAGAGCATATCGCGCTGCTCCTCGCCCTGCTCAGCCTGCAACAGCGGCGTCGAGAGCGCAGTCACGACAACAACCTTATCAGCAGCGCCGACAGATGCCGACCAGGCCACATGCTCAGCGCGCACCCAGCCCGCATAATCCACCAACCGCACCTGCTGCCAGCCATCCTGGATTGGCCCAGGCTCAGCCGGTGCGCCCAGCAGCGCCTGGGTCACTAACTCCGACTGCGCATCCGGATCGCGGCGCACATCGGCCACGCCAACACAAATAGCAGATTGCATCTCTTGCTCACCTGCCCTTTCGCGGAGCCATCAACGCGGGGTCCAGCGCCAAACGATGCCTATAAGAAGAAAGCGACGACCCCGACCATCACATAGAAGATCGTCAGCAATAATCCTTCCAGCCAGGTGGACTCGCCATCCAGGCTAATCAGTGGGTAGAGCAAGGTCGCCAGGCCAAAAATAACCAGTTCCAGCGGCCTGAAGACTAGCGCAAGCGGATGGGCAAAACTAAAACTCACCAGCACCAGCACAGGCGCCACCAGCAGCGCCACCTGAATCGAGGAACCAGCCGCAATTGCCATAGTGACATCCACGCGATCTTTCAGCGCCATCTGGACCGCGCTGGAATGTTCGGCGACGTTGCCCACGATGGGCACAATAATCAAGCCGACAAACAACTGCGTCCAGCCCAGTTGATGTGTCACCGGCTCAATCGCCCCAACCAGAAATTCACTGACAATGGCCGTAGCTGCCGTTGCCCCCCCCAGCAGCCCTATCGCGCGCCAGAGAGATGGGCGGTCCGGCTTATAAGGGGCAGCTTCTTTTGCCTCAGCAATGGCTGGCCCAGGCGCCTCCGGTTTTGCCTGGGCAGCGCCAGCCACTTCTTGCGCCAATTCTGCTTGCTGCTCAACAGCCACCACCGCGCTGGGAAGAACCAGCGGCGGCCCATCTTCTGCGGGGGCCGGATTCTGGCTCTCGCGCACCTCAGGTGGTTCCTGGCGTGGCTTGTCGCGCAGATGGAACACAGTGTATGCCAGATAGGCGCCATAACTGAAGAGCAAGAGGATCGCAAAAGCCACGCTAATAGCGTCGATATTAACCCCTGGCCCAGGCTCGCCAGGAATGCCCGTCTGACCAACGGCATTCGCCAAGGCAGGCAGAACCAGACCGACAACTGCCAGTGCCAGCATCGAAGCATACTGCCCCGCGTTGCGCGCGTCAAAATATTGGCTCCCATTGCGCCATCCCCCCAGAAAGAGCGACATGCCCAGCACCAGGAGGGTATTGCCAATGATCGAGCCGGTAATCGAGGCGCGCACCACATCGGGCAACCCGGCTTGCAGGGCTACAATGCCGATAATCAATTCCGGCGCATTGCCAAAGGTCGCGTTGAGCAACCCACCCACCAGCGGCCCAACATGTTCAGCAAGGTCTTCAGTCGCCTGCCCAATCAGCCCGGCCAGCGGAATCAGACCAATAGCCGCAGCAGCAAAAATAAGGACTTCTGACCGATGCAGAAACTCAGCCAGGAATGCCAGGGGAACAGCCAGGAGCAACCAATACAACCAGCGTGCCATCCAGTGTCACACACCTTCCCTGCGGGGACTAATAGCAGCAGCTATCCTTAAAGCCACAGTTTTGACAAATGGCTTCACGACCACCCTTCAGATCGCTCATCGGATACCCGCATTGTGGGCAGGGCTGCTCACGCTGGGATAGAGCGCGGGGCGGGTGGCTGCTGTTACGGATAGCCTCAGATCGCGCGGTCCCTTGTCCGACGACCGCTGGCGAGGGTTCCTGCTGCATCTTGGCTTCTCCCGCATCATCAGATTGATTCATCACCATATACCCCTGGCGCCCAAGAAGGCAGCATGCCCATGAACTCAGGCATGACATGCCCGTAAGCATGATAACATGCCCACAGGCGAGGAAGCAAGGAAGATGCCGCTCTTATATTGACAAGAACATGGGAGCAGATACCTGCTCCCATGCCAACTGGAGAGATTACGCTGGCAACCCCTCGCCTATTTATTCATCACCGCAGTGACGAGGGGAGAATCCCCAACTGCTCACGATACTTCGCTACCGTTCGCCGGGCGACTTGAATGCCACGCTTACCAAGCATATCGGCCAGTTCCTGGTCGGTCAGCGGGGTGAGTTCGTGACCAATCAAATCTTTAATCACATCCTTGACGCTCAAATTGGCGACAAAGAAATTGCTAAAGGGGATCACCTCACGACTTGGCAGCATCACAAATTTGGCAGCCGTTGCCCGGCTGACCGTTGATTCGTGCATGCCCAATTCTGACGCCACCCGCGCGCGGGTGAGCGGACGCAGATAACGAATGCCCTGATCCAGAAAATCTTGCTGAAGTTCAACCAGACAGCGGGTAATCTTGTACAGCGTCTGGCGGCGCTGGTTGATATTGGCAATGAAGAGTTTCGCGCGCGACACATACTGCTGGATGTGTCGCCGCTCATCCTCGGTCAGCAGTGAGTGGCGCCCACTCACCTCACTATACAACTGCGAATACGAGGAGCTGACATGCAGGTAAAACCGCTTAGATTCAACAACCTCCACATCGTAGAGGCAGCCGCCATAGACCTGGCGACGGCTGATAATCACATCCGGCATGACATGGCCGGTCTGCTCGCTGCCATCCGCCAGATTTAAGCCAAGGTAGCCGCGCGATGGATGCGGGTTGAGGTTACGCTTAATAAACTCACTGACCTGATGCACCATATCGCTGGTGATCCCTAACTGGGCAGCAATCTGGCCGTACTTATGTTCACTCAATTGGGTGAGGTAGCGGTCAATGATCTCATACGCATAGGGCTGGTGACAGCCCTGCGCCTCAATATACTTCAACTGAATGAGCAGACATTCGCGCACATTGCGGGCGCCTACGCCGATTGGCTCCATCGCTTGCAAGTGCATAATGGCTCGCTCAACACGCTCCGGGGACACGCCAAGCAGATTGACCACTTCATCAACGCTGCAAGACAAAAAGCCCTTGTCATCAAGATTACCAACCAGATACTCAATCATCTGAGCATCTTCCGAAGGCAACTGCGCCTGGAGCGAAAGCGTTAAATGTTCCGCCAGGCTCATCTGTGCAGGAACGTGCGTCGTCGGATCAAATTCCTCGTCATCTCCACCGCCCGATGTTGCCTGAAATTGCCAGAGCGTAGACTCATCAAAGAACTCTTCGCGGTCCGAAACTTGCTGCGAAGAAGAGGAAAGCGGCAGGCAATTGGGGCAAATGGTCCCCTGGAGAGGACGGCCACAGGTCGGGCACACCGGGTTCTCTTCCATTTCGAGCGCTGGATTGTCAGCCATCTCCTTGTTGATCAAGGTCTGAAGCTCGGCTGAGGATAACGCCAGAATATGGTTAGCAGCCACGAGCTGCGGGGACGCACGCTGGACCTGCACCGGGGCATACATCTGGTTCAAGTCCATAGACATGGGTGAGGCTCCTCCCTTATTGGGATAACAAAAGACGTACCAACCTTCTAGCTGAAAGCAATTTCCGTGCCAATCTCAGCCATCACTATCTCGCATATCCACCTTCCCGTCTGGCCTTGCTCCAATCAACCTGACAGGCACAGCCTTTGGCGAAAGAGGCTCTTTTCCCCAAAGATACCAGGAACACCAAACGAACAAAGAGAACACCGCTCTTGTGAACGATGCCCTCTTCGTGAAAACGATCCCTCTGGACCACCCCAGGAGAAGCTACAGATCGGCCAGATGGCGACGATCCGTGCGGCGGGGCGCTTCGCCCCCCTTCTTTCCAATGCGGGAATAGTAGTCAGCGCCATGCTTGGTTTTGACCGCCTCACCGCCCTTTTTGCCAATCTCCGAGAAAAACATCGAGCCATGCCGCTCGCGGACCGCTTCGCCGCCTTTCTTACCGATCTCCGCGTAATACTCAGAACCGCGCTCCATTGCGATGGTCTGGCCGCCCTTCTTGCCTATCTGAGCATAAAAGACCGCGCCATACTTCTCCTTGACCGTCCGGCCACCCTTGCGACCCGCTTCAACAACGGTAGTAATCGCATGCCCATCACGCATCTCCTTCGCCATATGCCTCATTTCCTTCCTGCGCTTTTCCGGGCGCCCTCTCATCAGCGGGCGCTGGCATAGCGCCCGCCGCCTAAATAACAGAAACCAACTAAGGGACATTGAAACCTCGCCTCGCCTGGTAGCAATAAGCGTGCCATCAAAGAACCTCTCTATGACCGTTCGATCCCCAATCGCTTGATCCCCTGGCCTTGCGCCAGGGCGCGCCTTCCGGCTATACTTCCCAAAGAACTGTTGCTCCTTGTAAATCTGCACTTGAGCGAGAGGTCGCATGCCAGCAACGTTACTTGATGGGCGCGCGCTCAGCGCGCGCATCAAAGCAGAACTCAAACAGCGCGCGCTGGAATATCGCGCCGCGCATGGCTACCTCGCCCGCCTGGCCCTGGTCATTGCGGGCGCCCATCCCGCCGCGCGCCTGTATAGCGATCAGGTGGCACGCTCCTGCGCCGAGATCGGTCTGGAGTGTATTGCTTACACCTATCCGTTTCGCGTCGAGGAAGAAGAACTGCGCCGCGCCGTCGGCACCCTCAGCGCCGACCCGCTCTTACGCGGCGTCGTCGTCCTGCTGCCGCTGCCCGCGCACATCCAGCAGCGCGTTGTCACCGAGGTCATTGCGCCAGAGAAAGATGTCGATGGGCTGGGGCCACGCAACGCGGGGAATATGATGCTTGGCTTTCCCAGCTTCATCCCCAGTACGGCCTCTGCGGTGCGCGAGTTATTGCGCGCCAGCACTATTTCCCTGGCCGGGCAGCATGCCGTCATCGTCGGGCGCAGCAACGTCGGCGGCAAGCCCATTGCCTTACTGATGCTGCATGGGCACGCAACGATTACAATCTGCCACTCCCACACCCCCAACCTGGCTGAGATCACGCGCGCGGCGGACATTCTGGTCGTCAGCACCGGGCGGCCAAATCTGATCACCGCCGAAATGGTCAAACCAGGCGCCGTCGTCTTTGACGCGGGGATCAATGACGTAGATGGGCACATCGTCGGGGATGTAGATTTCGCAGGTGTGAGCCAGATTGCCTCTCATCTCACCCCCGTGCCTGGCGGCTTGGGGCCACTCACCAATCTGATGCTCATCCGTCACACGCTGGTCGGGCCGGAGATCGATTAAGCCGGACCGCTCTGAGCGGTTCAGAGCAGCAGCCGCTTGAATGATTCGGCGAGAGCAAGGCCGGCCTGCTGTCCGGTTTCCTCAGCACGGCGTCGGAAAGACGCTTCGAGCGCCGCCGGATCGCCAGTCTGGCTGGCATGCGCAAGGCGTGCAATAATCTTGCGCGCAAAGGTCGCGCCGATCTCCACGTAATGATCGGGCTGAGAGGTAGCGAAAAGCCAGACTTCCGGGGTGATATGTGGCTGCAAACCCTCCCCGCGTATCTGCTCTGGATAGTGCTGAGGGTCGCGGGCAAAGGGGTAGAGCGCATCCAGCGCCACACGCCCAACGATGCGATGATCGCGATGCACGGTATACAGCGGCCAGGGATAGACCGGATCGTGCGTCAGGCCGAGCGACGGGCGAAAGCGACGAATCTGGCGCACCAGATCTCCGCGAAAAGCAGATGTATCCTCCAGGCCGCCATCAGGATAGCGCAGAAAAACCACCTCGGCCACGCCGAGTTGTCGGCACGCCGCCCGCTGCTCCTCCTCGCGCTGCCGCGCAATATCCTCCGGGCGGCCATCTGGGTCAGCCGTCCCCTTCTCGCCAGAAGTGCAGACAACATACGTCACCTCGGTGCCCGCATCCACCAGCGCAGCAACTGTCCCGGCGCACCAGGATTCGGCGTCATCAGGGTGCGCTATAATGACCAGGCAGCGATCAAACGCTCCGAGCATCGCTGACTATACGACTCCTGCAATACCGGCAATTCTGGCAATTCTAGCAATTCTTCCTCATAGGTCGGCTTCACACCTGGCTTCAGCCCTTGCCCAAGAATTGCACCCGCTTAAGCATCCTGCAATTCTTCAAACGTTCGCGCGCTGAAGCTCAAGCAACTGGCGAATCCCCTGCCCAGCCAGGTTCAGCAGACCATCGAGCGCCTCGCGCGAGAACGGGCGACCCTCCGCCGTCCCCTGCACCTCCACAAACTCGCCCCGGCCCGTCATCACCACGTTAAAATCCACCTGCGCCCGCGAATCCTCCGCATAGTTCAGATCCAGCAGGGCCACATCATCCACTACCCCCACGCTGATGGCCGCCACCGCCGTCTGCACCGGATGGCCCTGGAGCAAGCCCTGCTTCAAGAGCGCCGTGCAGGCGCGATGGGCGGCAATATACGCGCCCGTAATCGAAAGCGTGCGCGTCCCGCCGTCTGCCTGCAACACATCGCAATCGACCGTCAACGTGCGCTCACCCAGCAGCTTCAGGTCCAGCGCCGCGCGCAGCGAGCGCCCGATCAGCCGCTGAATCTCCTGGGTGCGTCCGCTGGGTCGGCCAGTCATCGACTCGCGCCTGGTGCGTGTCTTGGTGGCGCGTGGTAGCATGCTATATTCCGCCGTCAGCCAGCCCTGGCCGCGCCCCTCCAGAAAAGGCGGCACGCCCTCTTCAATGCTGGCAGCGCACAGCACACGCGTCGCCCCGGCCTCGATGAGTACCGAGCCTTCGGCAAAGTTCAGATAATCAACGACTACTTTGATTGGGCGCAGTTCATCTGGCGCCCGCCCATCCACACGCGGCATGCTTACTCCTCACTTGCTGGTTGGGCAGCCTTTGGGGCCAGATCACGGCGGGCGGCGTCTGCCAGCACCTCATCATTTTTGATCTGCTCAAACGGCGTATGGCAGGTCCGGCAGTAATACTGCGCCGTCAGCAATTGCGCGCCAAAAAGCGAGAAGAACTCTGTCTCCTCTGATCCGCAATATGGGCAGGTTACTGACAGCCCCTCATCACCACTCTGCGGAAACACTGCTCGCTCAGCCATGAATAGACTCCTTGCCAGGCATCACTCGCCGCTCTTCAGTCGGCGGCGCGCGGCATCCCAGCGCGCCCAGGGCAGCGGCGCGGCAACAGCCCAGCGACCATCAGCTTCCTGATGCAGCGCAAACGCCTGGGCCAGTTCGGTCTCCAGCAGCGCCGGACCCACGCGCTGCAACCAGCGCTGGCGCAGTTCCTCCGGCCCGCCTGAGAGCATGTCGCCCTGGCTCAGCGCCGCTCCGCGTGGGTCATCTGCCGGACCAAACCAGCAGAGCGTCTCCAGCCACGCGCGCTCCAGCGCGACTTGCAGCGAGCCACGCACCGCGCCGCCCGTGCGCGCCAGCCGCCGCACCCAGCCCTCGCCATGCAGCGCGTGTACCTGCTCTTCCTGCAAGACCTTCTTTGCCCGCCCACGCAGCGACTCATAGCGCGATTCCTGGGCAAACTCGAAGATCACTGAGAGGGCCGTATCCAGCAGGAAATTAGCGGCCACAAAATCAGCCCAGCCGGTAAAGACCTGATCTAAAAAGCGCACGTTACAAAACTGCGTGCGCGTCTCCGGCTCAAACTCAGCAGGCTGTTCCTGCGCCTGGGGAAAATCATGTAGCAAAGGATAGAGCGCGCGCGCATGCCCAAGTTCATCCTGGGCCATCGCCGCCGCCGCCACCGACGACTCCAGCGTTGGCGCGCCATTACACCACTCGGCATAGCGCCGCCCCAGGAAATACTTGTTATCAGCCAGTGCCGCCAGCAGATCAAACAGCGCCTGCTGTTCGGTGATGTCAGTTCCCATCCGATCTCCTCCTGCGACATTGGTCTAGGGCTTGATGACCGCGATAAACGTATCGCGCGGGGCGATGACCATCTCGACCCAGGAAAACTCATCGTAGATGCTGCGCGCGTAGACCTTCGCCAGTTCTGGGTCATCGGCGGCAATTGTCCCCACCTGATGCAGCGGCTCCTCATACTTGCGCCGCGCAAAGACCTCCCAGAGCTTCGTCTCGGCCACAACCTTCAGCGGCTCTTGTTCGCTCATAATCCTATGCCCCACATACGCAGCGTATCACGGCCTTCTTCGCTCAGCCGGGCTGGCGTCCAGGCTGGCTCCCAGACAACCTCAATCTCCACCCGCTCGATACCCGACTCCTGGAGCAAACGGGCGCGTATATCGCCGAGAATCATCTCCATCGCCGGGCAGCCCATCGCCGTAAACGTCAGCTTGATAGAAACAGTTCCATCCTGCCGTTCAAGCGCCACAATCAGCCCCATATCGACAACGCTGATCGGCAGTTCCGGGTCGTAGACTTCGCGCAGCGCATCCCACAGCGCCTCGACTGAACCAACAGCCTCCGCGCGAGCGGTATGCTGCGCACGGCTCTGCTGGAGCCGCTCATCATCCTGGGAAGGGAGATCGCGCACCAGCGCAAAGGGGGTATTCATCAGCCCACCCCCAGCATCTGCTTCAACTGTTTATTGCCCCGCTGGAGCATCGAGACAAACTCTTCGTTCTTTGGCCCACGCGCCTTCCAGCGCTTCATCACCTCATCCCAGCTAATCTGCCCGGCCTCCAAGTCCCAGTGCTTGCGCTCCGCATCGAAATGCGCGGGAAACGGGCAATCCACAACGTAGCGATCCTGCGCGGCGTCGTAATGAGCAGGCACTTTGAAATGCAACTCCTCACAGAGCGGCACGGCTGTGCGCATCCAGGTCTGGCGCAGTTGGTCGTTCGACTTGCCCTTAAAGCCATAATCAAGCTGCTCACCGTGCTTCTTGAGATCATCCGGCAGGCCGAACCACTCGACGGTCAGCAAGAACATCCAATCGATGGCCTTCTGAATCTCCTCGTGCGCGGCGGAATCCTGGCTCAGCTTACGCATCCACTGCTCACCATGTCGCAGGTGGAACGTCTCTTCTTTATCGACCTTCACCAGCGCCCGCTTCCAGGGGCCAAAGGTCGTGCTTTCAAAGACATCGCCCAGCAGGGTATAGCCTGCACGGTCATAGAAAGCGTTCGCCATAATCAATTCGACCCAGCTATCCAGCGGCACATCGAAGGCGTAGGGATACTTGAACTGCGCCGCCGGACGCTCGTAGATCAGCCATTCCGTATCCACGCCCAGATCGCGCATGAGGCGATAGGCAATATGCGCGTGGCCCAGTTCATCCTGAATAATCGAGATGGCCGAACCAAAGGCATTGAGGTTGGGCGCGTGCTGGGCTGCATGGAAATAAGCGGGCGCGCTGATCAGTTCCGTATCCGCCGAAACAGTCAGGATACGCTTCATCCCTTCAATATACGTGGGACTCATATGCTCGACAGATTCAATAAGCTGCTTGTTGCGGATACGCTCCAGCACCGTTGCATCCGACTGGATCGCCGTTGCCATGCTTGACACCTCCTCTGGGTCTGATTGACGCCAGCACGCCCGGCGCAGACCATAGCGTCTGCCCATCCCGGCATGAAGGCAACGTAGCAGATCAAAAACTGCTTCACCAGTTGATATATCCAAATAGAGATATGCTTTCTCTATAGCTTATGGCAGGAGCCACCACTTGTCAAGAGCATCAGGACCGCAGCGCATGTACCAGCACAGCGCAGGCTATAGCTCGCGTTCGCTCTCAACGGCTTCGGCAGGTCGCTCTTTCCCGATCCGCTCACACAGGCGAGCGATGGCGCGCTCGGTCACGGCCAGATCGGCGCGCAGCGTCTCGGCTTTATATTCACGAACCAGCAGTTGATATTCCAACAGGTGCGGGCGACGCGCCGGGCGCTGGGTATAGTGCTGAAGCACCCATTCCATATGCGCCACTTGCTCTTCAAGCGCCTGGCGGTGTTCGCGCAGATGGCGCAAGGCCACCTCATCGCTGGTCTGGCCGCAAAAGAAGAGCTTAGCAAGAAACTCGTCTTTCGTAAAACGCTCCGGCGCGGATTCTTGCAGCCACGCTTCAAGCTCGGCCTGGCCCTGGGGCGTCAGCCGATAGAGCTTGCGGTTGGGCCGGTGCTGCTGAATGACCACCTCAGATTCAACCAGTCCATCCTGCTCCAACGTCTTGAGCGTCGTATAAATCTGGCTGTTGCCCGCGTTCCAATAGCTGGCAATCGCGCGATCAAAGGCTTGCTTAATATCGTAGCCGGTCATGGGCCGGGCGCCCAGCAGACCAAGGATAATCGACCGCAAGGTATTGCGCGCGTTAGGCGGTTCTTCGTGACGCGCATCTTTTCCAGTCAAGCGACGACCAGACATGCAGCGATTCGCTTTCTGGTAGGGCAGTGGTTAGCGGAAGAGAGATAGCAGGTAGGCAACACCTACCGAGAGTAGATAGCCAATCAGCAATAAGAAGCTGAAGCGCACATGCAGGCGCAGGGTCTGCGCCACGACCACATTACTGGCAGCAGGTGTTTCAGCGCGCAAGATGCCCGTAATCACCACAAACAGGCCAGGGATGGTCAAGAGAACCAGCAACAGCCCATGCGGTGTGCCAGGCTTGAAGGCTACCAGGGCAATGAGCAAATAAGGCAGCAGAACCAACGCCAGATAAAGCGCCCGTCCCATCTGCGCGCCAATGAACGTTACCAGGGTGCGCTTGTTAGCGGCGCGGTCGGTCTCGATGTCACGCAAGTTATTCGCCAGCATCACCGCAGCGGCCAGCGATCCTAACGCGAACGCGAAAGGCATCGCCAGTGTAGGATTCGCCTGCGCTCCCTGAAGCTGAACGCTGGCGAAGACCAACGCCGGTCCCATGACAAAACCAACGATCAATTCGCTCAGCGGAAAATAGCCCAGCGCGTAGCGCGTGCCAGAATAAAGATAGGCCAGCGCCAGTGCAACAACCCCCAGGAGGAAGACACCCCACACATGGGTAGCCAGCGCCAGAATCAGCAAGCCAAGCGTGCCCAGCGCAAGCAGGAGAAAACCGCTGTTGCGTACTCCCCTGGCGGAAAGCAGACCCTGGTACATGATCCTGCTGGAGCCAGGAGCATGCTGCCCATCGGTTCCACGCGCCAAATCATAATACTGATTCAGCAGATTGGCGCCAGCGTGCAGAGCCAGCGCAACCAGGGCCAGAGCCAGCAAGCGGATCGGATGAAACACCGTGCTGAATCTGGATACCTGCGCCAACCAGACGGTAGCGGCGCCTAGGAGAATGGGCATCAGCGTGAGCCAGAACGTCCCAGGACGCACCACACTCCACCAGCGCGCCGCTGGCGCAGGCGGCGCCACAGGCGACATGGGCAGGCCGCCACGCCGGTCAGTAGCCACCAGCGCATGCTCTCGCACAACTGGAACCGGCCCAGTGACCCCGCGCCCATCTGGCCGAGGAAGCGGCAACGTTTGACGAGGCATCCGCTGCGCTGAGGGAGACGATTCAGACGCTTCTAGCGCGGCAGAATCAGCGCCCTCACCATCAGAAAAGACTGGTGGCTCCATCTGGGGCGGCGTATCATTCGTCCTTGGATAACTCGTATCCACACCTGCCCTCCTGGCTATTGAAACCTAAAAGCAAAGAGATTTTACAGATCTTCGATGAACCAGTGTTTAATGTCCAGCAGAAAAGCGGGCTTCCAGTTGCGCCATCGACTCCGCCAGTTGTGCCTGGCGAACAGCCACTGTCAGATCGCCGCGTGTCTTTTCTAAAATCCCGCGTACCGAATCCGTCGTCCGGCGCAAATTGCCCGTGATAGCATCAGGAAAATCCAGCGTCGTCAAGAGGAGATAGACATCATCCATATGCTGTAACAGGTGTTCACAACCCTCTAGCTTCCCCCGCCGCATGCGGTCCAGAATAGCGCGGCGCAGCTCGCCAACGGCCTCGCCTAGCCCATTTAGATAGGGCGCCCACTCGACGCGCAGCGCGTCGGGCAGCGGAAGGGGCTGCTGTTGCATAAAAGCACGGGTCAGGGACGCTTCAGCAAACTCTTTCTGGGCGTCCTCAACAAAGCCGGCATAATAAATATCGATATGATCGCTCAGATCGTTGCGCATCTCTACCAACAGCGCTTCTGCCTGATCGAGCAGTTCAGCGGCGGTTGTGAAATCCTGGCGGTGAGAGGCACGAATGGAATTGGCGCAGCAGCGAATAGCTGCACGCGACTTTGGGAGGGCGCGCTCGCGTGCGGCATGTTTCAGTTCAAGGTAGCTACGCGCAGCTTGGCCGATGGTATCCAGGTCCATGATGTTTATCCACATGAGCAAGATAAGCGGCAGAGCCAGGTTCCTCATGTAGTGTACCACACGCCAGGAGCATTCTGCCACTGGCAGAACTCCCAAAGCCCAGCAATAGCCCTTTCTGGCTAGAGGATGCGCGCAACGATGATCTCTGGTGGAAACTGCATCTCTTCCAGATTGCCCCCCCAGAAGAGCCGCTTGAGCATCTCGCCAACCGCGAAGAGCAGGTGCTGGCGCATCGAATCCTGCTGAGCCTCAAAATCGGCGCTTCCCTCGTGGGCGGCCAACAATTCAAACGCCCCACGCAGCGGCGATGGCTCCTCTGGATAGACAAGGTAGCCTTCCATCTTGACGACGCCGCTATTGGCAGGCAGAAACACGCGCAACTGCGGACAACACCCTAGAAGATCAAGACGATAAAAGACCCCATAGTGCTCCTTGGATGTCTGGAAGAGGGAGATCATGGCGAGCCTGGCTTCCGATTCATCCTGGGCATCGTCATCATCGGCAGGCATTTCAACTTCCCGTTCCATCTCAACTCCTAACCCAGAGAGCAGCGATTTAAGTTGCTCATCCAGATTCATAACGGCTTCCCCCACTCTCTGTGGATAGACGTTCGCCTGGGAGTGATGTCCTCCAGGTCTAAGGGGGTATTCCCGATGGAACAATCAAAAGTGGAAGTCGACTGCACGCATGCGGAGAAAACAGGCGACGCTGCGCGCTGCTCAGGATTTGAGCAGGCCCAATTCCAGTGCCCGGTGAAGGGCTTCAGTGCGGCTGCTCACCGCCAGTTTCTGATAGATATGCGCCAGATGAAATGTCACCGTGCGCTCGCTTACCTGAAGCTGCCGCGCGATTTCTTTATTACGCAAACCGCTCGCCAACGCCCGCAGCACCTCCCGCTCTCGTGCTGTCAGCATGCGAGAGGCATCCTCCTGCCCCTGGCGTCCCAAACGACCCACCAGCTTGCCCGTCAGCCCAGGCGCCAGCAGCGTCTCGCCTTGCGCCACCGCGCGTATGGCCTGCGCCAATTCATCCGGCGCGATGTCTTTCAACACATAGCCGCTCGCTCCCGCTTTGAGGCTCTCCAGGACATCCTCATCCTGCTCGTAGGCCGAAAGCATCAGCACGCGCAGATCAGGGTTGGAGGCCCGCAACTGGCGCAGCGCCTCCAACCCATTCATCCCTGGCATGCGCGTATCCATCAAGACCACCTGGGGGCCAAGGTCTTGCGCCTCGGCCAGCGCCTCCAGACCATCCGCTGCCTCGCCAACCACCTCAAAGTCTGGATAGCCTTCCAGCAGACGGCGCATACCCGCGCGCGTCACGGCATGGTCATCAACGACC
>JBJKSJ010000242.1:0-7758 GCA_046704085.1 Ktedonobacterales bacterium | reverse complement strand
CCGCCACCACATCGGCGAGCGGGCGATCCTTGCTCGGCTGGTAGATGCGCTCGTTGATCGCATCCTCGCCGGAAAGTCCCGGCATGAATTCCGGAGGCTCCTTGCCGACAATGATCCCCTGAAGCTGGTCCAGCAGGTAGTCCTGCCAGACTGTGAGGTGCGCCAGGTTGTCCTTGACCGACCACGCGCCGTTGACCGTTGGCGTCGTCATCTGTGCCACGCTCAAGGGCGCCAGCAGCGCCTCAAACTCGTTGTACCCGACCTGCATCTTATCGAGCAGTTCTGCCTTCTGTACGGTTTCGGGCATCGTCATTGCTCCTTCTTTCTAGCGATCAGTTGCTTCCAGCCAGGCGCGAATCCACTGCACGTGTTCCTGATAATGCTCGTAGGTATCGCCAGCCACGTAATCGGCCAGCGCCAACCCATCCAGCCAGGGGAAGCGCCGCGTGTCCCCAAGCGCCGCCTCGCCCAGCGCCGCAACCGCTGCCCGCACCTGCACGTAGGTCGAGCGAAACGCCGACCAGACCTCGTGCAGCGGGCGTGCCCTGGCTGCCTCATAGAAACGCTGGTTCAGCCGCTCGATCTCCTCATCAGCCAGGTGGCCGAACGGCGGCGCTGGCTCACGCCCCTGCTGCGCCGCCTGGAGAATCTTCAGCAGATGCGTGTGCCAGGCGGTCAGATGCGCCAGCACGTCTTTGATCGACCACGCGCCCGTCGCGCCTCGGGTGGTCAGCCGCTGCCCATCCAGCGGCGCCAGCAGGTCTACCAGCGCCTGATACTCCGTCTCCATCGTCTCCAGCAGCGCCGCTTTGTCCAACAAGGTTTCCATTGTGCCTTCTCCTGAAAGGTTGAGTTTGACAATCCGTTTCTAACCGGCTATAACTTCCTTAGTAGTTAGAGTATACCTGAAAATCTCTAACCTGTCAATACTTTTTGAGGGGTTAGATTCCATTGACTTGCAGCGCCATCTATACCCCCGGCTTTCAGCCGGGCCGTTCTGGGGTGGGATGGAGGAGCAGAACATGAACATTCCTGACACAGAAGCAGGGCGCCTCAAACTGATCGGCGGGCGGCTCTGCCTGGATTTCGCCAACACCGCCGATTGGCACGCCAGCGACCACCCGGAGGAGTTGCTGACCAGCTACGCAGAACTGGTCGCCTGGAGCCTGCACACGGGGAGCATCAGCGAGGCGGAGGCGGAGCCTCTGCTCGCCGAGGCAGCCCGACGTCCCGATGAGGCCGCCGCCGCGCTGGAGGCTGCCATCGCCTGGCGCGAGGCGTTCTATCGCATCCTGCTGGCGACGCTGGCGGGCAGCGCGCCCCATCCCGACGATCTCGACAGTTTCAACGCCGCCCGCGCCGACATGCTGGCCCATTCCGAGATCGCCGCAACCGCTGGGGGCTTCGCCTGGCGCTGGATGGTCGGCGAACACAACCTGCGCTGGCTGCTCTGGCCGGTGATGCGCTCGGCACAAGACCTGCTGCTCTCGCCAGACCTGCGGCTGGTGAAAGAATGCCCCGGCCCAGACTGCGGCTGGCTCTTTCTGGACACGAGCAAGAACCGCACGCGCCGCTGGTGTACAATGGATGGCTGTGGCAACCGCGCCAAGGCTCGCCGCAGCTATCAGCGCAAGCGCCAGAGTCAGCGAGCAGGTGAATAATTCTGAAACGATGGCTGTCTGACAGAGCAAAGGAGAAACAGGCTATGGCAAAGCGTCAGAAGAAGCGACCCACACCGGGCGACGTGTTGGTGATCAGCGGGATCGCGGCATTGATGGGGTTAGCTTTTCGCGAGCAATTGCGCATGCCGCCAGAGGAGCGGACATGGCACGGAACCCTCTATGGCATTCCTTATGATTTCCGCCGACCGACTATCGAGCGCCTGCGTGAAACGTTCTGGAACAAGGATACAGCGCGTGTGCTGGTTCCGCAGTTCTTCGGCATGGGCTGGTCCATCAACCTCTACCCATTGATCCACCCGCCAACCACTGAACATCTGCCGGGAACTCCTGGCACGCAATAACCCAGAAACGCGATACACTGCAAGTGAGCATCAGCGTGGTACAATAGATAGAGAACCGACACGCGGAGGGGGAACAGCGATGTTGACCGAACGCTTGCGTCAGGTCGTGGCAATAATGGAGCAGTTGCCGGAAGACGAGCAGGACGCGCTAGCGGCATCCATCCAGGCAGAACTGGAGCAAGATCGCCGCTGGAAAACTGCCATGAACGATGCCCATGATCTCGTCCTGGATACACTCATCGCTGAGGCAAAGCGCCAGGTAGCAGAAGGAGGCGTGCGCGATCTGGATGAGTTGCTTTGATCTCAAAGACAACACTAGCGTTCAGAGAGCGGCTGGCTGACCTCCCTGCTGAGGTTCAGAAACAGGCGCGGGAAGATTTTAGACGCTTTCAGGAAGACCCTTATTACCCTGGCTTCGAGTTCAAAAGGTTTAAGCGCCGGAAGACTCTACTACGCTCCGTTCGCGTCGGATTGCATTATCGCGCCTTGGCCTACGAGGAAGATGACACATTATACTGGTTCTGGATTGGCACGCACTCCGAGTATGACCGTCTTCTGGAACGTCTCTGAGAACAGCACAAAGGCTGAAAATAGATGCATATCGATCCGATTCGGCTCATTCGCTGGGTGAGCGGCACGAGCCTGCCCGGCGGGCTATCGATTAGCGATACCAACCCCGACCCCGGCATCATGGGGCCGGACTCGCTCACCTGGCGGCTGCACAGCGAGCAGTGGCTCATTCTTGGCGGCGCCCGCGCCTTCTTGATGCAGGCCGCCCATCCCAAGGTCGCCCAGGGCGCGCTCGACCACAGCGCCTATGCCGAAGACCCCTTTGGCCGCGTCTATCGCACCGTCGGGGCCATGAGCGTCTTGCTGGTGGGCACCACCCGCGAAGTCAACGCGATGGCGCGCAACATCAACCGCATCCATCTCAGCGTGAAGGGCACGATCAAGGACGCCGCCGCTGGAGCGCATCCTGTCGGCGAGGCATACGACGCGATGGACCCCGACGCGCTGCTCTGGGTGCATGTCGCCTTCGTCGAGAGCATGCTCAGCGCCTATCAATCCTTCGTCGGCCCGCTCACCGACGCCGAGCGCGAGCAGTACTGGCAGGAGTCCCTGCGCTATGCTCATCGGCTCGGCCTGACGGATGCCATGCTGCCCAAAAGCTACCCAGCCGTGCAGGCGTATGTGCGCGAAGCCATCGCCTCCGGCGAAGTTGCCGTCGGGCCAGGCGCGCGCACCGTCGCCCAGACGATTCTCTATCCCCCGCTGCCCTGGTATCGCCAGCGCATGTGGGGATTGGTCCGCCTGATTACCGGCGGGCAGATGCCGCCCGAAATCTGGCGCGGCTATGGCCTGCGCTGGACCTGGGCGCATACGCTGGCCTTTCGGCTGGTTGCGGGCACGCTGCGGCTGCTGCGCTGGGCCTTCCCCGGCTCGTTGGGCCGCTCCGTCCTGGTGGAGTTCGCCAGGCGGCGCGCGCGCGGCGAGTTGGTCCATCAGCCCGCCGAAGCAGCCCACACACAGCCGCAGCCCGTCGGCGATTGATGACGTTTGATCCATTCGCCCCGCCTGCCCGTAGCGGCGAATAAATTCGCCGCTACGGGCAGGGTCTGGCTAAAAAATGAATTTCATTTAGTCAGCTTCCTTCGAGGCGCTGGCTTGCTTATCGCCGCTTGCCTGCTTTCCATCGCTGTTCTGCTTCCCATCACCGTCGGATTGCTTCCCATCACCGCCGCCCGACACTGCTGCTGAGCCTGCTTTTGCCAGGGACGAGACGCCAGATTTTAGCGCCTGCTGGCCCTGCTCTTGCAGCGCCTGGGTCAACGACTCGACGGCCTGCTCAAGCTGTTGCTTGAGGATCGGCTTCAGCGCGGTGAAGGCTGGTCCAAGCATTTTGCCCAACGGCCCGATGAGTTTGCTTAGCCCTGATCCGCCCTCGCCCTGCTCATCCGACTCCACCCCCTCGCTCACCGCCTGGCGCAGTTTCTGCTCAACCTCTTTGCTGGCGCCTTCGGTCAGGGGAACAAGCGCCTGCGTGACCTTCTCCTCGGCTGGCACGCCCAGCGCCTCGCCTAATCCCGCCAGGACGGCGCCTAACCCGGCGAGAACCTGGCCCAGGCCAGTGACCGTTTTCGCCAGTCCTTTTGGTCCCTACTCCTGCTGCCGGACGTACATGGCGGTCGGCCTGGAGTCCTGGTCCTTTCCTTCTGGCTGCTTCGCTTCGCGATCCTTTCCTTCTGGCTGCTTCGCTTCACCGCGCGGCTCGCCTCGCGCATCCTTCCGCTCGCCCTCCTGGCGGTCGCTCTCATCCTGATTGCGCGGCGGTTTCGGCTTGCTCTGTGTGTCTCGCTTGCTTTTCCTCCTGTTCTTCCTGTTCCTCGTCGGTGTCGGTCTGCTCTTCTTGATCTTGCCGTTTGGCTTGTTCTACTGGCATATACCCTTCCCTTTCCAAAAAAGCCCTGTCGGCCCGGTCCGCTCTGGACAGACCCTTCTGAGGGAAGGTATTATACAACTTCTGTACCGTCCCACGCTCACCTCGGCGGGCCAGCGCCGATGCTCCCCGTTACCCCCTGTTTGCCCATAGAGCGGGCGGCGTATCCGCGTTAGCAAGGCTATAGGAAGCTGAGGGCCTACGCTTTGGCATGAGGCCGCTGCCCCTCTAAGGCAGCTTCAACAAAGCTCTTGTGCAAAGAGGAACGAGCCTGCGCCCGCTGAATGTTTTCGCCTGGTTTACGCCAGGTCAGGCTGTGACAATGTTCACCAGGCGCTCGGGTACGTAAATCACGCGGATGACCTTCCGGTTGGCAAGCAACGACTGCACTTGAGGAACCTGGAGGGCCTGGCTCTTGATCTCCGCTTCGGGGGTATCATGCGCCACCTCGATCCGACCGCGCACCCGTCCGTTGATATGGATTGGCAGGATCACGGTCTCGGCCCCAATCGCCTCGGCATCGAAGCTGGGCCACGACGTTGCATGGATGGAGCGATTTTGGCCTGGATGCTTGAGTTTCTGCCAGAGTTCCTCGGTGATGTAGGGCGCCATTGGGGCAAGGAGTATGAGCAGGGTCTGCAACTCCTCCCGTGTGAGGGTCGAACGGGTTTCCAAGGCATTGAGATAGCTCATCAGCGCAGCCACAGCGGTGTTGTACTTCAAGGTTGCCAGATCCTCGGTCACTCGTTTGATCACACGATGGATGACGCGCCGCGCCTCTCCCTGGGGGGCGCTAGCGGAAGCGTTCTCTGCGTGCCGGGTGACCAGTGACCAGACCCGGTCGAGGAAGCGCACGACCCCGCCGAGACCCTGATCGCTGAAGTCACCTCCAGCTTGATAGGGTCCCATAAACATCAGATAGACCCTGAAGACATCCGCGCCAAAGCGGGCAAGATAGCTATCAGGGTTCACGATGTTGCCCTTTGATTTGGAGATCTTCGCGCCATCTTTGGTAATCATGCCATGCGCTCGGAAGCGCTTGAACGGCTCCTCAAATTCCAGGAAGCCCAGGTCGTGCAACGCCATGGTGAGAAAACGCACATACATCAAGTGCAGCACGCTATGTTCTGCACCTCCGATGTACATATCGACCGGGAGCCACTTGCGCAGCAGATCCGGGTCCCACGCCTGCGCCTCGTCGTCGTGCGAAAAGTACCGCAGGAAGTACCAGGCGGAGTCCAGGAAGTTATCGCTGACATCCGTTTCGCGGCGGGCGGCCTGACCACAGATGGGGCAGGTGGTATGTACGAAACTCTCGATTGCCGCCAGAGGCGAAGCGCCAGTGCCTGTGGGCATCCAGTTCTCCACATCTGGCAAGAGAACCGGCAACTGCTCCTCCGGGACTGGAACTGCCCCGTGTTCCGGGCAGTAGATGATCGGAATGGGTGGCCCCCAGTAGCGTTGACGACTGATGAGCCAGTCGCGCAGGCGATATTTCGCCACGCGGTGGCCCTGGCCGCATGCTTCAAACCAGGAGAAGAGGGCGTCAGCAGCCTGGGCCGAGGTCATACCAGAGTACCCGGCAGAGTTGATCAGCACTCCTGACTGTACGAATGCTTCCCGCGGCTCCTCGGCGGGATGCGCCATACCAGGCTGGACAATCACCGTGCGTACCGGCAGGCCCATCGCTTGCGCAAAGGCCAGATCACGTTCGTCATGAGCAGGCACACCCATCACCGCGCCCGCGCCATAGCTTTCGAGGACGAAATCCGCGATCCAGATCGGTATGCGTTCGCCCGTCAACGGGTGCAAGGCATACGCGCCAGTAAAGACTCCTGTCATAGTGCGCTCTCTGTCTACTTGCAAGCGATTGGCCGTTTGCTGATAAGCCGTGACAGCGGCGAGTTGTGTAGTCGTGGTGATCTGTGGAATGAGCGGATGGAAGGGAGCCAGGGCCACAAAGGTCATGCCGAAGATCGTGTCAGGGCGTGTGGTGTACACGTGCAGGCGTACCTCTGACATGCCATCAATCGCTATGGCGCATTCAAGCCCTTCCGAGCGACCAATCCAGTTGCGTTGCAGCAGCTTGACCCGCTCGGACCAGTCCAGCCATTCCAGATTGTCCAGAAGTTTCTGCGCATACGTGGTCAATTTCAAAAACCACTGCTCCAACCAGCGCCGCTCAACGAGCGTTCCGCAGCGCTCACAGTGCCCGTCGATCACCTGTTCGTCAGCTAGCACCGTCTTGTCTTTGGGGCACCAGTTGACCGGAGCGGTCTTGCGTTCGGCCAGGCCATTTTTGAAGAGTTGCAAGAAGATCCACTGCGTCCAGCGATAGTAGCGCGGGTCGGTCGTGGCGACTTCGTGCGACCAATCAAAGCGGTTGCCGATGCGCTTCAATTGCTGCTCTCGAAAGCGCTCGACATTGCGCGCCGTGAGAACGCGGGGGTGAATGCCGCGCTGGATCGCAAAGTTTTCGCTGTGGATGCCAAAGGCGTCAAAGCCGATTGGCTCGAACACATCGTATCCCTGCATAGCCATCCAGCGCCCGTGAATATCCGAGCCGATGTACGCGAAGACATTGCCCACGTGCAAGCCCTCGGCAGAGGGATAGGGAAACATCATGAGGTTATAATAAGGATGCTTGGCATGGGCCAGGTCGGCCTGGTAGAGTTTCTCTCGCTCCCAGCGTTCCCGCCATTTTGCCTCAAAGACCGCGAAATCATAGCGTGGCGGACGTACTGTAGTGAGCGAAGATTCCGCCTGGTGCGTGGGTTCAACACGTTCCCTTTGGGTCGACATGTGATCCTCCTTCTAGTGCTCATACCGTTGGTTGGAGCGGCTAGCGGAGGACAAAAAGAATGCGCCCTCCGCCCTGACAAGGGCAAAGAGTGCGCACAGACACTTTCGCGGTACCACCTTGCTTTGCCGTTCTCTCACGAGAACAGCCTTTTCGAGTGCAAATACACCCTTGCTCTGTAACGGGAGTTCCCGGTGGCAGCTACTTTTGCTTGCAAAAGCACCGTTTCGCCGCCACGGCTCACCAGGCAGTTTCAGTCTGTCTCCGACTCTGGCTTGCACCTTCCGCCAGTTCTCTGCTGCCGGGAGACCAACCTACTTCCCTCGCTCAACGCCTTTTTGGTATCTCTCTATGAGAATATACGCTACTATGCCATTTGTCAAGGGGTGAGTTGCCCATACCAGGGCCATGTAAAAGTCGCGCTCGGCACGGTGCCTGGCGTCTAAAGCGCGCTGCTAGTGGCGCTGCGGCGCCAGGAAGCCTGCCTGCCCTGGCTGG
>JBJKSJ010000241.1:0-19656 GCA_046704085.1 Ktedonobacterales bacterium | reverse complement strand
CAGATATCGCGGTGCGCCTGACGCCCGCCGTCAAGCTGAGCCTGGAGCAAGCGCTGGATTTTATCAATGCGGACGAACTGGTGGAAGTGACGCCGCAGTCGATTCGGCTGCGCAAGCGCTACCTCACTCAGCACGAGCGGTCTCGCATGCGCGAGGGCCAGCCGGTGGCGTCGTAAACCGCCGAAGCGGCCCCTGCCCCGGCGATTGAATTCGCGGCTAGAGGCCTGCTGCCACCAAGTTGGCCTGGCCTGTGCCGACTCCCCCCGTTTGGGGGTGGCGTTGGCTCCGAGAATCAGCGCCTGGCAGGCTGCGGGAAACCTGCGTAGGCGCTGACTTCATGACAGTTTTTGCATCGTGGCTCGGTCTGGGCCGAGCGTCAAGCGACAATAAATGACTTGCTCGTTGGCGCGCTGGAGTCGCAGCCAGCGCAGCCTCAATTGAAATAGGTTATAGCAGCGGCACAACCGCCCATCCACCTGACGGCGCTGCCCGTGCCGCAGCACCTGAGCGCCAAACACCAGCAACTAGATGGTCGCCAGTGTTAGCACCAGAACCAGCCTTCCCGTTTGTGATAGGATATGAGAGAAGATGCATGCGCCTGCTCCAGCGGTGTGATCATCCGCCAAGAGGTTTAGACTGATACCCCCACAAACAGGTACAGCGCCCAGGTTGGGTGCTGCGCCCCCAGAGCAACTGACAGGCGAAATTGTTCGCGTCACCTTCTTCATCAGACTCCACCAGAGCGCGTGGCTGAGGTCCCTGGTATTGGCAAAAAGCGCAGGGAGTGGTTGTGTCAGGCGTGGGCGGAGCATGGGGCGCTGCGCGACATCATTCAGTTCCTCTATAATCATCTCCTGAGTACGCTCTATGCCCAGCGGCTCTATCGGGACTTAGGACCACAGGCTCCAGCCTTGCTCCAGGCGAACCATTACCGGCTGGTTGAGGCGGTTCCGATGGTTGGTTTTGGGGCAGCAGACCAGATTGCCCGCCAGCAAGGAACCCCGCTTGGCGCGCCGACGCGCTTGCATGCAGAGATCGAAGCGGCCTTGCTCATTTTGGAAGCGATTGGGATGCGCGAGATGAGGCGGTTCGCGCTGCTCGTTGCCAGCAGTTCCCTCCTGCTCATTGTCTTCAATGAACTCGTGAGACGAGGCGCCCTCACGAGTTGGGTAGCCGCCTTGCTCAGCATCTGGATCTCGACGGATTACGCGGCCCTGGGTCTCTTCCTCGTCGGCTACCTCATCTTGTACTTCCAGCTTTCAGGCGCCCATGGGCAACTCGCATCGACCTATCGGGAACTGGAAGAGGCGCATGCCGGGCTTGCGACCGCCGCTTCACAGATTGAACGACTGACCCGGCTCACGGAACGCCAACGCCTGGCACGCGATTTACATGACACGCTCTCCCAGGGACTGGTGGGGGTCAAGCTCCAACTGGAGGCGGTGGACGCGCTCCCGGGAGACCACGGCTACGAGCAGGCGCAGGAGATCGTGAGGCAGGCCATGACCCGGGTGCAGGAAACGCTGCTTGAGGCGCGCAGTGTCATCGACGAACTGCGTACTGGAAGCGCCACCGCGCACACGTGCGCTGAAGCGGCGGAGGTCATCATTCAGCGTTTCACGACTGCGACAGGGATTCCCTGTCAAAGGGATCTCGCAGCGTTGACCGCCTTGCCTGCGGCGCTGCACGAGCATGGGCTACGGGTGCTTGGCGAGGGCTTGGCGAATATTGCCCAGCATGCCCAGGCGCGGCAGGTCTGGGTGCGCGCGAGCCAGGAAGGGGACTGGCTCAAGGTCGAAGTGCAGGATGATGGCCGAGGGTTTGAGCCAACAGCCGTCATCCCACCTGCTGGGCATTATGGACTGCTCGGCCTGCGCGAGCGGGCACGCCTGGTTGGTGGTCGGGTCGAGATCGCCAGCGCCTCTGGTGCTGGCACCAGCCTCCGTTTCTGGCTGCCCTTCCAGGCAGAGAACGGCTGGGTAGAGCCCGGAAGAGGATCGGGCAGTTCGCTGACGAGAGGAGAGACCGCGTAAACCGAAGCGCACAAGCCGCGGGGGAAGAGCTCATCCGGGTGCTGGTTGTGGATGACCACGTGGTGGTGCGCGAGGGACTCCGCTTGATCCTCCAGGTCGCGGGCAAGGATATGGAACTGGTGGGAGAGGCGGCAGATGGCGCGACGGCGCCGTGGCTCGTGGAGGAGCGCCAACCGCAGGTGGTCCTGATGGACCTGCGGATGCCGGGGATGGATGGGCTGGAGACGATCACCCAGATGCGCTCCCGCTGGCCGCACATCGCGGTGGTGATTTTGACGACCTACAACGAAGATGACCTGATGCTGCGCGGATTACGGTCCGAAGCCTGTGGCTACCTACTCAAAGATGTGAGCCGGGACACGATCCTGCGCGCCATTCGGAGTGCTGCGCAGGGGGAAGCCCTCCTCCCACCAGAGGTGCTCGCCCGGCTGCTCGCATTTATGCACTCCCCCACTCCTCCGCCGTCGGAGGCAGCGGTGCCAGGCGAGGCTGCAAAAACAAGCAAGTTTGACTTGACCGAGCGGGAACGCGCGATTCTGGCAGGCGTGGCACGGGGCGAACGCAGTAAGGAGATTGCGGCCCGATTGGGGATCGCCCCCGCGACGGTGGCAGCGCACCTGACCACCATCTATGCGAAGCTGGGCGTGGATTCACGTGCCTCGGCGGTGGCGAGGGCGATACAACATGGGCTGCTCTCCTTACCGGAAGAAGAGTCCCCTTAGCTAGTGCTTCAGGAGGCCAGGACCAGTCCGCTACAGGGTTCCCCTCCTCGTGAACGCTGGGTGCGCCTCCAGATGCTGCTCTGAAACCCACCCCTGGACGACACAGGACGGGCTAACACCTGCTCACGTTCACATGCCCAAGAAATCGGTTTTTCGATGGCCCACCGCGCTATTGGCGTTATCGTTCCCTGAGATGGTAGGGCAAGGCATCCAACACGTATATGTCAAGCAACTCGGGTCTTCCGAGCATGTGATGATCAAGAGCCAAGCCCCCTTAAGCGCATCTTTGGCGCTCTGCTTGGTCTAGGCGCGCCGCAGGACACGCTGGCGGAGCGTCGGAAAGCTGGCCCTGCCATACATTTGGCGTTTCAGGAGTTTGAGCCGATGAATGTGTCCCTGCGTCTGACCTTGGCTCCAATCCAGCGTCAGTCCAGCTTTTACCGCCTCGTAGTCTTTCAGCAAGCCTTGCGCAAACGCCCGCAATTCAGGAATGCCCTGCTCTTGGACCTGAGCAAGCCAGGCGTCTAAATGCCTGCCTTGGCGGGTCCGCAGCAGCGTACAGAATGCTTGGACGAGTGCAGCGGTCTGGGCAATGCTCGCGTCGGCTTGGCACAGGCGGGTCAAGCATGCCTGTTGCTCTGCTGAGCGCTGCGCTGGATCGCGCGCCAAGAGGCGGGCCACTTGTAAGGCAGTGGGTGGGCGTGGCTTTTCCAGTCGAGACACTGGCTCTGACGCAGGACCAACCGATTTGAATTTCCACTTGGTGGTGCGGAATTGGGCAATGAACCGCCCGACGTTGGTGACCGACTCAGGATACCCTGGGGCAACGATCTCTCGCCACATCTGGTGGGCATTGCGACAGCCCTCGTTCCAACGCTGGAGGAGGTAAGGTGTATAGGGGTCCAGCGCGTGCGGGCGGGTCCGACGATACTGCTTGCGTTCAGGGGGATGCTCCATCTTGAGGGAGTAGTAGACCGTCCGGCGGCTCACGCCCACCTGCCGAGCGATATTGGCAATGTCCACCTTCTTGGCATGCAAGTCGTGAATCCGCTGGTAGCGTTCGACGCGCTCGAGGTTCCGCGCCCGACTCACCGCCTCTTCACGGAGTGTACGTCCCGTCTGCCAGGGCTGGACAGGCCGCTCTGGAGCGGCAGGAGCAGGATCGCGCGTGGCGGCTTTGAGCAGGCTCTTCTTGTGCAGGAAGAAGCCCTCCAGCGCCTCGCTCAAATTCAACAACAGATGGAAGCGATCAGCAATTTGCTGAGCCTGGGGCGCGCCCTGGCGGGCACCTTCGGCAGAGGGGCCACCGCGATCACGGCTGATGATCTCTACGCCGGGATGGGCGCGGAGCCAGGCTGCAAGCGTGGTGGCTTCGCGGTCGGGAAGGAGATCGACCGGACGACGTCGTTCCAAGTCCACCAGGATGGTGCCGAAGTGCTTGCCGCGCCGAAACGCGAAGTCGTCCACACTCAGCACCCGTGGGGTGGGAACAGCGCTGGCTGGCGTTGCGCGAATGCGCTCAAGCAGGGTATCGGCACTCACCGGCACGCCCAGCGTGGTAGTCAACCGCTTTCCAGCCTCCCCGCCCAGCGCAAAGCCGAGGTGAGTGAGCAAGTTGGTCAATCGCACCGTCTGCCTGGCATATGGCGCGACCACGCTGGGGAGCCGCTCGGTGAAGATGGCACGGCTACACGCGGGGTTATCACAGAAAAAGCGGCGCACATGCAAGCAGAGTTGCACTGCCCAGCCCATCCAGGGCCGATCAGCCACCCGCCGGGTGTAACGCGAGTGGACCCTGACAGAGGGACGCTGGCAGAGCGGGCATCTGGCTTCAGGCGTGGGGGTGGTGACGACGATGGTGATGCACTGCTGGTCGGCTTCGAGCCGGATGAGATGGAGACAGGCAGGGTCAGGAACGAGGGCTGGGGATGCCATCGGGAATGCTCCTTCCATCCAGGGGTCCTTCGTGGATGAGGAGAGTATATCAAAAGCACCCGGAGGCGCGCATACAAGGCATCATCAAATGCTCGGAAGACCCAGCAACTCGTGGCGAGGTTTCGTCAGCGTGGGGAGAATGATGGAATAAGATGCCAGGAGGTTGCCCATGTCCTCACATCTCCCTGAAAGGGAGTGGGAGGCGCTCACCCGCGCGCTCCAGCAGACCATTGAAGCGTGGCGCCAGACCCATTCGACCGCCACCCTCGACGAGATCGAAACGATCATTGACACGCAGTTGGCCCCAGTGAGGGTCAAGCTGATGGAAGCGACCGCCCAGGCCAGCCCACGTCAGGACTGGCAACCGGGTGAGGCAGCCGTGTCGCCCTGCTGCGCGACGTGTGGGACACCGCTGGTGCCCCGCGGACGGCACCGACGGCGGCTCCAGACCACAGGAGGCGCCAGCATCGAATTGGAGCGGACCTACGGTCTGTGCCCCACCTGCGGGCAGGGGCTTTTCCCCCCTCGATGAGGAACTGGGTCTGACCAGCGCCAACCTGACGCCTCACGCGCTGGAAGGGCTGGTGCGATTGTCCACCTGGATGCCATTTCGCCGAGCGGCGGAGGTGCTGTCGAGCCTGACCGGCGTGCAGGTGAGTGAAGCCACGGCGCGTCGCTGGACGGAAGCCAGTGGAGCCGCCGCGTGCGCGGTGCAGGAGGAGCAGGCCGACCGCATCCGGGACGAGTTGCCGCCCAGAGGGGAGCCGAGCGACTGCTCGTGAGCGCTGATGGAGCCTTTGTCCCCCTGCTCCATGGGGCGTGGGCGGAAGCCAAGTTGCTCGTCATCGGGGAGGTGACCACTGACGCAGCGGGCGAGCCGCAGACCAGAGCGCTCTCGTACTTTGCGCAGGTGGCGGATGCGGAAGCCTTCAGCCAGGCCGCGCTGGTGGAAACGCACCAGCGGGGGGTAGAGCGCGCCGAGGCGGTGTGCGCGGTGCTGGATGGGGCCGAGTGGCTCCAAGAGTTGGTGGACGACCACTGCGCAGATGCGGTGCGGATTTTGGACTTTGCGCATGCCGCCGGGTATGTCAGCCAGATCGGGCAAGCGGTGCAGGCAACCGGAACGGCATTGGCCCCGACCTGGCTGACGACGCAGTTGCACGCGCTCAAGCACGAGGGGCCGGCCCAGGTGCTGAGGGTTCTACGGGTGCTGCAGGAGGGGCACCCGGACCTGGAGGGGGGAGAGAATGCGCTGGCGTATCTCGAGAAGCGCGCGAGGCAGATGCAGTATCCCAGCTATCAGGCAGCGTGGTGGCCGATCGGGTCGGGCAGTGTGGAGAGCGGGCATAAAGTGGTCATGCAGGCGCGGCTGAAGGGAGCTGGCATGCATTGGAATCGGACGCATGTCAACCCGCTGTTGGCGTTACGGACGGTGGAGTGCAACGAGCGCTGGAGACAGGGGTGGAGGAACATCTGGACCTGGCGAGCGCGGTCGCGTCGACGGCAGGCGCGCCTGCGTGTGCTGGCTATGCTCAGAGTGGGACCTCACCTGGAGACACCCGCACAAGTGGGGCAAGGCCCGCAGGCGCGGCGTCCATTAGATACTCACCGCTTCCCTGCTGTAAAAACATGACGCACACCCTCACTTTTAGGTAAGCTTGACGCAGCCACGAACTCCTGCTATGCTCTGCCATCATCGCCTTTTTACCTTTGTCCAGCGTATCGGCGAGAGCAGCAGAACAGGAGCAGGGCTTATGAGTCTCACCAGCCGTCTTATCAGTCGCTTGATGAAGTTACCCCCCGCCGAAACTCACAATTTCGTCATTACGCGCAATCTGCGTGTCCCGATGCCTGATGGCGTCATCCTGCTGGGTGACCATTACGTGCCGCGCGGCGGGCCAAAGCGCCCAACAATCCTGGTACGTTCCCCCTATGGGCGGAGCGGCTTTTTTGGCAGCATCTTTGCCCTGCCCTATGTGGAACGAGGGTATCAGGTGTTCATCCAGAGTTGTCGCGGCACGGCTGGCTCTAGCGGCGACTTTGTCTATGTCCGCAATGAGCAGAGCGATGGGTTGGCAACCATCGAATGGATCAAGCAGCAAGAGTGGTTTTCCGGGGAACTGGCAATGGTTGGCGCCAGCTATCTGGGCTTTGTACAATGGGCGGTTGCCGCAGAGGCTGGTCCAGAGATGAAGGCACTGGTGCCCTTTGTTACCACCTCCGATTGCAACCACTTTCGCTACCAGGGCGGGTCGCTCACGTTGGAGTCGATGTTTGGCTGGTCCACAATGATGACCAGGACCGCCGCTACTGGTCCGAAATTGAGCGCCCTGTTCACACAGCGCAAGCAAGAGCGTCAGCTTGAGAAAGGCTACGCGCATCTGCCGCTGGGTGAGGCTGACCGCGTTGCCATCGGGCAGCCCTCCTCGCATTTTCAGGATGTCATCACCCACAGCGCAGACGAGGACTACTGGAACGCCATCGATTTCAGCGCCAAAGTTGCCGAGGTCACGACACCTATCGCTCTTCAAGCTGGCTGGTATGATCTCTTCCTGGATTGGCAGCTTCAGGACTATCAGCGCCTGCGGGCTGCCGGGCGCCAGCCCTATTTGCTCATTGGCCCCTGGTTTCATGGCGAATTTTCCAGTTGGGGCGCCACCACGCGCGACTCGCTCACCTGGCTGAATTCCCAGGTGAAGGGCGACAAGAGCAGTTTGCGCGATCAGCCCGTGCGGTTGTTTGTGATGGGCGCCAACGTCTGGCGCGACTTTGCCGATTGGCCCCCGCCAGCCAAGAGCGAACGCTGGCATCTTCAGCCAGGGGGCGCGCTGGACCAGGCAGCCCCACCCGCCTCGGAACCAGACCGCTATCGCTATGACCCTGCCGACCCGACCCCCACAGTGGGCGGCAACTCGCTTGGGGTGCGCAAGCGGATGGGAGTGAAAGATAACCGCAAGGTGGAAGGCCGCCCGGATGTGCTGGTCTACACGAGCGCCGCACTAGAGTATGACCTGGAGGTAATCGGATCGGTGAGCGCCGACCTGTATGTTCGCTCCAGTCTGGACCACGCCGACTTCTTTGTCCGGCTGTGTGTGGTGGAAGCCTCGGGCAAATCGCTCAACCTGTGCGATGGGATCCTGCGCCTGACGCCCGGCCAAAGCGTGCCAGACGCTCATGGCATCCGACACCTCCAGATTGATCTCTGGCCCACAGCCTATCGCTTCCGGCGCGGCCAGCGCATCCGTGTGCAGGTTGCCAGCGGCGCGCATCCGCGCTTTGCCCGCAACCCAGGCAGCGGAGAGCCGCCGGCCACTGCCACCAAACTGCTCGTTGCCGAACAGGCCGTCTATCACGACCCGATGCACTCCTCGGCTATCCTGCTTCCAGTTTGCACCAGTTGACTTCTTCGCAATCACGTGCAAGCATTCTCAGTGAGCAATGAACTCGGGAATGCTCCAGCAGGCCAAGTTATGAATCTGAAGGATCAACTCGCCGAAGTAGAGCATGCGCTCGGCAAGTTTGCTCAAGGTACCTACGGGCGCCGTGAACGGTGTGGCGAACCAATCCCGCTGGCGCGGCTGCGGGCATTTCCGGATGCGCGCTATGACGTTGTCCATCAGGCCGAGGTGGAGGCACACAGACACAGCAAGGGATGAGGAGGCCGTTCGCCTGCACGTTGCGGAAAAGCTAGCCGTGTCTCCGGGCGGTAACACCATCCAACACCGTTTCGTTTCACTCCTCCTCAAATAAGGACCCTTGGGATGGTGCGGGAAGGTGTTTTGGGTGCCGTTGCTTCGAACGTCTCTGCTTTTTGGGCTGTGTCAATGCGAGATAATTCTCCGAACTGACGACTGGCTTTCCTATCCTCTGTTCGACCAATTTGCGCGCTTGCCCTCCTACTTCCCCGGCATCGGTGGCATCCCGTTTAAGCTCCACAAAGCCTTGGCTATCGCGATCGCGATGCAAGGTCACAGCCGTGGCTTCACCCAGCGAGGAAAGCGCTAACTCAAGCGGATTCATGTGATCGCGTAGATTGGCCCCCACCGGGAGCAACTTATAGGTCTTATGGGCCTGGATGGAGAGGCCAAAGGTGCCTTCGCTGATGACGTTGGTCAGCACAGCAAACTCGCGGCCTTCTTGTGCCCCACGCTCACGCCACTCGTCCGTCAGTTCGTTACGGATGAGATCGCTCCGCAGGCGTGCCTCAATCCACTCATCCGTGTATCCTTTCGCGCGATAGGTCTCTCTGACCCGCTGCAACGCCGCCTCCGGGTCTTCGACCTCCTCAATGCGCTCCTCCCCGACTTCAGCTAACCACGTGCGGATGGGTTCTGCCCGCGGAGAAGGCACAGATTGAATGATGCGCAAGCAGGTTTGGCGGTTGGCGGTATCCGTCAAGCGGAACCGGCCATCAACGGAGGATTTCAGCTTCAATTGGACCAATTCCTCAGCAAACCCTTCGACTGAGGCCATTCTGTTTTTCAGCGCCACCCAATATTTTGTGGGGCTAGGAGAGTCGGTTAACGCTTTGATCAGATCGACGACGCTATAAAACCAATCCCCCTGGTGCCATACCCGCCGGATCTCATACGTGCCCGCGAAGAGCGCGAGATCTTTCTTGTTGCCATGTTTCGCCATACGTGTCCAGCCAGACCTACCCTAATGAGGGAGTGGGCAGTGGCTCCCCTCCTTGCCGCAAAGGTAAGTAGCGGTACGATTTTACCCAGCAGTTGGGCGCATGCCGCCTATTTTCAGGCATCATTCGTCTACGATTTGTAGACGAATGGCAGGCGAGCAATTATACCCTGTGTTCGGCCACAACTGGCCCCACGCCAACTTCATGTAATTACTTGTGCCGCACTCACGGCTGCTGCTCACCACCAGCAAGACGCTTGCCAGAAATGCTTGAGATGGCCTTGACAACCTCCCCCTGCTTTTAAGCCTATCTATTATACACATTTAACACGTGGCTAAATAGAGAGAGGAACACCACAGAAATCCTGGAGCCGGACTGCTGGGCCAAAAGCACCTTTGGCCCCAGTCAGTTCAAAGATATTCGTCGAACAGCACGCGTTGTGAAAGTGGCCCCACGCATGGCCGAGCATGCTTCGGCGTCCTTGCCAGCCCAAATACCCATGTGGAAAGAGACGATCGCCTTGTACCGATTGCGGGATGAAGCTGCTGTGTCCTTTGAGGCGCTGATACAGCCTCACTGGCAGCAGACGCGAGAGCAGATCGACAAAGAGCCGGTGGTGTTGCTGGTCCAGGACACCCCTGAAGTGGGCTTGAGCCATCATCCCAAAACCAAGGGCCTGGGCCAGGTCGGCAATGCGCGCGGACGCGGGCTGTATCTGCAAACGGTCCTGGCCATCCTGCCGCAGAGTGGTGTGGTCGTGGGTTGTGCGCTCCAAGAACCCTGGGTGCGCGTCCCTGCTCCCGCTGGAGAGACGCGTAGCCAACAACGACAACGCACTCAACGGGAAACGGACGTCTGGATGCGCCTGGTGACTCGATTGGGGAGCTTTCCCGCCAAGACGATCGTGGTCCATGTCGGGGATCGTGGGGCCGATCGGTTTCCGTTCTTTCAAGCCTGCCAGGCGACCCAGACCCACTTTCTCGTGCGCGCCTTTGAGAACTGGCGGATCGTGCCAGCGGAGCGCCCACAACGGCATTTGCTCGATGAGGTACGCACCTGGCCAGCCACCGCCAGTCGCCCCTTTCAGGTGCCTTCCAGCCATGGGCGCACGGCGTGCTCGACCGAGGTGCAGCTCGCCCTTGGCTCGCTTACCATGTTGCCGCCTCGCTTCGAGGAGCGCTGCGGCAAAGCACCGCTCTTGGGGTGGGCCCTCCGCGTCTGGGAAGAGCAGCCCCCTGCCGGAAAAGAGCCGCTGGAAGGGAGCCTCCTGACCTCTGTCCCGACCACGACCCTCGAGCAGGCCTGGGAGCGCGTCGGATGGTATGAGCAGCGCTGGATCGTTGAAGACGACCATCAGTGTCTCAAAACGGGCTGCCGTCTTGAAGAGCGTCAAGTCCAGAGCGCTGACCGGCTGATCCGCTTGCTGGGGGTGTTGTCGCCCCTGGTAGTACGTTTGCTGTGGCTGCGGAACCTAGCCCGTCGTGAACTGGAACGCCCTGCCCACGAGGTGATCGAGGCAGATCTGCTGGCTGTGGCGGCCGCACAGGCCGGTCAAGCGCCCACCCGGATGACGACCGGAGCCTTCTGGAAGGCGGTTGCCCAAATGGGCGGCTATTTGGCCCTTCGGGGTGATGGGCCTACCGGCTGGAAAACCCTGTGGAGGGGCTGGCTTCATGTCCAAACGCTGCTTGAGGACGTTCATCTCGGCGCTCAGCTCCGTTTGTAAATTGTGTATAAAAGACAGGCCTACAGGCAGGGGGAGCATGTCACTTTGCTTAATCCAGTGGAGGTTGAACGCCTGCAGCGTCCCAGGCAGTGCGGGCATCCACCAGCACGGAGCGATTTAACTTCAGGGACACAACCGTAGCCCGCCCGATAGGCGTCAGTCCGACAATACGGTCGCCCTCCCGATTCCAGGTAAAGTACTCGCTCCAGCGCTGAGTGCGCGGGTTGAACAGCGGCGCGATCTCATTGGTGACACGCTGCTGGGGATCAATCCCCGCAGCTTCAAGCGTTCACCCCTGTTGGGTGGTTGGCTCGCTAGCCACATACGCCGTGTCCAGGCGACTGCGCAGTACCCCGAAGGGATAACGATACGTTGGCGCTGTCGGCCAGACGTGTCCCGGCTCGCCGGGATAGTGCTGGCTCAGCAAATTGGCACAGCCCACTCCATCACGATACCCGACAAACCCACACACGGCACAGCGAGAGACGCGGCCCCTGGGTTTGGTACAGTTCAGGCACTTGGGGCAAGTCTGGCTGGTATAGGCTTCTTCTACGAGGGTGACCGTGATGCCTGCGGCTTCGGATTTGTAGCTGATGTAGTCTCGCTGGCGGCCATGCGACCACACCCCGATTTTCTGCTGGCTTTTCTTGGTGAGTCGTTTCCCATCGGCGACGTCACGCACATCGCCAATGACCAGAGTAGCCACCCCGCGCGCCTTGGCCCATTGCACCACGGCACGGCTGGCCTTGTGTTCCATCTCCCATGCCCGCCGCCGCTTCGCCAGAAACCGCGACTGGCGTCGCTGCAACCGACGCCAGGACCGGGACCCGCTCTTCTTCCTGTCCTGCCTGGCACGTATCTCACTCAACCGCTTGGCCGCGCATTGCTGGTTGCTTCTGAGTGCCCGGCAGGTGACGATCACGGTTTCCTGCCCATCGGTGACGGCGGCGGGGTGGTCGGGTAAGGGGAGCACTGTTGACAGCGCCCCCTTCCCTGAGAACGGCACGTTCAAGTTTCCTCGCATGCTCGCTCAAGCCTTTCTAACGCAACGTTTGGGATGCGGTTTCTCCACGTACAAACCTTGGCTGTGAACCTGCATATGACAGGTGGGATGGAGCAGGACACGATTGCCCGCCACGTCTGGTCCCCCTTTGGATCGCCAAATGAGATGGTGGTTATGCCACCACATCAGTTTGGTGATCTTCTGGTGGCAGATCGGACAGATCCCGTTCTGCTCTTTCCAGAGGTAGAGTAAGAACCGTCGCCCGCGTAGGTTCCTTGCCATTTTTACATCAAGACGATGCTCGAAGTAGGTTTCCCATGCTGGGTCGAACGGGTTGGCTTCTGCTTGGACCTTCTTGTGCCGGACGATTGGCACTGAAGCGACTTTCAGCAGTTGCCATTCTTTCTGCTCTGTTTGTCCGAAGAATACCCAATTCTTCCCCCCTACCGACCGGAAATATTTCGCCCATATCCATTCATGGGGCTTGTTGGGATGCCTCCGTTTCACCCATCGCTTGAGCGCCCGATAGGTGGCGTCGTCTCCAGAACTGAACGTCTCCTTGCTTGTAACTTGCCAGGGGATTTTGCCTTATTGCCACCATAGGTTGGCCGCAAAATGAACGGAAAACCTGCGCTCAAACCGAGCGAACTCTGATAACATTGCCACAAAGCTCTGTCGTATTCTCGAAAGTGGAAATAAAGCATTGCCGTGAGAACTCCAGTGTTTTTGTCGTGGCCCATGGCGGGAAGGCTGCCCCTCCCATTTAGCACGGCTGTTATCCTCTGCTGAGGTATACTAGCAGGATTATGCTCAAGAAACCCAGAGCGGCACTGATATAGCCCAAAACCAGCCCGGCCACTGCCAGCCCTTTCCCAACCACTCGTCCGCTACTGCCATTAATATCCCGTATTGCCACATGTCCCAGGATTACTGTGATGGCAGGCATGAGAAGTACGCCAATGAGAGAGGAGTTTAATCCGCTAAAGTCGCTACCCCCGTAATTTCCATTTCCACGGAATACAACTGAAACAGCTTGATCGACTTGGCTTATAGTAGCCCAGAGCCATAATAAGAATCCAAGGAGGTAACTGCAATTAAGGCACCCCAGAATACCGAACACCAATGAGGCAGCCGCCTTCCCACTCCCGGAGCCAGGCTGGACGACGACTCTCCTACCAGGGTGCACCGCCCCCGGAATTACTGGCTGATACCCATAGGGTGCTGAGCCAGGAGGCGCGGAGGCCGATGTCGGCGGAACGGGCGGCGCCGTTGAGCCAAGCCCAGAATATCCCTGCTGGATTTCACCCGTTGCAGGTTCTCCTGACTGAACAGGTCCAGGCGTGACGCGCGCGGGACACCCCCCTCCTCCCGAGACCATGGTTTCGCTGGACGACTCAGGGGTCGGCGCGGAGGCTGGCAATGAAGCTTCCCGACGGCGACCTGTGCCGTCTGCCCGGTACGGGAGCGTTGTACACCGAGTGCGCGCGGACGCAGCGTGAGCATCCATCCCGATGAGCGCCTGGTGTGGGAGTTGCGTAAGCGCCAACTGACGGCGCTGGGGCGCGCCAAGCTGCGCGAGCAGGTGGCGGTGGAACACACGCTGGCCCACGTTGGGCATTGGCAGGGGGAGCGCGCCCGCTATCGCAGCCGACGCAAGAACCTGTTTGATGTGCGCCGCTGCGCCGTCGTCCACCCCTTACACATCGTGGCGCCTTCCTGAACACAGAGAGGCGGCTTGACTATCTGATCGGCGCTCTAGTGGGCTTTCTTCCGACGCGGGTCCCAACCTCACCGGAACCCCCTCAGCACCCTGCTGCTTACCTTGTTGCCTGAGAGGATGGCCCATCTGCGACTTACCTCTTTGACGTGGAGTACGCCACAGTGTTTTGACCAGATACAGGGTCAGAAGCAACACGATCATTGCCCCCAGGACACACAGCGAAGCTGTGTTAAGCAGATCACCCGCCGCCTCCCAACTCGCGCCAAAGAGATAGCCCAGGCTGAGCGGAATGGCTGCCCCAAGGGTTTCACCTGTGACGTCGGCAAGGAGAAAGCGGCGATAGGGATAGAGGGTAGCGCCCGCCAGGAGGTTGATCTCGCCGCCCAGGCTGGACACGAGGAACCGGCTCAGAAAGATCGCCCAGCCTCCATGCCTTGAAAAATATACCTCTGCGGGGGCAATAATGCGCCCTAAGAGTACACGCCATCGGGGCGAGCGCTCAAACCGGGAGAGCAGCAGTCGGCCCCACCAGCGCCCGATCCCATACCCGAGCTGATCGCCACCGACGGAGCCACTGATGGCTACCAGCGCCAGCAGGAGGACATTGAAATCTCCTCCTGCGCTGAAGGCGCCTGCGGCCAGCAGAACCAGATCGACTGGCAGGGGTACCCCTACCGCCGCAATGAAGAGGATCAACCACGCAGCCAGATACCCATACCCTTGCACCCAGGAAAGCAAGCTAGGAAGCAACGCACTCATGGGCACCACCCCCACTCTGCCAATGGAAGTTCTCCGCGTTGTACAGCACCTGCATATCGCCCCGGCCACTCATGGACACCACCCGCATTCTGCCAATGGAAGGGCAGCCTGCGGGGAGTCGGTGGTGGTGAACGCAGGAGACTTCTGCCCGCAACAACGAGCGGCAGGGTGAGTGAAGTGAACGCGTGCTGGACACTTGTGATGACCTGCTCCACTGGCTGGTGCAGGCGCTCGGCGACAGCATAGAGCGTGGCATGATGGAGAGGCGGCGTGTTCTGGAGGCCCAACCACTGATAGAGGTAGTCCTCTGGCACATGATAGACCCGTGCGATATAGGGAAGCGTCATCCAGGCACGAATTATCTGTGCATCCCTCGCCTGTACCTTCAGGGAGTATTGGTGCAGGCGTTGATAGACCTGGTAGGTTCTGACAGCAGCAAATGTCGTAGCCCCCAGGACAACCCCGATCAAGACGCCGAGGAGGAGAACCTTTGCTGATGCGCTCATCGGATCGCGCTTCTTCGTGGCATCGTCCTGCCCCCTCGCCGCTGGAAAGGTATCTGGATCCTTATGCTTGTACATAGCTGCACTTAGCTGCGAAGAATCCGCTGCTTCTCCCGCTCAAACTCCTCGTCCGTCAGGGTGCCCGCCTCGTGCAGTTCGCCCAACAGCTTGAGCTGTGCCAGCCTGCCACTATCTTGAGAGCTTGCTAGCGCTGGCGGAGCCTGAAACGGATAGGGTTGTGGCAGAATCGGCTGTGTCTGTTGTGCCCGTGGCGCTGTTTGCTGGGCAGTGCTGCTTCCAAGCATGTAGCCCAATCCGCCCGCCAGCAGGGTATTCAATAACGGAGACCCCATGCCCATGCGCATCGGATACACTAAGGGAGCACCGAAGCGTCGGCCTCTAAACCCGCGTTCCCCGAATCCTCCTCTAGGCATCCTATCCCTCCTTTGCTGCTAGTTCAGCCGTGACCTGTTGCAATGCCTCTGGCGTGACCAGTCCCCCGGTGAAGAGAACCCCTCCAGCCTTATGAACCGCTTCCGTTAGCCCAAAAGCCCAGGTGTGTTCTAACAGGACCACAACGGCCTCCGTATCTGGCGGCAGCTCCCCGGCAAGGGTTTCGATATCTTCTGCCGTCAACCAGCCCATGAGATCGTCCGCCAGCCCTTCGTAGGCTGAGAGATCCTCCTCCCCAAGCTCATTCACCTCACGCAGTGCCACCTGGCCGTCAGCAGCTTTGGTGACAAAGAGTAAATCCACCACTCTGATGAGTCCCTCCTCCTGGAGGGTATTCAACTCTGGGAGAATCGTGTTCCTGAACGGCTCATCCTTGACGCTGATCACGAGATACTCCAATGGGCCAATACGCATCATCTTGCTCCTTTCCTTCGTCTCTTTACGAGAACTTCCTTCCCATCATGTGCCAACCCCTACACGTGGGGAGGGTTGGTTTTTTGAACTAAGAGACTCCTCCTCCCTGGTTGGGGGCGCAAGGCGCAGCGCAGGGTAGTTCTCTGTGGCGTCCAGTCGCGCGTGTCTTGGGAGGATTCCCAGATCGACGCTCGTCTCCGCCAGGAGCGCGAGCAGTTGCCTGGCATCAAGCGTTTCATGTCGCCGCAGTTCCTCTGCAATGCGCTCCAGCGTGGGCAGATGCTGCCTGAGCAACCGCTTCACCTGCGCATACGCTTCCCGGACCAGGGCGCGCATCGCCTCGTCGATCATCTGGGCCGTTGCCTCGCTATAGACGCGCGGCTCGAAATCCTCTCCTCCTGACTCCAGGAAAGAGGTACGCACCTCCGCAAGCGATACCAGTCCAACCTGCTCGCTCATGCCCCAGCGCATCACCATCTGCCGGGCGATCCCAGTCACCATCTGGAGATCGTTCTCTGCCCCTGTTGTGATTGTGCCGAGGGCCACCTCCTCCGCGGCCCGACCACCCAGCGCCACCAGGATGCGCGCCAGCAGTTCCTCTTTCGAGAGATTGTAGCGATCATCCAGCGGCGTCGCTTGCGTCACGCCCAGCGCCTGCCCGCGCGGCACAATCGTCACCTTTGTCACGGGGTCCGCGTGCGGCGTCAGCAAGCCCACCAGGGCATGGCCGCCCTCGTGATAAGCCACAGCCCGCATATCCTCCTCACTGAGGACCAACGGTCGTTCTACCCCCAACTGAATCTTATCAAGCGATTGGCTGAAACAGTCCATATCGACCCGTTCGAGATTGCGCCGGGCCGCCAGCAAGGCTGCCTCGTTGACCAGATTCGCCAGATCAGCGCCCACCATGCCAGTTGTCATGCGCGCCAGCGTGATGAGGTCTACATCAAGTGACAGCGGCACCAGGCGGGTATGAATCTCCAGGATCTCCAGGCGGCCCTTCCAGTCGGGTCGGTCCACCGTCACCAGGCGATCAAAGCGCCCTGACCGCAGCAGCGCCGGGTCGAGTCCATCCGGGCGATTGGTCGCGGCCAGCACCACGAGGGACTGGTGCGGATCGAAGCCATCCATCTCCACCAGCAACTGGTTCAATGTCTGCTCGCGCTCGTCATTGGTGACTAGACTTCTGCCCCGCTGGCGACCAACGGCGTCAATTTCATCGAGGAAGATGATGCACGGGACACTCTTCTTCGCCTGCTCAAACAGATCACGCACCCGCGCTGCCCCCACGCCCACCAGCATCTCAACAAACTCGGAGCCGGAGATGGAAAAGAAGGGCACCCCTGCCTCACCAGCGACCGCCCGCGCCAAGAGCGTCTTGCCCGTGCCTGGTGGACCCACCAGCAAGACACCTCTGGGAATTTTCCCGCCCAGGCGCTCAAACTTCTCCGGCGTCTTCAAAAACTCAACGATCTCTTGCAACTCCGCTTTGGCCTCGTCGATCCCGGCCACATCGGCAAAGGTGGTGCTGGGCCGGTCTTCCAGAGTCAATTTGGCGCGGCTTTTGCCAAAGTTGAAAGCGCTTTGCTGGCCCTGGCCGCGTCGACGCAGGAAGAAGAAGATCAGTCCACCAAAAAGCAGCCAGGGGCCGAGATCCAGCAGCAGCGTCAGCCAGATAGAATCACCGCCCGACTGTATGGTATAGCTGAGGCCGTGCGCCTGCACCTGGGTATCCAACTGCGCCAGCAGGGTCAGGTCGCCGGTTGGAATAGTCGTCTGAAAGCTGGCAGTCGTGGTACTGTTGTCAGTCGGGCATTTCATGGGCTGCTTCAAGTCGCCAGTAGCCTGCTCGCTTTGAATAGTTACATCCTTGACCTGTCCGGCCTGGAGCTGCTGATAGAAGGTGCCATAGGGCAGGGTACAGGCATTGGAGGTTCCGGCCCCAGCAAAGAACACCGATACCGCCTCCCAGATGAGGAGCATCACCATCGCCCAGACCAGCCAGCGCCAGAGGCACCCACTGCTGAGCAGCTGCGGAGTGGTCGCCCGGTTATTCCTCCCCGGCGCAGGCTGATTTGGATCTGCTACTTTGGACGGGGAAGGCGGATCATCAGAAGAACGGGTGGAGTCAGCAGGCTGGGCCTCTTCGCCGAGGCTTTGTCTCTGCTGGGCTTGCACCAACTCTATGCCTACAAGCGTTCGCATCGCGGCACCCTTCTTTCCTGCCAGCCCAGGCGCTGCCCCCGACCAGAGAGGAAGCGAGAGCCTGGGGCACTGCAGTTCGGCGCGCATACCTAGCTGGCGCAGGATAGGGAGAGACACTGCCGCCTTTTTGCCTGGTGTGTCGCTGGCTTCGATGCCAGGCGATGGGTCTTCTGGTTAGCAGCGGGATCAACCCCTAGTGCTTCCTCCATCCGCACCCGACGTGCAGCCCGGCTGCGGCGGACCTCGGCCCAGCGGGCCTCCAACTCGGTCGTAATCTCCCAAATCCGCGCAGCCGCTTTACGATCACTCCAGGGATGCTGGGAAAGACGGGTCTGAAGTTGGCTGCGCTCCCGGCTCAAACGGTGAATTGATTCCATAAGCGCTTCCTGCCCACTCGCGCTCTCCAGCGTGCTGGCAATAATGACCTCTTCAAAAGGCCTGGGCTCTGGGCGTGTCGCGGCATTGTGCATAGGGTTTCTCCCTATCTGCTGATCTGCGCTTCCGCATGAGGAGCAAGAGAACTCTTCATCATGAGCGCAGAAAGTATCTCGTCATGATTCTGGCTGAAGTATAGGGCGCTGCTATGACAGAACAGATGACTGCCAGTAACCAATCGGTAACAAAGGATTGGAATTGGCAGCAATTGCCGTATGCCTGTACATTCACCTCTGTCCTCAGATTCTGATGGAGGGAAGCCATTATGGTAATGGTTGGCCCTGAGTCCCCCGGTGTGCTACCCGCGGAGCAGGTCCAGCGAGAAGCTGATCTGGTCTAGCTTACAACGTCGATCACTAGCCACTTTCAATACCCTCTGCGGGTCGTCAGTCAATGAAGCACGCCCACTTTGAATGTCAATGAAATGTGGGTCTGCGTCACCTTCGGTGATGTCTCCTTGCTCTTAGCTAGAGGAGCGCTGTCGAACAGAAAAATGCACGAGGACAGTCACGAAGGGGGGTCTTTTCCATTACATCGGCTGCAACACCCGTTGGCGCAGCAATGCGAATCCGGCACGCCCATACATCATTCTCTTGATGAGCTTGAGCCGGTGGACCTGGCCCTCAACCGGCCCATTACTGACTTCACTTTCCAGGGCAGCGGCAATGGCCAGCCGATCCCCTTTCATGCCGATGGCTATCCCCCGACCCTCGGGAATCCGGCTCTGCTCCATCGCAGCCAGCCATGCGAGGAACCGATCTCCTTTGCGTTCGTGCAGCATGGTGGCAAACTCGCGGACCAGTGTGACAGTCAGAGCAAGCTGGGGATGTGCTTGGAGGACACCGTCACGGATCGCCTGCTGCTCTTCGGTCAGTCGCTCCTCAGGCAAGAGTACCGCCCAACGAATCTGCCGCGCGCTGGGCAATGGGGAAGTGGGGGCGGGAGGGGGCAGACCCGCCCGCTCGGATTTGCGGCGACGGACAATTTATACTCTTTCACGATGAGGATGCCGCAAGAGCTTCCACCGGCTGAGTCCACCAAGGATACCCTGTGAGCTGCTGGAGGCGCTGAGGCTGTTCCCAGAACGGGCGCAGCGCCTCTGTCAGGGCCGC
>JBJKSJ010000240.1:0-10884 GCA_046704085.1 Ktedonobacterales bacterium | reverse complement strand
GGGGGCGCTCGCGGGGGGCCCGCCCCCCGGCCCCACGCCACTTCCCGGTGGTGGATGTGCCGGTTCACGGGCGGGTGCTGGCGACGGCAGGTAGTTGTATGGTGCTGGAGCGGGACGGCGGTCGGCTCTGGGCGGTGGATATGTCTGGCCTGCGCGGCGCGCTGCTGACGATTGCGCGTTTCCAGGGCGGGGTGATCTCGCAGATGGACCTGTTTGGTGAGTTTTTGGGTGAGCAGGCTGGCTAGCGCGGGCCGCGTCGGTTGCATAGGAAAATTCGTTCGAGAATCCATTGACAGTGCGGCGCGGGTCTGCTATGCTACTAATAATAGAACGTGGGTTCTATGGGCATGCGGCGTGGATGCGCGGCGTGCGTAGAGCAGGACAGGGGCAGCCGCCGGAGGCCCGGCGAAAGGAGTTGGCGTCAACAGATGGATGAGATGAGCGCGAAGCAGCGGGCGATCTATGCCTTTATCCAGGAGTATCTCCAGGAGCATGGGCGCCCACCGACCAATCGGGAGATTGGGGCGGCGGTGGGGATTGAGTCTACGGGGCATGTGGATTATCACTTAGGTGTGTTGGAGAAGAAAGGCTATATCGAGCGCGAGGGCCGCACCAGCCGGGGTATTCGCCTGACACGGCAGGGGCTGGAAGTGAAGGGGCGGATTGCTGCCGGCCAGCCGCTGGAAATCTACGATGTGCCCGATGAGTTCGTTGACCTGACGAGGCAGGCGTCCAACGGCAAAAAATACCTGCTGGAGGTCAGGGGCAAGTCGATGATTGAGGACTGCATCGACGATGGCGATTATGTGCTGATCGAGCAGGATATGGCGATTGAGCCAGGGGATGTGATTGTGGCCTGCAAGCGCAGCACGGACACCAGCGAGCGCGGCGCGGCGACGCTCAAGCGGTTCTTTAAGGAGAAGAATCGGGTGGAGTTGCGCCCGGCGAACGCGCAGATGGATTCGCTGTTTGTAGATGCTGATGAGTGGGAGCGCGATTGGCAGATTCAGGGCAAGGTGCGCGCGGTCTATCGCCTCTTTGAGCGCCCCAGAAGGTAGCGCGTTTCCTGATAAGTAGCACGGCATGTGCGGTTCTCTGGTCAAAGCCTATTTTTCACGCAGGGCTGACTTGTGCAAAGTCGGCCCTGCGTGTTTCATTGGCAAAAGAGATGCAAAGGTTGGAGATCGTTGAGATGTTTTGTTGCTTGAAGGAGGGGTTGTGCTGAGTTTCTGGCCCAGGGGGCATATGTTACTGGCGCTGCATGGGCCGGTGCTGGCCGCTATCTTGCCAATTCAGGCGCTCCAGCAGTTTCTGGATCAGTGGGGCTATCCGGTGGTGCTGGTGTTTGTGATGATTGAAAGCCTCGGCGTCCCTTTTCCGGGCGAAACGATGCTGCTGCTGGGGGCGTATTTTGCCGCCGCCGGGCATCTTTCGATCTATGGGGTGATTGCCTCGGCAGCAGTGGGCGCGATTCTGGGAGATAATATTGGGTATTGGATTGGACGCAAGGGTGGTCGCCCGCTGATCCGACGCTACGGGCACTATGTCTTTATCAAGGAGAAGCAGCTTGAGGTGGCGGAACGCTATTTCGAGCGGCACGGCGATAAGACGGTTTTCTTTGGTCGCTTTATCTCGATCTTGCGTACCTGGGCCGCCTTTCTGGCTGGCGTGAACGAGATGCGCTGGCCGGTCTTCTTGTTTTATAATGCGGCGGGAGGGATTCTCTGGGCGATTATCTACGGGATCATCGGCTACTTTCTTGGCAAGACGATTGGCGTTGATACGATTGAACGCTACTCTGGATATCTGGGCTACGCGGTGATTGGGGTCGTGGTGCTGGTGGGCGCCTTTTTCGTGGCGCGGCACTACTGGCGGCGGAGGCATGAAAAAGGCGAGGAGCCTGCTGAGCGCGCAGATGAGCATGAGGCGGATGAGGGCGCGGAGGCGCGTGTGTCTGCTGAGGTGCTGGAAGCGCCAGATGCTGAAGCAGCGGAGATGCCGAAAGATCAGCAGACCAGGGAAGCGCCCCAGAAAGATGAGCGCGACCAGCAAAAACTCCCGCATGCGTGACTCGCTCCTTCTGCTGTGCGTTCCATAAGCAGTTACCGTATGCGTTGGTATGAAGCGCGATTGCTGTTAAGAGATATTCTAACGTTCTGGAGATTCTGCCGCGAGGAGGGCGAGAGTTAACTGGTATGGAACATCTGGTAGTAGCAACCATTACGCAGACGATTACCAATCTGATTAGCAGTTGGTATGTCAACGTTGGCTATCTGGGAATTGTGCTGGCGATGGCGATTGAAAGCTGCTGTATCCCCTTGCCCAGCGAGATTGTGATGCCGCTAGCTGGGGTGTTTGTAGTGCAGTGCGCGACCCCCGGCCAGCAGTGCGTCAATAATTTCTCATTGGTGGGGGTCGCTATTGCAGGAGCCGTTGGATGTTTGATCGGGTCAATCGTGGCCTATGGCATCGGGCGCGCGGGTGGTCGCCCGCTGCTGCTGAAGTATGGGCGCTATGTGCTGATCTCGCAGGCGGATTCTGACCGGGCAGATCGCTGGTTCACGCGCTTTGGGCCGTCGGTGGCGTTCTTCTCGCGCCTGCTGCCGGTAGTGCGCACGTATATCTCTTTGCCGGCTGGCATCTATCGGATGAACCTTGTGAAGTTCTGCATCTATACAGTGTTGGGGTCGTTCATCTGGTCCCTGGCGCTGGCCTTCGTTGGGTATAAGCTGGGGAGCCTGAATCATATTGCGCAACTGAGTGCGCCATTCCAGGGCGCGGATATTGTGATTGTGGTGGTGATTGTGGCGCTGGTGGCGCTGTATATCTATCGCCATATCAAGCATGATCGCGCAGCAAGGGCAGCGCAGGCGGCGCGGGGGCAGCGGCAGCGCGAGACAGGGGCGCCAGGTCGGCCAGAGCGGATGCCGCGCCGGGATCCTGGCGCGCAGGATCGCCTGCCATATAGCGAGGCGGGCACGCAGGGACGGGGGCGCGATGAATGGGATGGAGAGCAGCGGCGGGGCGGCCCAGGCTATGGAGATGACCGATGGGCGCCCGATAGCCAGGGGCGCTCGCGGAATCGGTAGCCTGGAATATAGCAGCGGATCACGCAATTGCAACAAGAAGAGGAGCCAAAGCCCCATCGGGCTTTGGCTCCTGTGGTGGAGATGGGGGGGAGTCGAACCCCCCGTCCACGTAAGCGAAAAAGAAGATGTACTACAGGCATAGCCGGTGTTTTGATTTGGCGCTTTGGACCCCCACCGACCGGGTTCGTCAGCGCTTGCCCTCTGGTCTTAGATGACGCTTAGAAGGCGGTCCGCGTCACCGCACCCCGACTGTGTGACGCCGCTGAACCGACCCGTCGGGGTGAGGTCGGGGCGACGTCGCCTCACTGTGTGTTAGGCAGCGAGAGCGAGAGCAGGCTGCTTGTTGTTGGCAGCTATTCGTTCGCCGGTTGTTTAACGAGAGTGCGTACCGGCACCTCGGCCTGCAATCTTCCCCCACTCTTACCTGTCGAAACCCAGCATCCCCAGGTGTTCTCCAGCGTGTGGAGCGAAAAGATGGCGCCCGCGCAGGTCTTGCACGGACACCATAAGTATATCACATTGGGGGCGGAAACAGCAAGGGGACTTTTCCGCCTTATTCAGCGCGTCCGCACGGCGCGCTCGATCTCGCGCTGCGCGTCGCGCCGGGCGATGGATTCGCGCTTGTCATACAGTTTCTTGCCCCGGCAGAGGCCCAATTCAACCTTGGCGTGATCGCCTTTGAGATAGAGCTTGAGGGGAATGAGCGTCAGCCCCTTGGTCTGGACTTTGCCGATCAGGTGGTTGATCTCGCGGCGATGGAGCAGGAGCTTGCGGTGGCGCAGGGGGTCGTGGTTCATGTAGGTTCCCTGGTCATAGACGGCAATATGGCTGTTCTCCAGCCAGACTTCGCCGTCTTTGAGACGCGCAAAAGCGCCGCGCAGGTTGACTTTGCCCGCACGGATGGATTTGATTTCGGTGCCTGTCAGCACAATTCCGGCCTCGTAGGTTTCGTCTACGAAATAATCGTGGTAGGCTTGCCGGTTGACGGCCACCACTTTCACGTCATCTTTTTCAGCCACGCGCTCTACAACTCTCAGGGGGATAAATAAAATCTGTGCGTCTATGCGGCGCATCCTCGCGGGTGTTTGCCTATGTCCTATAATGATACCTCGCTGAATGGCCGGAAGCAAGAAGCGGAGAGAGACGCGACGGTTCTCTAGCCCATCAGCTTTCCCAGCCCTGATAGGCAGGCGCAGTGGTCATGTTCGATGAAGTTGTCTGGCAGGGCACGCTGTCGTACAATAGGGACGATTTCAGACAGAAAGGACGGAGCATCACTTGGAAAAAACGATTCAGCGCGAGAAGGTGGCCCAGGCGATTGGGCTGCTGGGCGCGCAGGATGTGGATTGCTGGCTGACCTTTGTGCGCGAGACTTCGGAGCAGCCAGACCCGGTTCTCAAACTCACAGTTGGGCATGATGTGACCTGGCAGAGTGCTTTTATTCTGACCAAAGACGGCCATCGCATTGCCATTGTTGGGCGCTATGATGCCGAACTGGTACACGAGGCGGGATTATACCCCACGGTGCGCACCTACGACGCGGGCATTGCGCCAGTTCTGCTGGAGACGATTCAGGACCTGCGCCCGCGCCAGATTGCGATTAACTACTCGCCTGGTGATGTGGCGGCGGATGGGTTGACGCATGGGATGTATCTGCAACTGGTGGATGCCCTCAAGGGCACGCCCTACCAGGAGCGGCTGGTTTCGTCGGCGGGAGTTGTGGCTTCGCTGCGGGCGCGCAAGACGCCCGCCGAACAGGAGCGCATGCGCGAGGCGATTGCCATTACTAACGAAATCTACGCGCAAGTCGATACCTTCCTGAAGCCAGGCGTGACGGAGCGCGCCGTTGGTGAGTTGATGCACGCGGAGGTGCAGCGGCGCGGGCTGGGCACGTCCTGGGAGTGGGACCACTGCCCGATTGTGCAGACGGGAGCGGAGGCAGCGGTGGGTCACGGTGGGCCAACCGACCGGGTAATTAAGTCGGGGCATCTGGTCCATCTTGATTTTGGAGTGCGCAGCCGCGACTACTGTTCGGATATGCAGCGCATGTGGTATGTGCGCCGTCCAGGGGAAACCGTGTTGCCTGCCTCGGTGCAGAAGGCGTGGGATGCCTGTGTTGGCGCGATTGAGGCAGGCAAGACTGTACTGCGGCCCGGTATCGAGGGCTGGAAGGTGGACAAGGCGGCGCGCGACTATCTGGTGGGGGCGGGCTATCCCGAATATCAGCACGCGCTGGGGCACAGCGTGGGGCAGGCGTGCCACGATGGCGGTCCGCTGCTGGGGCCGCGCTGGCCGCGCTATGGCGAGACACCGGATCGAGTGATCGAAGAGGATGAGGTCTTCACGCTGGAACTGGGCACGATGACCGAGTGTGGCTACATTGGCCTGGAGGATGAGGTTCTTGTCACGAAGGATGGCTGCGAGTTTATCTCGCCCTTCCAGCGCGAGGTATGGTACGTGGGATAGCTTGCTGGTATTCAGCGAATCAGAGCGCCCTGGTCCAAAGACCGATCAATGTGTGGACCAGGGCGTTTTTTCCAGGATGGTTGTGCCTCACCCCTGATCGCGGCAGGCTTGCAGATAGTGGGCCTCGCGCTCTGGTTTGAGGCCCGCGCGGCGCACAACATCGGCGGGGCGCGTGGCATCCCAGGCGAGCGTATCACGCACGGTTTCGTCCAGCGGGCGGAAGGTGAGACCAGCGGCGAAGGCTTTGCGGCAATTGATGGCCGCGAAGCCTCGATGCTCGTCAGTTTCAGGAATCCAGAGAGGGAGTTCGATCCAGGGACCGGCGCCAGCTTCGAGCAGACGTTGCTCGTCAATCCAGACAAAACGCGCGTCACTGCCGCTCTCGACTTTGCAGGTTTCCAGTACCTGCTCCATCGTCAGCGCGTAGTCGGGGCCGGTGGCGTTGTAGACGCCGGTTTGCCTGGATTCGACCACGCGGATGATCCACGCGGCGAGGTCGCGCGCATCGATGATCTGCACTTCGCGCGCAGGGCGGCCCGGAGCTAAGACTTCGCCGCCCTGGGCGACGCGGTGGGGCCAGTAGGTGAAGCGGTCGGTGGGGTCGTGCGGGCCGACGATCAGCCCAGGGCGAACATTCAAGACGCGGCCCGGCATGGCCTGCTCTGCGGCCTGCTCGCAGAGGGCTTTCAGGGAGCCATAGGTTTCATCGGTGATCGCTTCAACTGTTTCATCGGCCAGCTTGCCCACTGGCGCGCTTTCATCGATGCCAACGACGCTGACATCGGCGTAGACCGAGATGCTGGAGATGAAGGTGTAGTGATCGACGGCTTCGGCCAGTAACTCTGTCGAGGCGCGCACGATGCGCGGAGCAAAGCCGCAGGTGTCGATCACCGCATCCCAGCGGCGGCCCTGCAAGGCGGAGAGGTCGCCATTGCGGTCGCCGCGCAGCTTCTCAAGATCAGGGAAGAGGGCAGCGTTGCCCTGCCCTCGGTTGAACAACGTGATCTCGTGCCCGCGCGCCTGGGCGGCTTCGACGAGATGCCGACCCAGGAAGACCGTGCCGCCGAGAATCAAGAGCTTCATCGTTGCAAAACCTCTTCCTGTCCTTTCTCTGCCAGGGGAATCACTTCGTCAATGATACCATACTCGCAGGCTTGCTCTGCACTCATGAAGAAGTCGCGCTCGGTGTCGCGCTGCACGCGCTCCAGTGATTGGCCGGTGTGCTTGACAATGATCGAGTTGATCACATCGCGGGTATGGATCAATTCGCGGGCGTGAATATCAATATCCGTGACCTGGCCGGTAATGCCACCGCCCTGCAAGAGCGGCTGGTGCAGGTGGATGCGCGCGTGTGGCAGGGAATAGCGTTTGCCTTTGTCGCCTGCCATCAGCAGAATGGTGCCGAAGCTGGCGGCCATACCCACGCAGGTAGTGGAGACAGGCGCCGGGATGTGGCGCATGGTGTCGTAGATCGCCAGTCCGGCGACAATGACGCCACCGGGGGAGTTAATGTACATGCGAATGTCGCGGTTGGTGTCTTCGCTGGCGAGGAAGAGCAGTTGGGCGACGATGACGCTCGCCATGCTCTCTTCAACCGGGCCGTTGACCATGATGATGCGCTCGCGCAGCAGGCGCGAAAAAATATCGTAGGCGCGCTCGCCGCGATTGCTTTGCTCAATGACGGTGGGAACGTAGACGCTGGCTGCCTGGGGCAGCAAGGGGATACTCATGGAGCCATCCTTTCTGAAGAACGCTGGTGGTTGAAACCGCGCCTAAGGGCAGCCTGCGGCTGTCGCGAAGCCCGCCTTCGCGGACTGGAAAACAAAACGTGCCGGTTGAGCAACGACCTTCAAGACGCCAGCGCGGGGCGGATAAAATAGAAGTAGATAAAAGGCTGCGCGGCTGAGCGGGTCTGGTCGAGAATGCCGCTCAGCGCCCAGCCTTCAGCGCCGAGCTTGCCCAGCGCTTCCTCGCGGGGAATCACTTCGCGCTGCGGGTCGATGATCAGGCAGCGATACTCCCAGGTAGCTCGCTCGGCGGGCTGATCGTAGTAGACGATGGGCAAGGGCAATTGAGCCATCTGTGCGTCCTTTCTCCATGCTAGTCAGGGAGTGTTGGCAAAACGATGTATCGTATTCAGCAACCGCAACGGTCCTTCCTGCGTAGAGGAGAATGTGGCGACCGCGCTGGTTGATGTCCTACTTGAACCATAGGCGCTTTTAGCTTATAGTACAAGGGAAAAAGGATGCTCTGAGCGTAACCACGGTTCGAGATATGCTCTGAGCATCATGCCAGGGGGACTCATATGGCGAATTTGCAGGAAATGATGGGCCGGGTGATCCGGCGGGAACGGCAGGACCGGCGTTTGACGCTGAAAGAGGTAGCCGATAAGGCGAATCTCTCAGTGGTCTATGTGGGCGAGGTGGAGCGTGGACAAAAGTACCCGTCCGCCATCGTGTTGGAAAAGCTGGCGGAGGCGTTGGCCCTGGGTGTTGCCGATCTCCTAGAACTGGTGGCTGAGGAGATTCGCGCAGAGCGCGAGCCTGCCACGACCAGCGCGATAGGGTTTGCGCCGGGTGATCAACCAGGGCAACCTCGGCGGGTCGTGGTCAAGCAGATCGTGAATATGCTCGATGAGGGCGCGGTAGCCAGCGTGGCCGATTTTAGCGCGTTTCTGCTGAATCGGCGTAACAACCACGAGATGTAGCCTGGCATCGCTGCTCGGTATTGCCTGAGTTGTGTGTGGATGGGGCGCGTGCTATGCTGTAGCAGGTTCATAGGGGCTGCTGATGGCATAAGGGGGGAAGACGTGCGTTAGCGAGCGGGCAATGGTATGCCTGGTAGAAGGGATGAACAGGTGCGAGTACCTGTGTTTAACCGGGCCAATCGGGCCTGGCGTTTTTATCGCGTCTCAAGGCTGCTGTTTACGACAATCTGGATTATGTACCGCGAGCGGCGGCGCGTGCTGAAGGCGCGCCAGCGGGGCGACCGTGAGGTTCGGCCCAACACTGAGGCGCTGCGCAAGGTCGCTGTTACTTTTCGGGAAACCTCGCTGGCGCTTGGTGGGCTGCTCATCAAACTGGGGCAATTTCTGAGCGCGCGGGCCGACCTGCTGCCGCAGGTGGCACTGCAAGAACTGATGCAGCTCCAGGATGAGGTCTCGCCGATTTCTTTTCGCTATGTTGCTGAAACTATTGAGCGTCAATTTGGACGGTCACTCACCGAAGTGTATGCCTATGTGGAACAAAAGCCGACAGCCGCTGCGTCGTTAGGTCAGGTGCATCGCGCCAAATTGCACAGCGGCGAAGATGTGGCCGTGAAGGTGCAGCGACCCCGCATATATCGGTTGGTCAAAGCCGATCTGAGCGCGATGAAGTTTGTGATCTGGGTGATTACCCGGCTTAAAAAAGATGCCAATAAATTTATTGATCTCTGGGCGCTGTATCGTGAGTTTAGCCGCACGACCTATGAGGAATTGGATTATGTGGCCGAGGGGCGCAACGCCGAGCGTTTTGAGCGGCTCTTCGCTGATGATCCGACGGTGAAGGTGCCGAAAATCTACTGGGATTACACCAAAGGGCAGGTGCTGACGCTGGAGTGGATTGAAGGTATCAAGATCAGCAACTACCCTGCCATCGAGGCTGCCGGGCTGAATCGCAAGCAGGTTGCTGACCGCACGATCAGCACCTATTTCAAGCAGATTCTGGAAGAGGGCTTTTTCCACGCCGACCCGCATCCAGGGAACCTGTTTGTGCAGCCAGGGTCGAATGGGCCGGTGATTGCCTTTGTTGATTTTGGGATGATGGGCACGGTGGGGCGTTCGCTCAAGCGCGGCGTGCGCAAGTGTTTCCTGGCGGTGGCGAGTAAGGATGCGCACGGACTGATTGTGGGGCTGGATGAACTTGGCTTTATCGGGCCGGGCGCGGATATGGCGTCGCTGGAGAAGGCCGCCGACCTGATGCTGGGGCAGTTTTACGGGCGCACGATGGCCGAGGCGACCTCGGTGGACCTTGGCGATGTCTTCGAGGAAGTGGATGAGTTACTCTATAATCAGCCGTTTCGTCTGCCCTATCAATTTATTTTCTTTGGGCGCATGATGGGGATTCTCTCTGGCCTGGCGACGGGCCTGGCGCCAGAGTTTAATTTCACGGAGGTGGCGCTGCCTTATGCGCGCGCGTTTATGACCAGCAATAACGGCAACGGCAGCACTGCTGCTGGCATCGCCGGGCTGCTGGGCCTGTCGCGTGAGGATATTTTCCCGCTGGTTCGCTCGATCATTAACCTGCCCCGGCAGACCGAGCAGGTGATGTCTAGACTGGATCGGGGGGAACTGCGCCTGGAGATCGATCTGGACCCAATCGAGGCGGAGATTCGGCGGGTGGAACGCAGCGTGACCCGTTTCTCGTATATGATTGTCTTTGTTTTCTCGTTGACGGGTGGGGTGGCCTTGCAAATTGCGCATCAGCCGACGCCCGGCTGGATTTGTCTGGCCCTGGGAGTTATTTCGGGGCTGGCAACGATCCTGAGGAGGAATCCACCTCGTGCTTGAGCTTGACCGGCGTGAATTTCTCCAACCAATCGATGAAGCACCTGGATCTGGCGTCAGAGAGCCGACACCCTGGGTAGATGCGCTCTCGCTGGCAGAGGGTGGCCTGTTGGCCGATGTGGCTGTGATTCTGGAGTTGGTGCGCATCTTTCTGCCGGTCGCTGGAGCGGTCTTCTCGCTGCTGGTGCCCATGCCGTTTGTTCTCTTGATGCTGCGCCGGGGCTTCAAGCCCACTTTGCTGGCAGTGGTGGTGGGCACGCTGCTGATCGCGCTGATTACGGGGCCGCATTATGGCTGGCGGATGGGCGCCAGTGGGATAGTCGGACTGGCGCTGGGCTTTGCTATGCGGGCGCGCCTGCGGCCAGCATTGGTTGTCGTCGTCGGCAGCTTTCTTACATCTCTGGCGCTCTATGCGTTTTTCTGGGCAAGTCTCTGGCTGACGGCAGTCCCGCTGCATGATCTGGTGGCCGGGCTGGAAAACGCGATTCAGGCGGCGAATGGCGCGGCGCTCTTTGTGACCAGCCACCTCGGCCGTGGCGGAGTCTGGCGCCACTACTTTCCCGCGCTGTTTGCGCTGGAGCAATGGGTGATCGACTATTGGCCGCTGGTTCTCTATGGGGTAATATTGGGTGGGTCCATTGGGGCGGTCGTGGTGTATTATCTGATCGCGAATAGACTGATGCGGCTCTTTGGCTTTGATGTGCGCCCATTTCCTTCGCCGCGCATCGAACGCTTTGTGTATAGGCTCCTGCGGCTGGTAAGCCGACTCTGGAGGCGACGGCG
>JBJKSJ010000239.1:0-2906 GCA_046704085.1 Ktedonobacterales bacterium | reverse complement strand
GCGCCAGACGGCGGCAACCTGCTGCTGGTGGAGACCAAGCTGACCGAACTGACCACTATCATGGGAAGAGCGACGATAGCAGAAGCTTCTTCTGCTCGATGGCCTCCAGCACTTTGAAGAGGGTGTTGAGTTCGTCGGGGGTCAGGTCGAAAGGCGGGCGCTTGAGTTGATCGAGCAGGGCTTTGGTCTTGCGCAGCTCTTCCAAGAGAGCCAAGACCTCCTGGCTCAACGTGTTCATGCGCTGGCTCTTCTTCTTGCCGGTTGTGCCCATTGCCTGCATGTCGGGTTTGGATGCGGCTTGCTGATAGAACGGCTCCAGGACATCGATGATGGCTTGCACGTAGTCGTTGACAGCGTGCGTGGCGTCGCGTACCTGCTGTTCTACCAGGCGCGCGCGCTGCTGGAGGTTGGCGAGGCGCTGATCGATCTGCGGAAGGGTCGGATCGGGCGCGCGCGGGCGCAAGAGGCTTTCGAGCTTGAGGCGCGCCGCGCTGATGGTTTTGACTGCCTCCGCGGCTTTGGTGGGCGTGGTCAGGCTGCCAATGCATTCCAGCCGCTCGACTTTCAGGCCCATCGGGAGCAGACCTGTGTTGATCTCGCGGATCACGGCGTGTCCAAAGGCGCTCTGCTGGATAGCGCCCAGGTCTTGCTCCAGGTCACTGAGCGGCTTCTGGGCCACGCGGGGCCGGAGTATCTGTGCGACGCGCTCGCCCACGCGGCGCTCGCGCTGCCACTGGCTTTCCAGCGCCACCTGGCTGATGGAGTAGCGGTACTGAGCGTGGAAGAGCTTGTGGATGTCTGGCAGGATGCGCCAGGTGGTGATCATGGTCAGTGGCGACAGCGCCACGCCATCGCTGGACTTCAGCCCCAGCAGGGACACCTGCGTGCTGATCGGATCCAGCGCGAGATAGCTGCCGATGTGTTCGCGTCCCAGCCAGAGCCAACGCGGGCCAGGCTCCAGGATGTCTTTGAGGCTGCCGCTGGGTGTCATTAGCAGCCCCACCTGATTGTAGGGCACCTCTTCGACCGCATGCTGGCGGTAGACCAGGGTCAGGATCAGCGCGAAGAGGGCGATCATCGAGAAGGTGGGCACGCTGATCAGCAAGGTGAAGAGCCGGGTGAAGATGAAGGAGAGGCCGGTGTTGAGGAAGGCAAAGAAGGCGAAAGAGAGCAGAAAGAACCAGAAGAAATTCTTGCCGACGCTGGATGAAGATGCTTGACGAGCCATACAGCCTCCACGCCTGGCTGTCTGCCAGGCTGCTTTCTATGCCACAAGACCACCCACACTTCACCTGTCGCATGTCGGCAGGGCCGACAGAAAGCATCGTTCATGGAGACGTACTCGCCTACTTACAGCATAGCAGAAGCGGACAACCATTGTCAAGGCTGGCGCATCCCGCGCAGGCGGGCGAGGGTATCGAGCGGGGCCAGGAGGGTGAGGTCGTCGCCGGGGGCGATCACGGTCTCCAGCGGCGGGAGGGTCTGCGCTGTCCCCTGGCGGCGCAGGGCGATGACCAGCGCCTGCTCTTGCGCGCGGATGGTCTGGACACTCTGGCCGCTCAGGCGATCAGCGGCGCTGACGGCGCGCTGATCGGCGGCGAAGAGGCGGTTGCCCACAAAGAATGCCTGGCTCACGCCGCTCAGAATGGCTGTTGCTGCCAGAGTTGAGCCGGCCAGCTCTGAGGTGCTGTAGGTGGTGGTGATGTTAAAGAGATCGCCCAGCTTCTCCGCCAGCGTGTCGCTGAAGACGCGCAGCACAAGATGGAGTTGTGGATGCGCGCGGCGGGCGGCCAGGCCGATCTGAAGATTGACCAGATCGTCGGAGGTCACGGCTGCAACGGTGGTGGCGCGCTGAATCTCGGCTTGCTGAAGCGTCTCGCTGTTGCGGGCGTCGCCGATGATGATCTTCACGCCCGCCAGGTCGCTGATCTGCCTGGAGAACGAAAGGTCATCGTCGAGGTGGATCACCGTGATTTCGGGGCGCGGCGTCAGGTGGTAGAGCCGCTGCACGACGCGATAGCCGACTTTGCCCAGCCCGCAGACGATCACGCGATCCAGCAACTCGCTGGAGTGCCGTCGATGGCTAACGGCCAGTGGGGCCGTCTCGGCGCTGTTGATATATTTCAGGTGCAGTGCTTCCAAGGTGCCGGGCACGCCGAGGAGGACAAGCTGGTCGCCCGGAGTTATCTCGCGCAGAGCGACGTTTGGCGCTTGACGACCAGACGCATCCTGAGCGGCCAGCACGCGCACGCCCTCGGTCTCCTCAAACTTCCAGATCGGGCCGGAGAAGGGGCTGTCGGGCTGCACGGTCAGGTGGGAGACACCCAGCAGGTCATGGCTGCCATCAAATGTCAGCACATAGTCAATCTGGTGGCTGACGGCGGCGGCGGCCAACGTTGGAGCGCCGAGCGCCGAGGTGCTGAAGGCGGTGTTCAGGCCAAAGCTCTGCTCCAGATTGCGATCAAGCTCCTCACTGAAGATGCGCAGGATGGTCTGGATGCCGGGATGCCTGGCGCGCGCGGCCAGCGCGATCTCAATATTGAGCAGATCGTTATTGATCGAGGCGACGACGGCTCTGGCACGCTTCAAGCCTGCCTGGTGCAGGCTGGTTGGCTCGCGGGCGTCGCCCATGACGACGGGGATTTTGAGATTGAGGGCGCGGGGCACAAACTCGCTGGCCCAATCGCGCTCGATGACCACGACTGCATAGCCTGCCTCCAGCAGATGTGTCGCTACGCGCAGGCCCACATGTCCCAGCCCGCAGACGATGATGTGACGGCGATAGGTGGAGGCCAGGGCGATCTGCCAGGCTTCGCGGCGCGTGCTTTTATCCAGCACCAGGCGACCGAAATTAAGGACGCCCTGGGTGAGCAGCGCCAGCCCCAACAGCGGGACGAGAAAGAAGA